>CALWXT010000029.1 GCA_944385575.1 uncultured Flavonifractor sp. | reverse complement strand
TCCAGCTTTTCCGGCAGACCGGGTACGAAAGTCAAGGAGGTTGCGAAGACCATGGAAAAAATGCACATCAGCGGGGTAGCCTGCGACAAGAAGGTGGCCCGCCTGGCGGTTGTGGGCCTGCCCGACGAGCCGGGCGTTGCCTTTAAGATCTTCTCTCTGCTGGCCAAGGAGAACGTGAACGTGGACATCATCCTGCAGTCCATTGGCCGCAACAACACCAAGGATATCAGCTTCACCGTGGGCAAGCAGGATATGGACCGGGCCAAGGGTGCGCTGGAGGATCACAAGGCCGCCCTGGGCTTCGACCACATCGACGTGAACGACTCTGTTGCCAAGGTGTCCATCGTGGGCGCGGGCATGGTGCACAATCCCGGTGTGGCCGCCAAGATGTTTGAGGCCCTCTACAACGCCGGCATCAACATCAACATGATCTCCACCAGCGAGATCAAGGTCTCCGTCCTGGTGGACCTGCCTGAGGCCGACCGGGCGGTGCAGGTCATCCACGACCGCTTCTTCCATGAGTTCAACGGCAACTGAATGACAGAACAGAAACGCCGCCGCAGGCTGATGCCTGCGGCGGCGTTTTGCTGCATGTTATGCTTCTTCAAACAGCGCCTGGATCTGTTCGGTCAGGTCGGTGACCGCGCTGCGGTCCACCAGGCGGCTGCCCTCGCCGGAGAAGGAGGCCAGGCAGGAGCCGGTGTCCCAGGCGTACAGGGTCAGGGTCAGCTCCGCGAAATCGTCCCCGGTGTTGCGGTGGAAGGTGAAGGTGAGCAGCGGCTCCTCCCCGGCGGAGCCGGAGGCGTCCGCTGTGGCGGTCAGGCTATTGACAGCGGAGAGCATGTTGCCCACAGTGGTGCTGTCCAGCTCCTGGCCGTTCCAGGTGTAGAGGGTTTCGGTTTCGGTGCCGTCCTCGGTCTCGGTCTCCGTCACGTCAAAGGAGATGGTATAGGTGGTGCCGTCCAGGGTGATGTCCAGCCGGTCCACCGTGTCCCAGTCCATGGTGCAGATGGAGTCGGACCGGAGGGAGGCGTAAGAGGCATAGCGCAGACTGTCGGCGGTGTCCGTGCTGATGAGGTATACCATGGAGGAGCCCTCCAGCATGGCGTAGGTACCGTCCGTGCCGGAGTTGCCCAGGCGCAGGGTGAAGGTCTCCTCCTCCGCGGTCTCCTCGCCCTCGTCAACGGCGGCGGTGTAGACGGCGGTGACCACTGCGGCGTTGTCGTCCAGCCCCCAGGCGGCCAGCTCCTCCGCGTCGGCGTCATAGTTGACGCAGGACTGCCAGTACAGGCCGGTGACGGCGCTGGTGAGAGAGCTGACCTTGCTGGTGTCCAGGGCCAGAAGGCTGTCCCCCTGCTCCAGGAACCAGTGTTTGCTGGAATTGTAGCTCAGGGCGCTGCTGTCCTCCTCGTAGCGCAGCGCCAGACTGCCGCTGGGCTGCTCCACCGACAGGGCGGTGACCGAGCCGAATTCGGGCAGGTCCTCCATCTCCACCATGTCGTACAGATCCATGCTGAATGCGTCGTAGAGCTGGGAATCCATCAGGTAAACGGTGCTCTCGTCGCCGTTGTACAGCAGATAGTATTCCCCTGTCATGTCGTTCAGGTTTCCGAAGGCGTAGGTATATTCCGTGCCGTCCTTGTCCAGGGCGGAGATGGTGAGCACAGGTTCGTCCAGGCCGTAGTCCTCCAGGGATTCCGGCGCGTCGATCTGCCGGCTGGCGGAGGCGGAGGACAGGGCGGCGGTCATATCCTCCGGGACCGTCTGGTCCAGGGGGAAGGCGGCGTCGTCCGTCCAGGTCCAGCCGTCCTCGCCGCTTTCCAGCGTGAGGGTGCCGCTGTCATCCGTCCAGGACAGCTGGGTGGGGGCCTCCGGCGCGGCCAGGGCGATGCCCTCCTCGTCCGCGTCCGGGTCGGCGGTCAGCTGCCGTACCCCGAAATAGCAGGCGCCCAAAACCACCAGTACCCCGCATAAGATCAGCAGTTTGCTTCCGCGTTTCATCAGCGTTTCCTCCTTACTATGGTCACATAGGCGCCCGCGATCAGGAAGGCCAGCGGCAGGGTGACCACCAGGATCAGGCTCCAGGTGGAGGCGTCTGCGGAGGGAACCGTCAGATATTCCGTGGACAGGTCCTTGGCGCGGATGGAGATGGCGCTCTCCCGCTGGCACATCCACTCCAGGGCGTTGAGGAACAGGTCGGAGTTGGCGCCGGATACCAGCATATCCGTCTCATCGTCAAACATGTGGCTGGTGGTCAGCCATACGATGCCGGTGGACCCGTCTTCCACTTCCTCAGAGATGGCCACGCCCAGGGCAAAGGGGCCGTCGATATCGCCGTCTTCCTTGTCATAGGTGGTCAGGTTGTAGCCGTCCAGCTTGGAATAGGAGGAGGCGGTGGTGGTGAGCAGGGAGGTGACGCTGAGGCCGTCCCGCAGATCTTCGGAAATGTCAATGCCCTGTGCCACCGGCATGAACACATAGTAGCCGCCCTCGGACAGGGGCGTGGTGATGTCGTGGCTGCCGATGCTGGGCAGCAGGTAGTAGTTGGAGCCGCGCATGTGACGGCTGCTGTCCCCTTCCAGTACGATGCCGTCTGTCAGGGCGGTGCCGTAATAGGCCATGACCTCTGCCAGATTGGGCATTTCCGTCTCCGTGTAGTCGGTGACCAGAAGCATCTTGCCGCCGCTCTGGAGGTAGGTCAGGATCATGTCCTTTTCATCCCCGGAAATGTCGCTTTGGGGCGCGTAGATGATCAGCGCGTCGGCGTCTTCCGGCACGGCCTCCTCCGTAAGCAGGCTGAGATCCTCCAGAAGAAGGTTTTCCGCCTCGGCGTCGCCGGCCAGGCTGGCGGGCAGCTCGCTCTCACCGTGTCCGGTGAGGGTATATACCACCGGCAGGTCCTCGTTGGTCATGTAATCCACAGCGGAGGTGAGCTGGCTCTCCCCGTCAAACTGGGTGGACGTGGTGCCGGTGGTGTAGTAGGAGGAGTAGTCGGTGACGTAGATGTCGTAGTAGCTGATATAGCGGCTGCGGTCGCCGCAGGCCACGATCAGGGAGTTGTTGTACAGGGTCTCGGAGGTGTACTGCTGGGCGAAGCTGGGATAGACCACCGGGTCCTTCCGCTCCACCTTCAGGTTCTTGGACAGGTCCTGATACCGCTCCAGCAGTTCGCCGATGGTGTCGTCCTCCGTACCGCTCTGGACGATCCAGTATACCGTGACCTCATCCTCCAGGGCGGACACCATCTGCTGGGTCTGGGAGGACAGGGAATAGAGCCCTGTGCTGGTCAGGTCGATTTTGGTCCAGTCGGCGGGCAGGGCGCCCACCACCAGGTTGATGGCCACGGCGATGGCCACCACTACGGCTGCCGCCGCCAGGCTGTAGCCGCCCGCCCGGAAGCTCCGGGTACGGAAAGAGCCCTTGATGGCGGCGGCGCTGGGTTTCTTCCATTTCATCAGCTCCACCTCCGCTTCTCCATGGACTGCACCGCCAGGAACAGGGCGACAGCGATGATGGAGAGGTAATAGATCACAGCGGTCCAGTCGAACATGCCGTCCACGAACGTGCTGAACCGGGCAAAGACAGACAGACCGTCCACCACCCGGCCGAACAGGCCGGAGAAGGAATCAGAGGCGGCCAGGTAGGTGACGAACAGGATGGCCTCGCCCACAAGGCCGGTGAGGATGGCCGCGGGGGCCGAGCGGGTAAATACCCGCACCAGAACAGCGATCACCAGTACCGTGACCAGCAGGGCGCACAGGGAGGCCCCGGCGGAGCTGGGCACGAAGGAGGACAGGTCGGACATGAAGTAGAGCAGCAGCATGACCCCGAAGCACAGTCCGGCGGCCACCGCCTGGTTCTCCGTCAGGGAGGAGATGAGCAGGCCGATGGCGGACAGGGCGGCGGACAGCAGGAAAAAGCCCACCAGCGCGCCGTAGGCTGTGGTCAGGGAGACTGTGCCGAAGGTGGACAGCAGCAGGGGATAGAAGGCCATCACCACACAGGGGGCGGCCACCACCGTGACCATGGCCAGGTACTTGCCCAGCACCAAACGGGTCATGCCTACCGGCAGGGTGTAGAGCAGCTGGTCGGTCTTCTGCCGCCGCTCCTCCGCGATGACCCGCATGGTCAGGATGGGGATTGCGATGAGGAAGATGATGGTCATGGCCTGAAGCACGTATTCAAAGTTGGGGTACCCGCTGCTCAGATTGTAGAACATGGTGTAGATGCCGGAAAAGAGCAGCAGGAAGGCGATGAACACATACCCGGTCATGCCGTGAAAATAGGAGCGCAGCTCCCGTTGGTATATGGCGGTCATACTTCCTCCTCCTTTTCTTCCGCGTCCTCCGGTGCCGGGACTTCCGGCTGGTCGGCGGCGGTGAGTTCCAGGAACACGTCCTCCAGGCTGGCCCGGCGCATGTCCATCCGCAGGATGGGCAGGTCAGCCGCGGCGCAGGCGCGGAAAGCCGCCTCGCTGAGGTCCGCGGGGGGATCGGTTTCCAGAGAGAGGCAGGTGTGCCCCTTCTCCTCGCCGGGACGGCAGTTCAGGGCGCTCACCCCGGGCAGAGTGCCCAGGACGGCCCTGGCCTGCTCCTCGCTGCCCTTGACGGTGAGCTCCAGGGTGGCGGTGCCGGCAAAGAGCTTTTCCAGGTTGTCCGGGGTGTCGCTGGCCACCAGCCTGCCCCGGGAGATAATCATGATCTGCTGGCATACCGCCCGCACCTCGGACAGGATATGGCTGCTGAGGATGACGGTGTGCTCCTTCCCCAGCTCCCGGATCAGATCCCGGATCTCGATGATCTGGATGGGGTCCAGGCCCACGGTGGGCTCGTCCAGGATCACCACCTTGGGGTCGCCCAGCAGGGCCTGGGCAATGCCAACCCGCTGTTTGTAGCCCTTGGACAGGTTCTTGATCAGCCGGTTCTGCACGCCCTCGATCTGCGTGACCTCCATGGCGTGCTTGAGCTGCCGCTTCCGGTCCTCCCGGCGGACGCCCTTGGCCTGGGCCACAAAGCCCAGATATTCCAGCGGGGTCATATCCAGGTAAAGGGGCGGCTGCTCCGGCAGGTAGCCGATGAGCGCCTTGGCCTGGGCCGGCTCATCAAAAATATCGTGGCCGTCGATCCGCACGGTGCCCTCCGTGGCGGCCAGGCAGCCGGTCATGATATTCATGGTGGTGGATTTCCCGGCTCCGTTTGGCCCCAGAAAGCCGTAGATCTGCCCCGGTTCCACCGTCAGGCACAGATCAGAGACCGCGGTATGGCTGCCGTAGCGTTTGGTAAGGTGATCGATCTCAATCAAATCAGGTCCCTCCTTGCTTCCATGTCCGCTGGGCGGACACTGCCCACATTATAGGTGCGGGACTTAAAACCAACTTAAAAGGATCGCTTAAAGCAGATTTTGAGTTGGGCGCGTATGATAAGCCCCAAGGGGTGACGCCCCGAACTTGCATTTTGGAGGTAATCTGTATGAAACATAATAAATGGATGATCCTGGGCCTGGGCATGGCCCTTATGCTGACCATGGCCGCCTGCTCGGAGCAGGAGGCGGAGGAGACCGCCAGCCCCACCCCGGACCCCACCACCACCCCGGTACAGGAGGAACTGGTGGAGAGCCCGGCCGCCGAGCCGGAGGAAGGGGAGGAGGAAGCCACCCTGACGATGACCACCTCCTTCGGGGATGAAGCGGGGGCCGCGTTGGCCGACACCACGATCCGCTTTACTGTGGATGATGTGGAGGCGGAGTACGTGACGGCGGAGGATGGCACCCTGACGGTGGCCAGCCTGCCCCGGGAGGGGACGCTGCAGGTGGCAGTCCTGGACCTGGATGGCGTGGAGACCGCCTCTGCCGTGCTGGAGCTCAGCGAGGGATCTGTGACCGATGTGACCGAGCAGGAGGACGGGACCATCGCCGTCACGCTGCTCTCCGGCACCGATCAGATTGCCCTGTCCTTTGTGCAGGGGGATGACGGCGTGCTCACCTGCGCGCTGGAGCTGAGCGAGGAGACCTGAGAAAATTTGCAAATTGTTTAAAAAGCATCCATATCCAGAGCACATCATCGGTTTAAACTGTCGCAAGAAAACGACAAAGGAGACTGGTGTATATGCGGATCTTGGTGGCCGATGACGAGCGCGATCTGGCCCAGGCACTGGAGGCCATGCTGAAGCGGGAACACTATTCCGTGGATGTGGTATATGACGGACAGGACGCGCTGGACTACGGCCTGGCGGAGAATTACGACTGCCTGGTGCTGGACATTATGATGCCGGGCCGGGACGGGCTGGACGTACTCCGCCGGCTGCGGGAGAAAGGGGTACCCACCCATGTGCTGCTGCTCACCGCCAAAGGGGAGGTGAACGACCGCATCCGGGGCCTGAATGCCGGCGCGGATGACTATCTGTCCAAGCCCTTTGCCATGGGAGAGTTTGTGGCCCGGGTCCGGGCCCTGACCCGGCGCAGCGGAGCGTTCACGCCGGATCAGCTGACGGTAGGCGACCTGACGCTGGACCGCACCACCTTTGAGCTCTCGGCCAACGGCGCCTCGGTGCGGCTGGGCAACCGGGAGTACCAGCTGCTGGAGCTGCTGATGCGCCAGCAGGGGCGGTTTTTGTCCACCGAGGAGCTGATGGAGCGGATCTGGGGCTATGAAAGCGAGGCGGAACTAAACGTCGTATGGGCATACATCTCCTATCTGCGCCGCAAGCTGGAGGGGCTGCACGCCAACGTGCGCATCGCCGCCAGCAGAGGACGGGGGTATATGCTGGAGGTGGGGACATGATCCCCGCGCTGCGGCGCCGCTTCCTCCTCATTGCCCTGGCCTCCCTGGCGGGGACGCTGACCGCCCTCTGTTTGGTCATCAACCTGGGCTACCGCCATATGACCACCGGCCGGGCGGATCAGGTAATCCAGATCCTCCACCAGAACGCCGGCCAGTTTCCCGAGCCGGAGGAGCCGGCAGACCCCGGCGCCTTTCCGGGGTTTCAGGTCACCATGGAGACCCCCTTTGAGACCCGCTACTTTGTAGTACGGCTCACCGGCCAAATGGAGGTGGCGGATGTGGACACCGACCACATCGCCGCCCTGGACCGGAAACGGGTGGTGGAGCAGGTGGAGCAGATCCTGGATTCCGGCAAAGACGCCGGGTACAGCGGCTACTACCGCTACGGCATTTTTGACGAGGACGACGGCGGCAAGACCATTGTGGTGCTGGACTGCTTCCTTCAGCTTCAGGCGGCCAACAATGTGCTGCGGCTGACCCTGCTGGCCTCCCTGGCCTGCGTGGCCATCGTCTTCCTGCTGCTGGTGCTTCTGTCCCGGCGGGTGGTGCGGCCCTTTGCGGAAAACCTGGAAAAACAGCGCCGGTTCGTCACCGACGCCTCCCATGAGCTGAAGACCCCCCTGGCCATCATTTCGGCCAACACCGGCCTTTTGGAGGCCACGGTGGGGGAGAACCGCTGGCTGGAGAGCACCCAGGTGCAGGTGCGCCGGCTGGACCGGCTCATCGGCCACCTGGTGGAGCTGGCCCGCACCGAGGAAGCCCTGCCGGAGGCGGAGGCCGGGCCGGTGGAGCTGAGCCATATCGCCGAAAGCCAGGTGGAGGACTACGCGCCCCTGGCCCAGGCGTCCGGCAAAGCTCTGGAGCACCAGATCGCGCCCGGCCTGGTGGTCCGCGGCGTGGAGGACAACCTGAAGCGCCTGTGTACGCTGCTGCTGGACAACGCGGTGAAGTACTGCGACAGCGGCGGCACCATCTGTCTGAATCTGGCCCGGCAGGGCCGCTGGGCTGTGCTCTCCATCTCCAACTCCTGCGCGGGGCTGGACCCGGCCCAGCTGCCCCGGCTGTTTGACCGGTTTTACCGGGCCGACCCTTCCAGATCCCGGGAGACCGGCGGTTACGGCATCGGCCTGTCCACCGCCCGCGCCATCGTTCAGCGGCACAAAGGAAAGCTGACCGCTGCCATGGACGGGGACAGAGTGACATTTACCGCCCGGCTTCCGTTATTATAGAGCCTTGTTAGGCATGACCCATGTCCCCGCCGCATACCTCTAGGGAGAGGAGGTGGGGACATGGTCATGCTGGAACGGCTGGGCGATCATATTTGGAACCCCTGGCTGCTGAGCCTCTTTTTGCTCAGCGGCCTCTATTTTTCTGTCAAAACCGGTTTCTTTCAGATATTCGGGATCAGACGGTGGCTGGGCGGTACGCTGGGCGGCCTGCTGCGGGTGGGCAGGAAGGGTACCGGCCGGGGCCTGACCCGGGTCCAGGCCATGTCCACCGCCCTGGCCTCCACCATCGGCACCGGCTCCATTGCCGGGGTGGCCACCGCCATCTTCTTCGGCGGTCCGGGGGCGGTGTTCTGGATGTGGGTGTCCGCTTTTTTGGGCATGATGACCAGCTTTGTGGAAAAGACCCTGGCGGTGCGCTGGCGGGAGCGGGGGAGCGACGGGCTGTGGCAGGGGGGACCCATGTGCTATATCGCCCGGGGACTGGGCAGCCCCTTCCTGGCGGCCTGGTTTTCCCTGTGCTGCGCCCTGTCCTCCCTGGCGGGGGGCAACCTGGTCCAGTCCAACTCCATCGCCGCATCCATGGAGGCGGCCTTCGGCTGGGACCGGCTGGCGGTGGGGGTGGTCACCGCTCTGCTGACCGGGGCGGTGATCCTGGGCGGCATCGGCCGCATCGGAAAGGTCAGTGAGAAGCTGGTGCCCTGCATGGCCCTGCTCTTTCTGGGCGGCGGCCTGCTGGTGCTGTTCTGCCACCGCGCGGCCCTGCCCGGCGCGCTGGAGCGCATTTTCACCTGCGCCCTCTGTCCCCAGGCGGCCCTGGGGGGCGGAGCGGGCTACTCCATGGCCGCCGCCCTGCGCTACGGCGTGGCCCGGGGGGTGTTTACCAACGAGGCGGGCATGGGTACCTCCGCCATGGCTCACGCTGCCTCCGATGTGGAGGACCCCGCCGAGGAGGGGCTGTGGGGGATGTTTGAGGTGTTTTTCGCCACCCTGGTGGTGTGCACCATCACCGCCCTGGTGATCCTCACCTCCGGCGTGTACCGGGAGGAGGCGGCCCTGGAGGCTCTCCGCACCGGCACCGTCACCGACAGCATGCTGGGAGCCCCACTGTCCGCCGCCGCCTTTGCCACCGTTTTGGGTCCGCCGGGCGAGATCCTTCTGGCGGTGTGCCTGCTGCTGTTCGCCTTCACTTCCCTGCTGGGGTGCAGCTACTACGGTGAGCGCAGCCTCTCCGCCCTCACCGGCACCGACCGCTGGCGGGGGATCTACCGTCTGGCCTTCCTGTGCGCTGTGGTGTGGAGCAGCACCGCCGACGTAGCCGTGGTATGGCAGCTCACCGACCTGTTCAACGGCCTGATGGCCCTGCCCAACCTGTGTACCCTGCTCCTGCTGTCTCCCCAGGCGCTGGCTTTGCTGCCGGACAAAACTTATTTGACAAAAAAGTAACGAAAACGATAAAAAATTAACAAATATGTGGATATAATCCGGAAAAACGGCCTATAGTTTGTGAAAAAATAAATTAGACGAATTGACAAAAAAGTAACAAGAAAAAACGCGTGATTTGTGCGCCTTTTCCACAAAAAAGATATTTAGCACAAAATAATTTTTGGCGAATGATTCCAATTTACATCTCACGGCTTTGACACTAAACTCCTAAGTATAAAAATTAAAAACTTAGGAGGGCAAACAGTATGGGTATCTACGTCATTACCGGCGGCTCCAGCGGCATCGGTGCAAAAACGGTGGAGATCCTGAAGGAGAAGGGGCACCAGGTGGTCAACATCGACCTGAAGGGCGGGGATATCGACGCCAACCTGGCCACCAGGGAGGGCCGGAAGAAGGCGCTTGACGCCCTGCACCGCCAGTTCCCCGACGGCATCGACGCCATGATCTGCAACGCCGGTGTGAACAACAACATCCCGCTGATCATTTCCCTGAATTATTTCGGCGCCACCGAGATGGCCCAGGGGGTGTTCGACCTGCTGGAAAAGAAGAAGGGCAGCTGTGTGGTCACGTCCTCCAACTCCATCGCCCAGGGCGGCGCCCGGATGGACGTGGTGGGCATGCTGAACAACCAGCCCAATGAGGAGCGCATCCTCAATCTGGTAAAGGACTACGACCCCAAAACCGCCCACACCTTCTACGCCGCCACCAAGTACGCCCTGGCCCGGTGGGCCCGGCGTCTGAGCGCCGAGTGGGGCGCCCGGGGGGTGCGGCTCAACGCGGTGGCGCCCGGCAACGTGCGTACCGCCATGACCGACCAGCTCAGCCCCCAGCAGAAGGTGGCGGTACAGGCTCTGCCGGTGCCCATGAATTACGGCACCGACGCCCTGATGGACCCGGTGGATATTGCCAACGCCATCGCTTTTCTGGCTTCCCCGGAGGCCCACGGCATCAACGGCGTGGTCCTCTTTGTGGACGCGGGTACGGACGCGCTGCTCAATTCCGAAAAGGTATATTAAGGAGGGAACGGGAAATGATTATCGCGGATTATGTCAACGCCATGGAAAGCAAGGATTATCAGGCCCTCTCCCGCTGCTTCGCGGACAACTGCCGCCTGTTCGACTACTGCCCCGCCGTGGTGGGCCAGGATAACTTCTATATCTACGGCAAGCGGGCGGTGGATATGTTTTACCACAACAAATTCATTCTGGGCGGGCTGTCCATCCAGGACCCCATGATCGTGGATGAGCGGACGGTGAACTTTTACGCCAGCTACGGCGGCCCCATGGTCCACGTGATCGTCAATATCGAGAGCTATGACTCCCGGACGGGCCTCATCAAGGAAATGGTCATCCGCCCGGCGTAACACAACAGAAAAAGCCCGGCCCCGCCATCAGGCGGGGCCGGGCTTTTTTGACGTTATGCCGCCGGAGTGGCGGCGGGGGTGGCAATGGGGCCGGGTTCCGGTGTGGCCTCCGGGACGGCTGCGTCCAGCGTGACGGTGGAGCCGTCCAGGATGGAGTTGTCCCCGCCCTCCACCGGTTCGGTGTGGTGGATGGTGACGGTGTCGCCTACGTTGAGGATAACGGCCACCGGGTTGGCGGCGGCGGACAGGCTGTAGTAGGTCGCATCCCCCTCCAGCCGGATGAAATAGTAGGAGTTTCCATCCATGACGGCGGAGCGGATATCGTCAATGACGCCGCTGGCCTCGGTCTGGGGTACGTCCTCCGTCTGTGTGACACCGCCCTCCCGCAGCATGCGGACATATTCCTGCTCACACTGGGCAACGGTGGTACCGGTGGCGGCGATCTGGTACTGGGCCACGTTGACCATGGCGTACATTTTCACCAGATTGTCCTTGCCCTTCAGGGGGATGAAGTAAGTGGGCTGGCCGTCGATATTGAGCAGCAGGGGGAAGGTGGCCACATAACCCAGATCCTGCACCTCGCTCTGGGCGGAGGCCATGGCCGCGGCCTCGGTGGCGCCGGGGGCGGTGTAGAACTTGGTCTCCTTGGTGCGCTGGTTGGACAGCAGGAAGCCCAGGTTGGACTGGTCGGCATTGGCGGAGGTGACGCCGGTGTACATATACACGTCGTCATTCAGGGCAATATAGTTGGAGTCGGCGGTGGTCACCGTCACGTCCCGCTGGCCGAAGATGGAGTTGATGAAACCGTTGACCAGGGTGCCGTGATAGTCGTACTGCTCCATGATAAGCTCAGGAGTGAACACGTTGTCCACCCAGGTGGGGATGTCGGCCAGTTCATAGTAGGTGCTCTCGCCGGTGATGGCGTCCACCAGCACGGCGCCGCAGATGTCCTCACCGCCAAACAGGCCGATGGTCTTGACGATGCGGGGGGCGATCCAGTAGGGGCGGCCCTCCTCATTGATCTCAAACTGAGGGGTGCCGAAGATGAAGGTGGGGTACTGGAACCGGAGGTGGCGCTCAATATTGCGGTTGAGGGGCTCGGAGAAGGAGTATTTCATCCCCTCGGTGAGCCGCACCACGGTGGCCTCCTGGGTCACCATGTCCACGATGACGTAGGCGGGCAGGCCCTGAGAGCGGTTGGTGAACCACTTGATGAGGTCGGCGTAGGCGATAGGGGCCACCCGGACGGGCCCGCCGCGATAGTTAATCTGGGTGGAGTCGGCGGAGTAGTCGAACTGGCTGACCATGTCGCTGAGGGTGCCCATCTGCCGGTCGCCCAGGTATTCGGCGCTGGCCCGGTCCAGGGTGGGGATCTTATCGAAGGAGATCTGGCTGATATCCTCGGAGAACTTTCCGTCCTCCACCGTCAGCAGATCCCGGTACGCCCCCGCCCGGAAGATGGGCAGGGAGATGATGGAGCCCACAATGGCCACCACGGTGAGGGCCAGGAACAAAATGCCCACCGGCAGACACTGGGACTTGATGAAGCGCAGGTACTCCCTGGGACCGCCGCCGGAGGTAACGGTCTGCATGCCGGAGGTGATCAGGGCGCAGATGACGTATACCACACACAGGATGCCGACGAAGGAATAGAAGTCTCCGGACTGAAGATTGATAGGGGGCAGGACGATATAAAAGTACAAAAACCCGATGACAGCGGTGACCAGAAGATTGATCAGCAGCCTGCCGGCCTTGCTTTTGGGGCCGCGGGGGTGTTTGGCAGATGGATGATCCATAGTTGCTCTCCTTTTCCATTGAGTTGCCGGTATAGAAAACAGTATAGCCCAAAAGCGGGGAAAAGGCAAGCTGTGGACGGATGGCCGCGCGGGGCGTGCGGACTGGCAAAGATACACAAAAACGGCGGCAAAAATGAATTGTAAAGTTCTCGTAAAATCCATTGACGAGTAACTTTACATTCGGTATACTACATGCTGGAAAATGTAAGAGTATCGAAAAAAGAATGTAAAATGAGGGAAATAAAGTGGATGCAATAACCATTGTCCTGGGGCTGCTGGGCGGCCTTGCCCTGTTCCTCTACGGTATGCAGATGATGAGCTCCGGCCTGGAAGCCGCGGCGGGCAACCGCATGAAGGGCATTCTGGAGCGGCTCACCTCCAACCGTATTCTCGGCGTACTGGTAGGCGCGGGCATTACCGCCGTCATCCAGTCCTCCTCCGCTACCACCGTTATGGTGGTGGGCTTTGTCAACTCCGGTATGATGACGCTGCGCCAGGCGGTGTGGATCATCATGGGAGCCAACATCGGTACCACCATTACCGGTCAGCTTATCGCCCTGGATGTGGGCGTACTGGCCCCGCTGTTTGCCTTTGTGGGCGTAGCTATGGTGGTTTTCCTGAAAAAACCCCAGATCCACCACTACGGAAATATTCTGGCCGGCCTGGGCGTGCTGTTCATCGGTATGGACATGATGAGCTCCGCCATGTCCCCCCTGCGGGACTGGCCCGCCTTCGTCAATCTGGTCGGCACCTTTTCCAACCCTCTGATCGGTATTGTTGCCGGCACGGCCTTTACCGCCCTGATCCAGTCCTCCTCCGCGTCTGTGGGTATCCTGCAGGCTTTGGCGGCCAGCGGCGTGATCGGGCTGGATAACGCTGTGTTCGTCCTGTTCGGCCAGAATATCGGTACCTGTATCACCGCCGTGCTGGCGTCGGTGGGCACCAGCCGCAACGCCAAGCGTACCACGGTGATCCACCTGATGTTCAATATTATCGGTACTGTGATCTTCACCACGATCTGCATTCTCACTCCACTGACCCAGTGGATGCAGGAACTGACGCCTTCCAACCCGGCGGCCCAGATCGCCAACATGCACACTCTGTTCAACGTGGTGACGACTCTGCTGCTGCTGCCGCTTGGCAGCTGGCTGGTGAAGATCGCCATGAAGATCCTGCCCGACCGCAGTGAGAGCGGGGAGGAGGGGATGCATCTGGCTTATCTGTTGCCCGCCCCGATCCACACCAAGCAGGAGCACCCCATCGGTTTCTCCGCCATGTATATCACCCAGCTGCGCCAGGAGCTCAACCGGATGCTGGCCATGGCCAAGGACAATATCGCGCTGGGCTTCCAGGCGGTGCTGGACCGCGACCCCAAGCGGCTGGAGGAAGCGCTGGCCACGGAGGAATATATCGATTACCTGAACAAGGAGATTTCCCAGTATATCTCCAAGGTCATCGTGTTTGAGACCAATGAGAAGGACTCCACAGCGGTGAGCGCCTATTTCAAGATCACGGGCAACATTGAGCGTATCGGCGACCACGCCATGAACATCTGTGAGTATACCCAGATGATGCACGACAAGAATATCCACTTCTCTGAAGACGCCCGGAAGGAGCTCAAGACGATGGAAGCCGCCTGTCTGGAGGCTATGGATCTGCTGGAGCAGGAGGATATCCAGCGGACTGAGTGGCTGACCAAGGTCTCCGCCCTGGAGCAGCGGATGGACGATATGACCGAGAGCTACCGCAAGCACCAGATGGAGCGGATGAAGAAGGGCACCTGCTCGGACGAGGCCTGTATCATCTTCTCCGAGCTGCTCACTGACTTTGAGCGTATCGGCGACCACGCGCTGAACATCGCCCAGGAGCGGGCTGGCATTGACGCCAGCGCTGCCAACAGCTAAGAAAAAACACGGCCTGCCGGATCACCGGCGGGCCGTGTTTTTTCTTATATAAATGTGGAGTTACAGTCCAGCACACTGGGCCTCAATGTCGGCCTCCTTGGCCTTCATGGCCTGGAGGGTGCGGTCCAGCAGGTCGTTCAGCTCCCAGCCCAGCTGCTCGGCGCCCTGGGCGATGGTCTCCCGGGAGCAGCCGGCGGCAAAGCGCTTGTCCTTGTACTTCTTCTTCAGGCTGGACAGCTCCATGTCCTGCACGCTCTTGGAGGGACGCATCAGAGCCGCCGCACCGATGAGGCCGGTGAGCTCGTCGGCGGCAAACAGCACCTTCTCCATCTCGTGCTCCGGCTGGGCGTCGCCGCCGGTCATCCCCCAGCCGTGGCTCACCACCGCGTGGATGAGGGCGGGGTCCAGATCCCTGGCCTCCATGATCTCCCGCACCTTGACGCAGTGCTCGTCGGGGTACTGCTCGAAATCCAGGTCGTGGAGCAGGCCGGCCATGGCCCAGAAGGCCGACTGGTCCCCGTAGCCCAGCTCGTTGGCGTACCAGTCCATCACCGCCTCCACCGTGAAGGCGTGGCGGAGGTGGAAGGACTCCTGGTTGTATTCCTTCAGCAGGTCGAGGGCCTGCTCCCGTGTCAGCTGTGTCATTGTCGTGTGCCTCCCGTTGTCTGTTTTTCCCATCATAACACAGACCTGAAGATTTTGTAAAGATAGAGGCGGGAGGCTTGAAAACCTTCGGTGGACGGAATATACTGAAACCACCACAGAAAAAGGAGGGTATCCTATGAAGTACGAAATCCAGGGCGAGCCTATGCCGGTGGTAATCTGCCAGCTCGAGGGCGGGGAGTCCATGATTACCGAGCGGGGGTCTATGGTGTGGATGAGCCCCAATATGAAGATGGAGACAGGTGCAGGTGGTTTGGGTAAAGCCTTTGGACGGATGTTTTCCGGTGATTCTATTTTCCAGAATACATACACCGCGCAGGGCGGCCCCGGTATGATCGCCTTTGCATCCAGCTTCCCTGGTGCCATTCGTGCCATTGAGATCGATCCCGCCCATCCCGTGGTGGTGCAGAAAAGTGGTTTCCTGGCCTCCGAGGAGGGAGTGGAGCTGTCCATCTTCTTCCAGAAAAAGATGGGTTCAGGCTTCTTCGGCGGCGAGGGCTTTATCATGCAGAAGCTGTCCGGCAGAGGTACGGCTTTTGTGGAGCTGGACGGCTCTGTGGTGGAATACGACCTCCAGCCGGGCCAGAGCCTGGTGGTGGACAGCGGCAACCTGGCCATGATGGACGCCACCTGCTCCATGGATATCCAGATGGTCAAGGGCGTGAAGAATGTGCTGTTTGGCGGCGAGGGCCTGTTCAATACCGTCGTCACCGGCCCGGGCCGGGTGGTGCTCCAGACCATGCCCGTCAGCGGCGTGGCGGCTGCCCTGGCCCCCTTCATCAACACCGGCAGCAAGTAAGATTTCCCCATGGACGGCAGAAACACCACTGCTGGATAAAATAGGGATTGACAGGGCCTGGCTAAATTTATATAATATGCATATAATTAAATGGTAAACTATGCCGGGTGTAGCAAGTTTGCCAGAACTCTGCTCCATGGGCAGGGCTTTCTTCAGATGCGCGGAGAGCATTTTGAAGTGCCGTAGCGGCACTCCAAAATGCTCTTTTTTACCTGTAAGGCAGGCAGAGCCCGGCGGGGTATTGGGATATCCTCCGGATATGATCGTATCATCCCGGCGTTTGCGGCGTGATGCCTGACGCTGGCCGGGATATTTTGAGGAGGGTCGGAACTTGGGTGTGAAGGATGCCAACCGCACAACCATCTTTTTGGCCGATGATGATATAACGGTGCGCCGTACACTGAAGAGCGTATTTGCCGGATGCCCCAACTATCAGGTGGTGGGCACCGCCAGCAACGGCATGGACGCGGTGGAGGGCTGCAAGCAGCTGCGGCCCGACGTGGCTCTGCTGGATATCCAGATGCCGCTGCTGGACGGGATCGCTGCGGCCAGGCTCATTCTTCAGAACGGGTACGCGAAATGCGTGGTCATGCTGACGGCCTTCAGCGACCGGGCCTACATCCAGGATGCCCTGGACGCCGGCGCCTTCGGCTACCTGACCAAGCCCTTTGAGCCGGAGAAGATCCTTCCCACGCTGGAGCTGTGCATCCACCGCAGCCGTGAGTATTACCTGCTCAGCAAGGAGCTGAAGCACCTGGACCGCCGGGCGGAGGAGCGACCCGCCGTGGATCAGGCCAAGCTGATGCTGATGGAGAGCAGGGGCATGACGGAAGACGAGGCGTATCAATACATAAGGGAGCTCAGCCTCAGGAAAAACATGTCTATGGCGAAGATCGCCCAGTACGTGATCGCCAGACTGGAGTCCAGCCATGATTAGCGCTACCAGAATGCTCTGCCAGAAGTACACCAACTTGACGGCGGACGAGATCAACTATCTGGAATCCTATAACACCCTTCTGCCTGCCATGGCCAACGCCGAGGAGGCGGACGTGTTCGTGGACTGCCGGACGGCTACGGGCCGCTCCGCCATCGTGGTCTGCGAGGCCAAGCCGCAGAAGGTTCCGTCCAATTACAGCAGCTCCATCCTGGGCATGCTGATCCAGTGGAAGGACGAGCCCGCGGTGGACCGCTCCTTCCGTCTGGGTGTTCCCACGGTGGGGATGCGGGCGGTGTCCATGCCGGAGGACCGGCGGATCATCCAGACCGTGGAGCCCATCTTCTATGGCGGACACCTGATCGCGGTGCTGATTTACGAGAAGCCCGCCATGGATGTGGAGAGCATCCTTTCCGCGTCCCAGGTCCCGCCGGCAGGCATGCCGGATGGCCCGGACTGGGCTGCCGCCGCCGACTACCTGGGGGAAGCGGTCATTTTTCTGGATGGGGAGCACAGGGTGTGCGGCTGCAACCGGGAGGCGGAACAGCTCTACCGGGCCATGGGCTATGTGGGCGGGCTGCTGGGTATGCCGGGCAGCAATATCCAGCCTGCCGCCGCGGAAAACTGCGACGGCAAGTGGTACGAGACCTCCATGGTGAACCGGAACCTGCTCTACCGCAAGATCCCCGTGTCAGGCGGCCGGGCGGCCCAGGCGCTGATCCTGCGGGACATCACCGAGCAGCGCAGGCTGGAGCAGGAACTGGCCTTTCAGAAGACGGCCCTGCGGGAGCTGCGGCACAGAATGAAAAACAGCCTGCAGATGCTGGCCAATCTGATCCGTGCCCGGGGCTATGAGGTGGAAAGCAGGGCGGAGGTGCAGTCCAGTCTGATGGACACCGCCAACCGGCTGCTCTCCCTCACCGCCACGCTGGACGGCATGACCCAGGCTTCGCCGGAGAAGGTGTCCCTGCTTCAGGTGCTCCGGAATATCAGGCAGTATGCCCTTCAGACCCTGGTGAACTCCACCGGGGACATCACCATCCAGGTGTCCGGGCAGGATGTGGAGGTCCGGCCGGACTGCGCCGACTCCATCGCGCTGGTGGTCAATGAGCTGCTTCAGAACGCGCTGAAGCACGCTTTCCCGTCCGGGGCGGCGGGCACGGTTGGGATCATACTCCAGGCCGGGCTGCCGGCCAGCAGGATCACGGTATGGGACAACGGCACCGGCTTCCGCAAGGAGGAGGCCAAGACCGGCGGGATCGGCCTGGAGCTTGTCTATACCATTGTCCGGGACCGGCTGATGGGGGAGTGCGAGTTGGAGAGCGGCCCCGACGGGACGCGGATCACCTTTGATTTTATGGAACGGTAACAAGCGCTGACTCAAGGGGGAGCGGCGCAAACAGAACAAGGGGCGATGCAGCCCAGGGACAGCAGGATCTGCTGTCCCTGGGCTGTTTTGCATATTTATCCCCGGCCTGTACGCGGGCCGATATTAACTAAGGAGAGGTGCAGCGCAACATGAAGTTGAAAACGACTTTGAACGGCAGTAGCTTCGCATTCCGCGACATCAAGGATGTGCTGGCAAAGGCCAATGAGCCCAAGTCCGCCGACCGCTTTCAGGGGATCGCTGCGGAAACCGCTACCGAGCGTGTAGCCGCAAAGATCGTGCTGTCTGAGCTCACGGTGGGCGACCTGACCGAAAACCCCACCATCCCCTATGAAAAGGACGAGGTAACCCGGGTCAACATCGACGGCCTGAACCGCCCCATGTACGAGCGGTTCAAGAACATGACCATCGGCGGGCTGCGTGAGTGGATTCTGGATCACAAGACCACCACCGAGGAGCTCTGCCGGGCCAGCCGCGCTTTCACCGGCGAGGTGGCCGCCGCCGTGGCCAAGCTGATGAGCGCCATGGATCTGGTCTACGGCGCCAGCAAGATTGTCCGTCCTACCAAGTGCATTACCGAGATCGGCCTGCCCGGTACCCTGTCCTACCGCTGCCAGGCCAACAGCCCTACGGACGACCTGTCCGACATCCTCATCGGCGTAATGGAGGGCCTGTCCTACGGCTGCGGCGACGCCTGCCTGGGCATCAACCCGGTCACCGATGACGCCGAGACCACCAAGCGGATCGCCGACGGGCTGTGGGACCTGGTGAAGAAGAACGGCGTTCCCACCCAGATCACCGTGCTCTCCCACATTACCACCCAGATGCAGGCCGTCCGCAACGGCGCGCCTCTGTCCATGTTCTTCCAGTCCATCGCGGGCACCCAGGCCGCCAACGACAACTTCGGCGTCAGCCGCGCCCTGCTGGAGGAGGCCTACGACCTGGCCCGCCAGTCCTGCACCGGCCTCGGTCCCAACCTGCTGTACTTTGAGACCGGCCAGGGCTCCGAGGTGTCCATCGGCGCCGACAACGGCGTGGACGAGATGACCCTGGAGGCCCGTACTTACGGCTTCGGCCGCTTCTTCCTGCCCTTCATGGTCAACAACGTGTCCGGCTTCATCGGGCCCGAGACCCTATACGACGGCAAGGAGATGATCCGCGCCAACCTGGAGGACCACTTCATGGGCAAGCTGATGGGTCTGCCCATGGGCATGGCTCCCTGCTACACCAACCACACCTCCATCACCCAGGACGACCAGGAGATGGCCACCGCTCTGCTGGCCATGGCGGGCGCCAACTACTACATGGGCGTGCCTCTGGGCGACGATGTGATGCTGTCCTATCAGGACACCAGCTTCCACGATGACGCCACCCTCCGCGAGCTGAGCCACCGCCTGCCCGCGCCCGAGTTCCACAAGTGGATGATGAAGATGGAGCTGATGGACGAGAACGGCCGCCTCACCCCCAAGGCCGGCGACGCTTCCATTTTCCTGAAGTAAGAAGGAGGGAACGAACATGAATGAATCCCAACTGAAAGAAATCATCATGAAGACCATTTCCGAGCTGGTCACCGCCGAGCAGGGCAAGCAGGACACCGGCTGCTGCACTACCTGCGCCCCCGCCGCCCCCCACGTGGAAGACGGTGAAGTGCCCGATCTGTCCGCCGTGGACTATCGCCAGGTTATCGACGTACCCAATCCCGCCAACCGGGACGAGTACCTCCGCATGCGCTCCCACACGGTGGCCCGCCTGGGCGTGTGGCGCGCCGGTCCCCGCTACCGCACCAACACCTTCCTGCGGTTCCGGGCCGACCACGCCGTTGCCATGGACGCCGTGTTCACCGACGTGCCCGACCAGGTGCTGGAGGAGGCTGGCCTGTTCTCCGTGACCACCATGTGCGAGAACAAGGACATGTACCTGACCCGCCCCGACCTGGGCCGCCGCTTCTCCGACGAGACCATCGCGGAGCTGAAAAAGCGCTGCAAGATGAATCCCGATGTGCAGATCATTGTGTCCGACGGCCTGTCCAGCACCTCCGTCACCGCCAACATCAAGGACATCCTGCCCTCCATCCTCCAGGGCCTGAGCTCTGCCGGTGTGAGCGTGGGCACCCCCTTCTTCGTCAAGCACGGCCGCGTGGGCGCCATGGACGCCATCTCCGAGGCCCTGGGCTCCAAGGTCACCGTCATCCTGCTGGGCGAGCGGCCCGGCCTGGCTACCGGCGAATCCATGAGCGCCTACATGACCTACGGCGGATATGTGGGCATCCCCGAGGCCAACCGCACCGTGGTGTCCAACATCCACAGGGGCGGCACCAACCCCGCCGAGGCCGGTGCCTTCATCGCTGAGCTGTGCTGCCGTATGCTGAAGGAAAAGGCCTCCGGCCTGGATCTGAAGGTTTGACGCGGATCTGCATACCGCCTATGACATAGGGAGGAATCAAGACAATGAAGCGAGATCCCGTAAAAGCGTCCGTGCTGGCCACACGGCTCATTCCCAACGTGGCGCCCGACATGGCCAAGGAGCTGGGCCTTCAGCCCAACGAGAAGTCCCTGGCCATCATCACCGCCGACTGCGATGACGTCACCTATACCGCGCTGGACGAGGCCACCAAGAAGGCCGACTGCCGGGTGGCCTACGCCAAGAGCTTCTACGCCGGCGCCGCCAACGCCAATACGGCCCTGGCCGGTGAGATCATCGGCATCCTGGCCGCGCCCAATCCGGCTGAGGCAAAGGCCGGTCTGGAGGCCTGCGTGGACATGATCGAAAATGTCTGTCACTTCGTCTCCGCCAACGAGGACGACTCCGTCGTCTATTACGCCCACTGCATTTCCCGCACCGGCTCCTATCTGTCCGAGAGCTGCGGCATCAACGAGGGCGAGGCCATTGCCTACCTGATCGCGCCCCCTCTGGAGGCCATGTACGGCGTGGATGCCGCCCTGAAGGCCGCCGACGTGAAAATGTGCGTGCTCTATGCCCCGCCCTCCGAGACCAACTTCGGCGGCACCCTGCTCACCGGCAGTCAGTCCGCCTGCAAGTCCGCCTGCGACGCCTTTGCCGCCGCTGTGGAGTCCGTGGCCGACCGGCCCATCCAGTAAACTGAATCCAACAGAACAGGAGTGTATGTCACATGGCTCATCCCCAAGCCCTTGGTATGATCGAAACGAAAGGCCTGGTAGGTTCCATTGAGGCCGCCGACGCCATGGTCAAAGCCGCCAACGTCACCCTCATCGGCAAGGTGCACGTGGGCGGCGGTCTGGTGACCGTCATGGTGCGCGGCGACGTGGGCGCAGTCAAGGCGGCTACCGACGCAGGCGCCGCCGCGGCTGAGCGGGTCGGAGAGCTCATCTCCGTACACGTGATCCCGCGCCCTCACGAGGAAGTGGAATATATCCTGCCGTCGCTGGAGCAGTAAGGCGGCCGGACAATGCAACCTTGAGGGAAGGGGAGAGGCGGCTTACCGCCGCCGAAACCCGAAAAGAGAGACACGCTTTCAAGCGTGTCTCTCTTTTTGCCTTCTGAGGGTTTACGGCCTCACCTGAATCATGACCCCGCAGACTTCGATACGATCCAGTGCGTCCAGATCAATGAAGGTCTCATAGCTCTGAACGATCCGCAGCTCTCCCGTTGCGTCGTTCCAGCCGCTGCCCGCCCGGCTGCCGAAAGGCGCATACCGGGACCCCAGCTGCATCACATTGCCGTCCCGGTCATAAAGAACGATGGTGGGGTCTGTGACGTTTGTACCGTTGGGATAGCGCTGCCCCTGTCCGATCAGTCCCTCGCCCTGGAAATACAGCGTGATGGAAACAGGGGAGATGGTCAGCTCTGTCAGGTCAGCAGTGGTGTCCAGCACCGGGACAGATACCTGCGGCTCCAGCCGGATGCTCTGGTCTGCCAGATCCAGCCTGATGTCCTGGAACGTCCAGCTTCCGCCGAAGTCGCAGACTCCGCTGCCGTGGTTGATTTTCCCTAAGGTCAGGGAGAGCATTTTGCCATCCAGAGATTCCTGACAATTCATCCAGAGAACAAAGCGAAGATGGTTGTCCGTCTCGCTGCCATCCGGGACCTGACTGATATACCATGCTCCGGGGTGTCTGGCATCTTCGCTGACGTCAATGTCGATTTCCTCGATCCAATAGGGGAGAGGTGATCCTTGCTCTGCCAATGCAGTTTCCTTGGGAGCCGTGACCTCGATCCCCACGTACAGCCGGTTGTCGTCGCCGATGCAGTCAGTAAGGGTCATGGTCCAGCCGTCCACGGTCTGGCTCAGGTTCAGGATCTGACTGTTTTTCTGGTAGACATAGGAGGCGGATTCCCCAAAATAGGTCTGTAAAACCGGCTTAAGCAAAAATACGGCTCCCGTCGTGAGCATCAGCAGTCCCGCGATCACCGCCGCCGCCAGACCCGCCCGGAAAAGGCCGCCGGGCCTTGCGGCGTGCCGGTCCGCTCCCGTCAATGCCTCCTCGACATAGCGCAGGCTGATTTCTCCCATGGCATCCGATAGCTGTTCCCGTGTCATTTCCCAATACCCTCCTTTGACAAGTAGTCCCGCAGCTTTGCCCGAATCCGCGACAGGCGGACGGTGGCGTTGTGCTCTGTGATGTGAAATTCCGATGCCAGCTCGGCCAGCGACGCAGAAAACCAGTACCGCCGCACAAACAGGATGCGGTTCTTTTGCTCCAGCGTACCGAGAAAGGCGTCCAAGTGTTTGCCAAGCTCTTTTGTATCCCACTGGTCCTCTACCGTCTCGCGGGCCGGAATGCACTCTGCCAGCTCCTCCAGTGACATATCATAAAAGCTGTTGCGCTTTTTCGCGGTGTTCGCTTTATATTTCTTGATGGAGAGATTCCGCACGATCTGGCAGAGATAAGCCCGCAGCGGGTTCGGCCGGTTGGGCGGGATGTTGTTCCACAGGGCCAGATAGGCGTCGTTTACACACTCCTCCGCATCCTCTTTGCTGTTCAGAATATGGAAGGCCAGCGATTTACAGGCTGTCCCATACTTCTGTTCCAGTTCTGCAACGGCTGTCTCCGAGCGAAGGAAAAACAGGTCGATGATTTTGGCGTCCTCCATTTACTGCCCTCCTTTCCACACTCTTATACTACGGATCAGGATGCGGATGTCACAGTATTTGCAAAAAAGAAACACCAGCCTGTTGGCTGGTGTTTCTTTTTGGAGGCGACACCCAGATTCGAACTGGGGGTGGAGCTTTTGCAGAGCTCTGCCTTACCACTTGGCTATGTCGC
>CALWXT010000028.1 GCA_944385575.1 uncultured Flavonifractor sp. | reverse complement strand
GCGGTGTTGATGGTGATGCCGCGCTCGCGCTCCTCGGGAGCCTTATCGATGCTGGAGTAGTCCTCGTACTGAGCCTGACCCTTCAGAGCCAGATACTTGGTGATAGCAGCGGTCAGAGTGGTCTTGCCGTGGTCAACGTGGCCGATGGTGCCGATGTTGACATGGGGCTTGGTACGCTCAAATTTAGCCTTAGCCATTTTGGATGTTCCTCCTTAATTTCGAATCATGGGGTAAACCCTGTTCCACAATAAATGCGAAAACATTGTATAGCATTGCAGGAAAAAATGCAATACCTTTTTGTTGCAGGAAATGCCAAAGGACGGAAATTAATCCTCCTTGCGGCCCCGCTCCGCGATGATCTTCTCGGCGATGCTCTTGGGAATCTCCACATAGCTGTGGGGCTCCATGGAGTACTGGCCGCGGCCCTGAGTGGAGGAGCGCAGGTCAGTGGCGTAGCCGAACATGCTGGCCAGAGGCACCAGAGCGTCCACCTGGGTGGCGCCGGTACGGCTCTCCTGGCCCTGGATCATGCCGCGGCGGCTGGTCAGGTCGCCGATGACGTTGCCCAGATACTCGTCAGGCACGATGACGGAGACCTTCATCACGGGCTCCAGCAGAACGGCGTCAGCCTTGCGGCAGGCCTCCTTGAAGGCCATGGAGCCGGCAATCTTAAACGCCATTTCGGAGGAGTCGACCTCGTGGTAGGAGCCGAAGGTCAGGTGGACCTTCACGTCCACAACGGGATAGCCAGCCAGGATACCCGCCTGCATGGCGCCCTGGATACCGGCATCGACAGCGGGGATATACTCCTTGGGGATCACGCCGCCGGTGATCTCGTTGAGGAACTCGTAGCCCTTGCCGGGCTCGTTGGGCTCCACGGTGATGCGGACGTGGCCGTACTGGCCCTTACCGCCGGACTGACGGGCATACTTGGTGTCCTGCTCGACAGACTTCTTGATGGTCTCCTTATAGGCGACCTGGGGAGCGCCCACGTTGGCCTCCACCTTGAACTCGCGGAGCAGACGGTCCACGATGATCTCCAGGTGGAGCTCGCCCATGCCGGCGATGATGGTCTGACCAGTTTCCTCGTCGGTGTAGGTCTTAAAGGTGGGGTCCTCCTCAGCCAGCTTCACCAGAGCCAGGCCCATCTTCTCCTGACCGGCCTTGGTCTTGGGCTCGATGGCCACGCGGATCACGGGCTCGGGGAACTCCATGGACTCCAGAATGATGGGAGCCTTCTCATCACACAGGGTGTCGCCGGTGGTGGTGTTCTTCAGACCCACGGCGGCGGCGATATCGCCGGAGTAAACCTCCTCGATATCCTCCCGGTGGTTGGCGTGCATCTGCAGGATGCGGCCCATACGCTCCTTCTGGTTCTTGGTGCTGTTGAGCACGGTGGAACCAGTGGCCAGCTTGCCGGAGTACACACGGAAGAAGGACAGACGGCCCACATAGGGGTCGGTCATGATCTTGAACGCCAGAGCGGAGAAGGGAGCGTTGTCGTCGGCGGGACGCTCGTCCTCTTCCTCGGTGTCAGGATTGGTGCCCTTGATGGCGGGGATGTCCAGAGGAGAGGGCATGAAGTCCACGATGGCGTCCAGCAGCTTCTGCACGCCCTTGTTGCGGTAAGAGGTACCGCAGGTCACGGGGACCAGCAGGTTCTCGATGGTGCCCTTGCGCAGAGCGCGGCGGAGCATATCCTCGGGAATGGGCTTCTCCTCCAGGGCCAGCTCCATGATCTCGTCGTCGATGTCGGCGCAGGCATCCACCAGCTTGGTGCGGTACTCCTGGGCCAGCTCCATCATGTCGGCGGGGATCTCCTCGACGCGCATGTCCTTGCCCAGCTCATCATAGTAGATGTCGGCGTCCATCTCCACCAGGTCGATGATGCCCTTGAAGGTATCCTCGGAGCCAATGGGGAGCTGGATGGGCACGGCGTTGCACTTGAGGCGGTCGTGGATCATGTCCAGCACGTGGTAGAAATCGGCACCCATGATGTCCATCTTGTTGACGTAGATCATGCGGGGCACCTTGTAGTGGTCGGCCTGGCGCCACACAGTCTCAGACTGGGGCTCCACGCCGCCCTTGGCGCACATGACGGTCACGGAACCGTCCAGCACGCGCAGGGAGCGCTCCACCTCAACGGTGAAGTCCACGTGGCCCGGGGTGTCGATGATGTTGATACGGGTCTGGGGGAACTGCTGCTTGGAACCAGTCCAGTAGCAGGTGGTGGCGGCGGAGGTGATGGTGATGCCGCGCTCCTGCTCCTGCGCCATCCAGTCCATGGTGGCGGTGCCGTCATGGGTCTCACCGATCTTGTAGTTGACGCCGGTGTAGTAGAGGATGCGCTCGGTGGTAGTGGTCTTGCCGGCGTCGATGTGAGCCATGATGCCGATGTTTCTGGTATTCTCTAAGGTAACTTTCCTAGGCATACTCTAACTCCTTACCAGCGATAGTGAGCGAACGCCTTGTTGGACTCGGCCATCTTGTGGGTGTCCTCACGCTTCTTGACCGCGGAGCCAAGGTTGTTGGAGGCATCCATGATCTCACCGGCCAGCCGCTCCTTCATGGTCTTTTCGCTGCGGTTGCGGGAGTAAGTGGTGAGCCACCGCAGACCCAGGGTCTGCCGGCGCTCGGGCCGAACCTCGATGGGCACCTGATAGGTGGCGCCGCCCACGCGGCGGGCCTTAACCTCCAGGGACGGCATGATGTTCTCCAGAGCGGTGGTGAACACGTCCAGGGGGTCCTTCTCGGTCTTTTCCTTGATGATGTCGAAAGCTCCGTAGACCACCTTCTGGGCCACGCCCTTCTTACCGTCCAGCATGATGCTGTTGACCAGCTTGGTCACCAGGACGGAATTGTAGATAGGATCGGGCAGAACCTCCCGCTTGGGTACGTTTCCTCTTCTGGGCACTTTGCTTCCCTCCTTCATAGTATGATTTCATAGGTACTCGAAGGCTTTCAAAAAGCCCCCGTGTAAGACAAGTGCCTGCTTGTCCAGTGCCCCACAGAAAACGCCCCTATATTTATATAGGTAAGCGCCTCCGCAAGGACAACTGCCTTGCGCTTCACGCGCGTAAAAATGTCATGGGAATTTGAATCGAAGCCTCTGCTGCGCAGATTACTTCTTGCCGGCCTTGGGCCGCTTGGCGCCGTACTTGGAACGACCCTGCATCCGGTTGGCAACGCCCTGGGCATCCAGAGTGCCGCGGATGATGTGGTAACGCACGCCGGGCAGGTCCTTAACACGACCGCCGCGGATCATGACCACGGAGTGCTCCTGCAGGTTGTGGCCCACACCGGGAATATAAGCGGTCACTTCGTAGCCGTTGGTCAGACGCACACGGGCGATCTTACGCAGAGCGGAGTTAGGCTTCTTCGGGGTGGAGGTACGAACAGCGGTGCACACACCTCTCTTCTGGGGAGAAGGCAGGTCGGTCTCCCGATTCTTCAGAGTGTTCAGACCCTTCTGCATGGCGGGAGAGTTGGACTTGTAGGTCACGGCCTCGCGTCCCTTCCGGACGAGCTGGTTAAACGTAGGCATGGTTTTCCTCCTTTCTTCTGTTCTGAAATATATATTTTAACGGAACAACCAAAAGTTATACCGTTAAAACCAAACTTATTGCAGCAGCGCGGCCACCGCGCTGCCCACAGCGATGCCGCAGGCGGAGCCAAGCTCCTTCATCTGCGCCACACGCTCCACAGGGATCGCCCGCTCCTCACACAGGACAGCGATAGGATCGGTGACCCGGGGATCGGCATCCTCTGCCAGAAAGACGCGGACAGCCTTCCCGTCGTTAATGGCCCGCTTGGTCTGCTTGACACCGACCACCTTGGACCCCTGCTTGAGCTCGGACAACATCAGGCTGCCTCTCCTTCCTTCATCTTGCTGCGCGCCGGAGCTTTTTGCTCCCTTCCGCGCCGGCAGGCACACCTGCGCAATTTGGAATTATACCATATGGCAAATTTGAAGTCAATCAGAAAATCACTAGATTTTCTAGTACTTTTGCCCCTTTTCCCGGTCAGATGTGCCAGAACCGTTCGAAGGTACCCGTGATATACCCGTCACCCCTTGAAAAGCTGTTTCTTTTTGTTATCATTTGTTGCCGTTTTTCCGCGCCAAAGGGCGAAAAATGTTCTGCGCGCCTTTTTATTTTATTTCCGAAATCATTGGGGCGCAATGGTTTGACGTTTTAAGCCAAAATTTCCTATTGACTTTCCAGCTCAAAAGTGGTTACAATGTGGTTACAATTCAGCGACCAACAAGTAACAGACTGTAACAGGAGGATTCCTAACCATGAAAAAACGAGCCCTTCGTGTGCTCGCCTGCCTGGCCATCTGCTTCATGCTGGCCAGCCCGGCATACGCCACTGAGAGCGGCGTCACGGTCACCGTCAACGGTACCGCAATTGAGACGGGATTTACCTCACAGGTACTCAATAATCAGACCTATGTCTCCTATTTTTCCATTGTGCGCGCGCTCTACCCCGATGCAACAGCCGTTTGGGCCAACAACCAGGCGGAAGTGACCGCCCCCGGCCTGAAGCTGTGCATCAAGCCCGAAGCCAAGTATATCGTAGCCAACGGACGCTACCTGTATGTGCCCAACGGCGTGAAGGTGGACGGCACGCACATCCTGGTGCCGGTGCGTACTCTGTGCCAGGCACTGGGTGCCACAGTCACCTGGGACGCGACCACCTCCGTTATTTCCATTACCGCCGGAACCGGCCCCATTGCTTCCGGGGACAGCTTCTACAATGCGGATGATCTCTACTGGCTCTCCCGCATCATCTACGCCGAGAGCGGCAACCAGTCCCTGGAGGGCAAAATTGCCGTGGGCAACGTGGTGCTCAACCGGGTGGCCAGCTCCAAGTTCCCCAACAGCGTTTACGACGTGATCTTCCAGCGCAACCAGTTCACCCCCGCTTCCAGCGGCAGCATCAAGCGCACCCCCAGTGAGGAAGCCGTGATCGCCGCTAAGCTCTGCCTGGACGGTGCCAACACCGCTGGCAACGCGCTGTACTTTGTCAATCCCCGGGTCTCTCCCAACAGCTGGGCCGCCCGGAACTGCACTCATGTGGCCACCATCGGTGCCCACGCCTTCTTTGCCTGAATTGTAACCGGGGCCCGGTCCGAAAGGACCGGGCCTTTTCTATTTTTCTTTTGATTTTTTAAAAATAACTCTTGACTCAGAGAAAAAACATGCTATAATAATCTCTGCTGCTCGTCTGATGCAGTACAATTGAAAATTGATCTGGAGTAGTATCGAAGTGGTCATAACGAGCACGACTGGAAATCGTGTAGTCGTCAAAAGCGGCTCGAGGGTTCGAATCCCTCCTACTCCGCCAGAACAAAAGCACCTGTGAAGACACAGGTGCTCTTGTTTTTTTGTCCCGCCCTGCTTCTCAGAGGACACTACGGCTGCTTTTCACCCCGCCGACGCAGGTATAGATCCAGAATTGCAGGACATAGCACATCAACTCAGCAAGAAGTCGCATATCTTCTTCTCCTCCAAGTCGCAGAATTATCACAATAATTCCATTTATCTATATAACTTCGTCATATTTTTGTAATCTAAGTTCTTTCTTTACTTTGTCTATACGCAAAGAATATGCAAGCCTTACATTTTCCTCTTGCATTTCCATGCGGACTGTGATATACTAAAGCCATCATAGGAGGAAAGGAGGTATAAAATATGACTTTTG
This sequence comes from uncultured Flavonifractor sp., assembly GCA_944385575.1. Lineage (GTDB taxonomy): Bacteria > Bacillota > Clostridia > Oscillospirales > Oscillospiraceae > Flavonifractor. The sequence goes on along the minus strand of CALWXT010000028.1, from coordinate 18,085 downwards.
TGAAGCAGATGGAAAGCCCCGATGTGGATGAGCTGATCTTCGGCAATGACGAGTCTGTCGTGTACAGCCAGCGCTGAGTGAGACAGCCAAATGCCACACCGGAGGGTGTGGATTTTTTGTTATTGCGGAAAACTTAATAAAATTCCACTGGAATACAGGCGCAAAACATGATAGCCTGTTATTTAAGGGGGCGGATGGATGCCATCCGCCCTTTTCGATTTCTATGGCCGGGAGACGAAACAAAGATGAAGCGCAAATGGTTTCTTACATTGCTGCTGGCAATTTTGCTGGTGGCAGGCGGCATCATTCTGCTCTGGAAAAGCGGCTTTTTTGACGCGCTGAGTTCCCAGCAGGCCATGCGGGACTATATCCAGCGCTTTACCCCCTACACCCACCTGTTCTTTTTCCTGATCCAGTTTCTGTCCGTCCTGCTGGCTCCCATCCCCAGCAACGTCACCGCCCTGGCCGGCGGGGTCCTGTTCGGCACATGGGTCTCCTTCCTGCTCACCTGGGCGGCGGTGGTGCTGGGCTCGGTCACGGTCTTTCTGCTGGCCAGATACCTGGGTCAATCCTTTGCCGACCGAATGGTCAGCCGCTCTGTGATGGGTCGCTATCTGGATGTGGTACGCCGCAAGCAGGACGTTTTCCTGATTCTGGCCTTTCTGTTTCCCTTTTTCCCCGATGACCTTATCTGCATCCTGGCCGGACTTACCACCATCCCTTTCCGCCGGTTCCTGGTCATCGCCCTGCTCACCCGTCCCTGGGGTCTGCTGGTGGCAAGCGCTCTGGGCGGCTCTGCCCTGTCCATCCCGCTGTGGGCCATGATCCCGCTGGCGCTGGCCGGCGCAGCCATATTCCTGATTTGTCTGAAATACGGCGACCGGTGGGAAAGCAAGCTGCTGGAGCGGTTCAAGCGATGAAACAGAAATTACTCCCCTTTCTTCTGGTCCAAGGGGCCCTCTATGCCGCCTTTCTCTGGCTGGACCTGTTCCGACCAGGCGCAGGTCTGAGCACCTACCTTAAATATCTCTCCATCCTGCTGTGCTTTTGCCTGCTGTGCCGCCCACAGAACAGAGACGGCAGGCTGACCCGCGCCGCGCTGGGCTTTACGCTGCTGGCCGATTTCTTCCTGCTGGTGCTGAACCGCTGGTATGGGGTCGGTGTGTCCGCGTTCTGCGTAGTGCAGCTGATCTATCTGGCACGCATCCACCAGGCAGGTCAGCGGCCGCTGGCCTTGCGGCTGGCACTCCGGGCTATTCTGGCCACCCTGCTGCTGACCGCTGCCGGTGCTTTAGGCGCGCTTAACGGACTTACCGCGCTGACGCTGGTCTACTTTTCCCAGCTGACAGCCAACTTTTTTGCCAGTCTGTCCCTGGGCCGGCGGGGGCGCCTGTTTTCCCTCGGACTGCTGCTGTTTATCGGCTGTGACCTGTGCGTGGGTCTGTGCAACCTCTCCCCTGTCCTGCCGGGAGCCTCCGTCCTGATTCTGCTCCCCTTCGCCCAGGTGGGCATGTGGCTGTTCTATCTGCCCTCTCAGGTGCTCATCACTCTCTCCGCCGGAAAGCTGTGTGACTGATATGAAAAATTCCAAACTCGCCTCGGTGCTATGTATCGTCGTGCTGGCTCTGCTGATACTCAGCTTCTCCATCTCAGTGCCGATCCTGTTCCGCCCCTTCTACTATATTCAAATCAACGCGCTGGATCTGCCGGAGCAGACAGGATGGTCCGAGGAGACCATCCGGGAGGCTTATGACGAAGTGCTGGACTTCTGCGTACTGGGCAAGCCCTTCGGCACCGGTCAATTGGCCTGGTCGGAGTCCGGCCGCAACCACTTTGCCGATGTGCGGGTGCTGTTTTTGGCCGACTTTGCCGTGCTGGCCCTCTCCGCTGTGGTGTGCGCACTGCTGCTGGGGTTACGGCTGAACGGAAAGATACACTTCCACCATCCTCTGGGCCGCGGCCCCGGCTTCTGGGCCGGCATCCTGGCCGCCGGTCTGGTCGCAGTTGTAGGCGGCCTGGCCGCTCTGAATTTTGAGCGTGCCTTTGTGCTTTTCCACGCCATCTTCTTCCCCGGAAAGGACAACTGGCTCTTTGACCCGGCCACAGACCAGATTATCCAGGTCATGCCGGAGGCTTTCTTCCGCAACTGCGCCATTTTGATCGGCTTAGTGCTTCTGGCCTGCTGCGCGATCCTCATTTTGTCCGATCTGATCGTCAGCCGGCACAGGCGGCAATAAACGGCAATGTCATAACTGCGCTTTCGGCGGGCAAGCTATCACCGGAGGTGATTTGCATGGAGCCCACTTACAGCGACAGATATGCCAACCTGATGGAAGACCCGGCCATGGAGGCCTATTTTGCCCAGCTGCCCGGCTATATCCAGGCCAAAATCCGCGCCCGCAAGCAGCAGCCTGCAACCCTGGAAGATATGAAACGCATGGCCGAGGAGGTCAAGCAGCTCTTTTGAACAACAGCAGGCGCCGTCCGCATCGGACGGCGCCTGTTTTATCTACCGGCAAAAAGGGGACAGCCCAAGCCGCCCCTCTTTTTGACTTCCTTCGGGCACCAACCTGCCGGGCACACATAGAATGAAACGGAAGGGATGCCCTTCCAATATGTGCTAGGAGGTATTGCAATGCCTGAGAAGGTTATGCCCGGTCCCGTGCAGGATACCGCTTGTATCCGGGAGGCCGTCTGCATACACACCAAGAAGATCTACGATTCCTGTAAGGATAAGGACTGCATTGAAGATCTTCGTTTCTACCCCACCCAGTGCTCCCAGGCGGCCATTGACCGGGCCGTCAGCATCAAGGCCGGCAGCGCCGAGCTGCTGTATGTTTACATCGACGTGGAGCCGGTGAGCTTCCACCGAGGCTTCTACACCGTGGATGTGCGCTACTTCTACAAGGTCACCGCCGACGCCTTCGTAGGCGCGGCCCGCCCTGTGGAGGTCAGCGGCCTGTGCGTGTTTGACAAACGGGTCATTCTGTTTGGCAGCGAGGGCAGCGCCAAGGTGTTCTCCTCCGAGCTGTCGGTGGACGGCCTGGATGAGCAGAGCCTGCGCAAGACCAATCTCCCCACCGCCGTGGTGGAGGTGGTGGACCCCATCGTGCTCAACATGAAGCTGGTGGACGTGTGCGAGTGCCATCCCTGTGACTGCTGCCTGTCTGAGGTCCCCCCCTGCATCTGCTCCTGCTTCAACAGCGAGCTGTGCTTCGGCGGCGAAGGCAAGCGCATCTACGTCACCCTGGGCCAGTTCTCCATCATCCGTCTGGAGCGGGATTCCCAGCTGCTCATGCCGGTGTACGACTACTGCATGCCCGAGAAGGAGTGCGCCTGCGGCGGTAACGACGAGGACCCCTGCGAGATGTTCCGTCACGTGAAGTTCCCCGTCAACGAGTTCTTCCCGCCCAACGCGCCCGCCCCCATCCACGACGGCTGCCACGAGCCCAAGGGCTGCTGCCACAGCTGACGCGCCAACGAAGAAGGGGCCCATCCGTCCGGATGGGCCCCTTTCTCATGCTTCTACATCTATGATCTCCACGTCCAGTCCCTGGCGCATGGCGTAGGTCAAGGTATACATGGTGCCGCCCAGCATCCCGTCATATACCGCAATCAGAAGGGACGAATGGTCCACCATATAACGGTTGCGGCGCAGCATGCACCCCTTGTCGTAATGCCGCTGAATCATGGTCTCCTGGTCACAGCGCTCCACCAGAGTGAAATAACGGTCCCGATCCCGCTCCTTCCAATGGGCAGCCTGCTCCTCGCAGGGGATCACCGCCTCCAGCGTCACGCCGGGGCGCCGGTCCCGCAGCGCCAGCACCGCCTCACAGAAATAGAAATCCGCCCCCCGGGCCATACCGCACATAAAGTGCCGCATCCCCCGGTCGTACGCCTGCTCTACCGCCTCTGCCAACCGCGCCTTCAGCGCCGCACACCGGGGATCGGCCTCGTTGTCCTTCCAGGGCAGTTTCTCCGGCCGGTGTCCGGTAAAGCTGCATGTAGTCGCCCGATCCATATTCCCCGCCTCCCATTCCACAGTAATGATAAATCAGTGGCTCTTATTGTATTATATCCACAGGGACAAGTCAACGATTTATCGAACATTTGTTTTTCTGGAAAGTCCCATTCGGGGGTTGCTTTTTTCTTCGGACTGTGTATAATAAGGGTGGAACAACTGAATGAGATGTCTTCAGGGCAGGGTGAAAATCCCGATCGGCGGTACAGTCCGCGAGCCGTTTTGGCTGATCCGGTGCAACTCCGGAACCGACAGTGACGCGCACACTGGGGCGCGAAGTCTGGATGGAAGAAGATGTGTTGAAATTGCGCACGCTCCTTTGATTTTAACACCTGGAAGACATGGTCTTTCGGGTGTTACTGATTTTCAAGGAGTGTTTTTTTATGTCCGCAAGATCCGCCCGCATCAAGAAGCTGGCTGTGATGGCCATGCTGGTGGCCCTGTCCATCGTGCTGGTCTCCCTGGTCCACTTCCCCATCTTTGCCCCGGTGGCCTTTCTGGAATATGACCCCGCCGATATCCCCATTCTCATCGGCACCTTTGCCTATGGCCCCCTGGCCGGCATCGTGCTGACGGTGGTGGCCAGCCTGATCCAGGGCTTTACCGTCAGCGCCCAGAGCGGCGTCATGGGTATCGCCATGCACATCTTCGCCACCTCCACCCTGGTACTGGTGGCGGGCACTATCTATAAGATCCGTCACACCCGCTCCGGCGCAGTGATTGCTCTGGTGGCCGGCGTGCTGGCCATGACCGCCGCCATGATGGTGTTCAACCACTTTATCACCCCCTATTTCATCACCCCCGACTGGAGCGACACCGCCGCCGTGGCCGCTAACCGTGCCTACGTGGACACCCTGCTCTTCCCCTTCATCGCCCCCTTCAACCTGATCAAAGCGGGTGCCAATTCGGTGGTCACCTTCCTGGTGTATAAGGTAGTTTCCCGGTACATCGTCCACGGGGACGCCTTTGCCGCCCCCTCCGGCAAAACGCCCAACGAAATTTGATAGGAAATAAGGACTCCGGGCAGGCGCAAAACGCGCCTGCCCGGTCTTTTTCTTATCTTACGAAGTATTTTGAAGAAACGACCATATTTCTTTCGGCACAACCACCAAATTTCCTGAAAAACCGCCCCTGCCATTTACGGAAGCCGGGCGGAGAGCTATAATTTAGTCGGTGTGAATTCATTGTGTACCATCACTATTTGGCCTACTGGCCAGATTTGGGGGAGAATTGTGGAATTAGGAAATATCATCGCCGTGCTGGGCGCAGTGGCTACCTTCCTGTTTGGTATGTCCACCATGACCGACGGCCTGGAAAAGCTGTCCAGCGGCCGACTGGAGAACATTCTGGAGCGGCTGACCAGCAACGTCATCAAGGGCGTGCTGCTCGGCGCCGTGGTCACCGGCCTGATCCAGAGCTCGGCCGCCACCACCGTTATGTGCGTGGGCTTCGTCAATGCCGGTATCATGAAGCTGGAGCAGACGGTCGGCATCATCATGGGCGCCAACATCGGCACCACCGTCACTGCCCAGCTGCTGAGTCTGGGTGACATCTCGTCGGACAACATCGTGCTGATGTTCCTCAAGCCCTCCTTCCTGGGGCCCATCCTGGCGGTCATCGGCATCATCTTCTATATGTTTATCAAGAGCGGGCACAAAAAGACCATCGGACAGATCGTCCTGGGTCTGGGCCTGCTGTTTATCGGTATGAATACCATGTCCACAGCGGTGGCTCCCCTTCAGGACCTGCCGGAATTCCAGGCGGTGTTCACCGCCTTCTCCAACCCCTTCCTGGGCGTGGCTGTGGGCGCACTCATCACCGCCCTGCTCCAGTCTTCCTCCGCCTCTATGGGCATCCTGCAGGCCATCAGCACCACAGGCGTGGTCACCTTCCATATCGCTATGCCGCTGATCATGGGTCAGAATATCGGTACCTGCATCACCGCCCTTATTTCTTCCATCGGTGCGTCCCGCAACGCCAAGCGCACCGCTATGATCCACCTGTTCTTCAACATCATCGGTTCTCTGTTCTTCCTGGTAGCACTGTATGCCGGAAACGCGCTGTTCTCCTTCCCCTTCTGGGGCGCTACCATGAGTATGAGTTCCATTGCCAATCTGCACCTGGCCTTCAACGTGGCCTGTACCGCCCTGCTGCTCCCCTTCAACCGGCAACTGGTGAAGCTGGTCAAGCTGGTGGTGCCCGGCGACGCGGAGGAGCGGGAACTTTCCGTGCTGGACGACCGCTTCCTGTCCTCCCCCTCCCTGGCTCTGGAGAAGGCCCACGACGCGGTGGTGCAGATGGGCGAGTTTGCACGGGACAACTTCCTGCTGTCTGTGGAACTGATTGAGAAATTTGACGCCAAGAAGCTGGAGCGGCTCAACGAGACCGAGACCGCCCTGGACAAGCTGGAGGAGCTGCTGGACAACTACCTGGTGAAGCTCACCGACCGGGCCCTGACGCCGGAGGAAAGCGCCAAGGTGTCCGAACTGCTCCACACCCTGTCCGACTTCGAGCGGATCGGCGACTATGCCGTCAATGTCTCGGAGTGCGCGGCCACCCTGTACAACCGGGGCATCGCCTTCTCCGCCCAGGCCCAGGGTGAGCTGGATCAGCTGGCCGCCGCCGTGAATGAAACACTGGAAAAAACCATTGCCTGCTATCAGAGCCGTCAGCGGACTGTGGCTGTACAGGTAGAACCTCTGGAGGAGGTGGTGGATCTCATCGCCGACACGCTGAAGAACCGCCATGTGGAGCGACTGAAGACCGGCGAGTGCACCATCGAGCTGGGCACCCAGTTCCTGGAGCTGCTCATCAATCTGGAGCGTATTTCCGACCACTGCTCCAATGTAGCCCTGCGGGTGGTACGGCAGACAGCCTCCAAGGATGACAAGATCCGCATTGACTCTCACGCCTATACCCGGGACCTCCATCATGGCGGCACCGACGCGGAATTTGACCAGCTGTTCGGCCAGTATCGGGAGAAATATTTCTCCCCCATTGCTCAGGAAAGCACAACCGCCCAATAAGAACAGCACGCCCCGGTTCGGGTCATCCATCCGAACCGGGGCGTTTCTTTTCTTTACAGCTCCGCCTTTCTCTGACGGCGGATGGTCAATAGACACAGGGCAAGGGCCAGCAGGACGGCCAGGGCCCCGCAAATAAACTCCGTACCCGGCAGGCCGGTGCGCCGGACGGGGCTGCCGGAAAACAGCCCTGCTCCCGCCATGATCCAGGGCACCACACCCCAGCACAGCACGAAAATCAGGGGGATAGCCTTGAGGAGCATGGCCACATAGCTGGCACTAAACTGGGAAAGCACCACCGTAAATCCGGAGGCCGCCAGGGTCAGCAGGAAGGTGAGCCCCAGCAGGATCAGCAGATACTGGCCGTATGTCCAGTCGAACCAGGGAAATTCAGCGTTCCACACACTGACCAGGGAACAGTTCCAAAACCGCAGCGCCCCGGTGGCCAGGAATGGGACCAGGTAAATTGCGCAGTTGAGCAGGGTAAGCAGCGCCCCGGACAGCAGGGCCGCCCCCATCTGGGCGTTCAGCACCCACCGCCCCCGGCGGGAGGTCCACTGCATGGCTCTGGTGCGGCGAAGGGCGTCCCGCACCAGGGCGGGGGACAGCAGCAGCACCGCGCTGAAGACGCACCAGATGGCGAAGTAGTGAAAGAAGTTGTCGGCGGAGTCGATGGCGGCGACAGGCAGGAACCCGAACACGCCCTCCGCTCTCACATCCTCCACCCGCTGAACGCTGGGCTGGTGGGCGGGAGAATACTCTCCCACTTCACCGCCCCAGACCTCCGGCGTTTCTCCGGCTGCCAGGGTGTCATAGCTCTCCATAAACTCGATCAGCTCCTCCACCATAGCCAGATTGGTCTTGGAGTAGACCGCAAAGCCCAGCTGGTGCTCTTCCTCTGTCAGGCCGGTTTGGTGGGCCGCATCCCAAGTCAGATAACTCTCATAATCGGTGATCCCCGCCTCCGCGGCCCCGGGGATCTCGGCCGCCTGTACGGCAAACTCCGCCTCCAGCTCCTCCAGCTGGCCGTCCAGCTGAGCCCGCTCCTCCGGCTCCATGGTGGTGCCGTAGGCCTCCAGCCAGCCGGCGGAGAGCTGACGCCCTCCCGGTCGCTTGCGTCCCAGAAGTATTCCAGATAAAAGCCGGGCCGCGCATCATAAAACACAAGGCCGATGAGGACGATGGCCAGCAGCAGGCCGGGCCGCCAGATCTTTTTTAGTTCCCATTTCAGCAGAGCCATTCACGCCACGTCCTTTCTTCCGAACCGCCTCAGAGCCAGCAGGGCAAAACCGCCCCACACCAGGAGGTTGAGGGTCAGGCCCGCCGTCTCCTGCCAGGGCACCAGCCCGCCCTGCCCCAGCTCGGTAAACCAGCCGCTGATGGACAGCCACAGATAGGCCGGGGAAAAGGTGGTGAGCAGGTAGGCCCACCACAGCCCCAGGCCGTTGACCAAGAAAGAGGACAGGCCGATCATCAGGGCGCACAGGGCTGCCGCGGCGATGGCCGCCCCGTAAGTGTTCCCAATCAGCAGCCCCGCCACGGCTCCCATCAGGGTAAAGACCGCCACCAGCGCCCCGCCAGCCGCCACCATGGCGGCAAAATAGCTCCCCACGGTGAAGTCCGCCCAGGTGAGGAAGGGGCGGGAGTAGAGCATATCCACAAAATAGTTGAACTGGCTGGACACGCTGGCCGACCAGATGCCGCCGTAGTCCCACAGGAGCAGGTAGGGCCCCAGGGTGAGCAGAACCAGCAGGGCATAGAGGCCCAGGGCGGCGGCCAGGGCGGCCAAAGCCTTGCTCCGCCACAGCTTCCGCCCCGTCCGGCTGGCGCAGGTCAGAGGGCGGGTGCCGTTCATCCCCTCATACCCCACCAGATAGAGGGCGCACAGCAGGCCCAGCAGGATGCCCTCGGCCACGATGGCCCGGAACAGGGTGTCATAGAGGTACTGGTGGCTGTCGTGGGTGATGGGCCCCACATACAGATCCAGAGCCGCGCCGGTCTGGGCCAGGTGATCCACTCGGTCCTGGAGCAGGTCGTACTTCCAGGCCATCCAGCTCTGAGCCAGGCTGTCACCCTCCATTAAATTCTGATAAAAGTCGGTCAGCTCCCCGGTGTCGTAGCCCTCCAGGGTGTTCTCCAGCCCCGTCACATAGGGACGCAGAAGTGCCCGGTTCTCGGTGTCCGGCAGGGCATCCAGCCCCACCAGAAAATCTTCGTCCACCCGCTGGCCCAGAAGGGCGGCATCCGCCGAGGTGTCGTTGAAGAAGGACCGGTCCAGGGCGGAAGGACTTGCCAGCAGCAGGCCGTTGAACACCAAGCACAGCCCCACGAACACCCACAGGGCGGGCATGCGGAACAGCTTCCGCCATTCCCACACCGCCAGCCTCATGCCCCTCCCTCCTCCCGGTAGATAGCCAGGAAGGCGTCCTCCAGGCCGGGCGTGACAGGAACAGCCCCCGCCGGAGCCGTGTCGGACAGCACCCGCAGCACCGCCCCAGCCTCGCTCTGGCCCTCACTGAGAACCAGCTGATCCGGGCCCAGGGTAATACCCTCCGGCACCTGCCACACCTTGCCCTTCCACTGGGCACAGATGCGGGCAGGGCTGTCGCAGCAGTATAGTTTATGATCCTTGAACATGACAATCTGCCCGGCAATGGTCTCGATGTCCGAGACGATGTGGGTGGACAGGATCACGATGCGGTCGGCGGCCAGAGCGTGGATCAGGTTGCGGAACCGTACCCGCTCCCGGGGGTCCAGCCCGGCGGTGGGCTCGTCCAGCAGCAGCAGCCTGGGGTTTGTAAGCATGGCCACGGCGATACCCACCCGCTGGCGCATGCCGCCGGAGAAGGTTTTCAGCTTCTTGTCCGCCGCGTCGGACAGGCCCACGGTGTCCAGCAGCTCCGCAATACGCTTCTCCGCTTCCCCCTTGGGCAGACACTGGAGGGCGGCGGCGTAGCGAAGGAACTGCCGGGCGGTGTAGGAGGGGTAGAACCCAAAGTCCTGGGGCAGATAGCCCAGCAGGCCCCGGTACTCCGCCCCCAGGGTGTGGATATCCTCCCCGTTCCACAGGATCTGCCCCTTCGTGGGGAACAGGAGGGTGGCCAGCAGCTTGATGAGGGTGGTCTTGCCCGCCCCGTTGGGGGCCAGCAGGCCGTACACCCCCGGCTCAAAGGCCAGATTCACGTCCTCCAAAGCGGTGAAAGTCCCATAGCGCTTGGTCACATGTTCAACTGAAAGCATAAGCCTCTCCTCTCCTCCGCCCCAGGCAGAACCGTCTCAATTCCAGCAGGTACAGGGCCAGGGCTCCCCCGGCCAGGACCAGAAACACCGCCCCGGGCAGGGCCATCAGCCAGGCCGACGCCCCGTCCCACACCAGCAGCAGTCCGCCCAGGGCCGCCCAGATGACCGGCGGGGCAATCAGCCGTCCTCGCCTCTCCAGGCAGGCCAGGGACAGCAGGCCGTAGAGGAACAGGCTGGACAGGGACACTCCTAGCATCCAGCTCAGGGGCCGTTCCCCACCCATCGCTTTCCACAGCCACAGGTTGACCGGCACCCACACCAGTACTGAGCCGCCGCCGAACACCGCCATCCGCAGAGCGGTTACTGTACGCAGTGACAGCCGGCAGGTCTCCTTCCATTCCAGCAGACCGGACTGAGCCTCTTTCCAGGTGGTGAGGCCCAGCAGCAGGGCGTAGAGCGCCGGGGAAGCCAGAAAGAGCATGGGAGCCACGGAGCCCGTTTGAAGGGCAGCTGCCAACAGGGGGATCATCAGTAGCACCACCGTCAGGATGCTTAAAAAGATGCAGTCAGCCACCCCGAAAAAGAGCACCCGGGCATCCAGGGCAGGCCGGAGGACAGCCCCCAGGTCAGACCGCGGAGCCAGGCCCTGGTCCAGGATGGCGGTGATGGCCGCCTCCCGTTCCCACCGGGCAGGCATGGGTTCGTTCCAACGCTCCATATTATCCAAACTCCTTCCTCAACCGGGCCATCAGGCGGTAATATCGGGTCTTCACCGCCGCCTCCGGCTGGCCCAGGGCGGCGGCGATCTCGGGAAAGGTGCGCTCTCCATACAGCCGCAGGCGATACACCGCCTGGCTGTCCGGGTCCAGGCGGGAAACATAGGCTTCCAGCCGGTCCAGCAGATCCCGGTCCTGGACCTGGGCGGCAAAGTCGGTCTGGTCGGGCGCTTCGGTCTCCTCCAGAGGTACCACATCCCCCCTGGCCCTCCGGCGGCAGTCGATGGTCTTGTTCACCGCAATGCGGTACAGCCAGGTGCGGAAGGAGGCTTTCCGCCCGTCAAAGGCGGGCAAAGACCGCAGCACCGCTAAAAAGATGGTTTGGGTCAGATCCATGGCGTCCTCCTTGCGGCCCAGCTGACGGCAGGCAAAGCGGTAGATCTCGTCATAGTAGGTCCGGATCAGCTTGTCCGCCGCCTGCCGGGAGCCGTGGCGCTGGATGTCCCGGATCCACTTTTGCTCCTCCTCCACTGCCTCACCGCCCTTCTGTGGGTATATTCGTCTGAAAAGGGGACATCGTTTCAAAAAAACAGCCCCGGCGGAAAAAATCCGCCGGGGCTGACACTGTTCTCAGTTCAAAAAGTCCTTCAGCTTCTTGGAGCGGCTGGGGTGACGCAGTTTCCGCAGAGCCTTGGCCTCGATCTGACGGATACGCTCGCGGGTGACGTTGAACTCCTTGCCCACTTCCTCCAGGGTGCGGGTGCGGCCATCCTCGATGCCGAAACGGAGCTTGAGCACCTTCTCCTCCCTGGGGGTGAGGGTACCCAGCACATCCACCAGCTGCTCCTTCAGCAGGGTGAAAGATGCGGCCTCGGAGGGCTCAGAGGCGTCCTCATCGGGGATGAAGTCGCCCAGGTGGGAATCCTCTTCCTCGCCGATGGGGGTCTCCAGGCTGACGGGCTCCTGCGCAATCTTCAGGATCTCCCGCACCTTGTCCACGGGCATACTCATCTCCTCAGCGATCTCCTCCGGCGTGGGATCGTGGCCCAGCTCCTGGAGCAGCTGACGGGAGACACGGATGACCTTGTTGATGGTCTCCACCATGTGGACGGGAATGCGGATGGTGCGGGCCTGGTCGGCGATGGCGCGGGTGATGGCCTGCCGAATCCACCAGGTGGCGTAGGTGGAGAACTTGTAGCCCTTGGTGTAGTCGAACTTCTCCACGGCCTTGATGAGGCCCAGGTTACCCTCCTGGATCAGGTCCAGGAACAGCATGCCCCGGCCCACGTACCGCTTGGCGATGGACACCACCAGACGGAGGTTGGCCTCCGCCAGGCGCTGCTTGGCGGCCTCGCCCCGCTTCACCAGGCGGCGCAGCTCCTTCATCTCCTCGTCAGAGAGGGTGATGCTGTCGTCCCGCTCCAGCTCAGCCAGCTGCTCCTTGGCGGCGTCGCCGGCACCCATGTCCTGGGCCAGCTGCACCTCCTCGTCGGGGCTGAGCAGGTTCACCTTGCCGATCTCTTTCAGATACATGCGCACGGGGTCGTCGATGCCGAAGGAGTCCACCAGGGTGTTGGGGTCCACCATCTCCTCCTCGGGCAGCTCCTCGATCTCGTTGAGCTCCTCCAGGGGGGGCATCACGTCGTCGGCCAACTCGGGCAGATAGTCGTCGCCCACGGTGTCGATACCCAGGTTCTCCAGGGTATCGTAGATCTTGTCCATCTGCTCGCTTTCCAGATCCAGGTTCTCCAGCACATCCATCAGCTCGCTGGCCGACAGCTTGCCGTTCTTCTTGCCCCGCTCGATCAGTTCCGCCAGCTTCTCGGCGCCCTGGACGCCTTCCACCACCTTCATGACCTCAACCTTGCCCTGCTCCATCTTCTTGGCGTTTTCCCGGGCAAGCTTGCTCTGATCCTCCAGGGTCAGGGTGTGCACCCTCTTGCCGGTGGTCTTCTTTTCACTCATGCGGCTATCCTCCATACGCTTTTTTCTCTCTGAATTTCTCCCGCGCGGCCAGCAGCGGATCTTGCTCCGACCCGCCCCGCTTCAGCGCTTGTGTTTCTATGATCTCTATGTAGTCCTTCAGGGCCTGCTCACTGTTGGACAGGACCTGCGGCTGATCCATGATTTCTACCAGACAGCTCATTTCCTCCGCCGTCAGCTCACCCGTCAGGGCGGCCAGCTGGACGCTGCGCCCCTCCCGGTGCCGCTGGCGAAGCAGGCCGTAGATTTTGGCCAGTACAGGTGCAGAGAATTGCTCCGGCTCCAGCCTCTCCACCGCCGGGAACAGGGACGGCTCCAGCAGCAGCAGGCGCAGCACCCCTTCTTCCGCCCGGGCGGAACGGACATCGGCATACCGCAGCTCCCGCTCCCGGGGCTGGACCCGAATCGTTGGGGTCAGATCCCGGCGCTCCTGCCGCTTTTTGGCCTGCCATACCCGGTTTTTCCGGTAGCGCTCCATCTCCTGGGCGAAGGCCTGGCCGGAAATACCCGCGGCGGCGGCGGCTTTGTTGCCATAGATCTCCCGCTCAATGGGGCTCTGCAGGGCGGCAACCGTGGCCACCGCCTCTTTCAGATAGGCCAGACGTCCTTCCTCGCTGCTCAGGTCGTGGCGGCTCATCAGGTCGCCCAGCCGGTAGTCGTTCTGGCCCGCGCTGCCGTTGAGGCACTTCTCAAAGGCGGCGGGGCCAAATTTTTTCACAAAGTCGTCCGGGTCCTGCTTGATGGGCTTACCCTCACTGTCATAGGCGTTGGGCAGCTGGAGCACCCGCACGGTGAGATCGGCGTTTTTCAAAATGTCCAGCACCCGCTGGGTGGACTTTTTGCCCGCCGCGTCGTTGTCGTAGCACAGCACCAGCTCCTTGGTGTACCGGGCCAGCACTCTGGCGTGCTCCTCGGTAAGGGCGGTGCCCATAGTGGCCACCACGTTGTCAAACCCCGCCTGATGGAGGGTGATGACGTCGATGTTGCCCTCCACCAGCACCAGGTTGGGCCGCTTGGTGGTCTTGGCCAGGTTCAGGGCGTAGATCAGCCTGCCCTTGCGGAACACCATGGTCTCCGGGGTGTTGAGGTACTTGGCGCCTTCCTCCCCCGGTAAGATCCGGCTGGTGAAGCCCACCACATCCCCCCGCACGTCGATGACGGGGAGCATCAGGCGGGAGCGGAATTTATCATACACACCGCCGTTTTTCCCGGCCACTGCCAGGCCGGCGTCAATCAGTTCCATTTTGCTGAAACCCCGGGCGGTGAGAGCCTTTGTCAGCTCGTCCCAGCTGTCGGGAGCGGCCCCCAGACCGAACCGGACAGCATAACGGCGGCTGATCTGCCGTTGGGCGATATAGTCCTGTACCCGCTTTCCGCCGGGGCTGTTGAGATACTCATAATAAAATCGGGCGGCCTGCTTGTTGGCCTCCAGAATCCTGGCCCGTTTCTTCCGCCCGGCCTCGTCGGTGCCGGTGTCCGGCACCTCCATCCCGGCCCGCTGGGCCAGCAGACGGATGGCGTCCGGGTAGGACAGATTCTCCATCTCCATGATAAAGGAGATCACGCCGCCGCCCTTGCCGCAGCCAAAGCAGTGGTAGATCTGCTTATCCGGTGAGACGGCAAAGGAGGGGGTCTTCTCATTATGGAAGGGACACAGCCCCCACAGGTTGCCCCCCTTCTGGGTCAGATGGACATAGGAGGATACCACATCGGCGATGTCGCTGCGGGCCACCAGCTCGTCAATGAATTGTTCCGGGATGGCCAACGCATACCCTCCTTCCGACTATGTTTTCCAAAAACTCCCACATCCATACCTGGGCGGGTTATTTGACGCTCCAGGATTTGGGGATAAACAGCTCTCCAAACTGCTCCACAGCGTATTTGTCCGTCATACCCGATATGTAATCGCAGACGGCCCGCTCCACGCCCTCCTCCACCCGGATGGCCTGGTATTCCGGTGGCAGCTTGTCCGGGTCCTTCACATAGGCGTCAAACAGGCGGTAGAGCATATCCTGAGCCTTGCCCTCCTCCCCCTTGGCTACCGGGTTGCGGTAGACGTATTCAAACATGAACTCCCGCAGCTCGTGCATGGCGTCCCGGCAGGCGGGAGACTGGAGGATCTCATTTTTGCCGTCGCTCTGGGTCATGATATCCACCGTCAGGGTGTTGATCCGCTCGGAGTGGGTGAAGCCCAGCACCCGGGACACCGACAGGGGGATATCCATGGGGTAGATGATCTTGCCCCGTATGGCGTCGTCAATGTCGTGGTTGATGTAGGCAATCTTGTCCGCCAGGCGGAGGATCTGGCCTTCCAGGGTCTCGGCACGGTCGGGGCCGGTATGGCACAGGATGCCCCGCCGGACCTCATAGGTCAGGTTGAGCCCCTCCCCGTCCTTTTCCAGCCGGTCCACCACCCGCAGGGATTGCTCGTTATGGGCAAAGCCCCCGGGCATGATCTCATTGAGGATACGCTCCCCGGCGTGGCCGAAGGGGGTGTGCCCCAGGTCGTGGCCGTAGGCCGCCGCCTCCGCCAGATCCTCGTTCAGGTTCAGACCCCGGGCGATGGTGCGGGCAATGCGGCTAACCTCGATGGTGTGGGTCATCCGGGTACGGTAGTGATCCCCTTCCGGCTCCAGAAAGACCTGGGTCTTGTGCTTGAGCCGCCGGAAGGCCTTGGAGTGGACGATCCGGTCGATATCCCGCTGGAAGCAGGTACGGACGGGACAGTCCTCCGCCGGGTGCTGCCGCCCCTTGGATTGGGCGGACAGGCAGGCATAGGGGGACAGGATCTCCCGTTCCCGCTGTTCAGTCTGCTCTCTCAGTGTCAAAAAGGGTCACCGCCTTCCCTTTTTCCGCGCTGGTCTATCTGTTTATATACGCCCTTTCTCGGAAAAACCCTTCCTTTTCCCAAAACATTTACGATTTATTCACAATTCTTTTTGGGCACGCCCCGGAATCGCTCCCCGGACACGGTGACGCTCAGGCCTCCGGCGGTGAGTTCGGTAAGGCGAGACGTAAACTTTTCCACATGTTCCTCCGGCAGCAGGGCGCGGACGGTGACATCGGCGGCGTACTCCACGTCGCTCACCACGCCGTCCTGCCCCTCCACCTCCTGGCGGACCCGCCCAAAAAATGCGTAGGGGCAGGGAACGGTCACCTCCACCCACCGGCGGACCACCGAGATCCCCGCCGCGTCCAGGGCGTCCTTGGCGCCCTGGGTGTAGGCCCGCACCAGGCCGCCCGCACCCAGCAGGATGCCGCCGAAATAGCGGGTCACCACACAGCACACGTTGGTGACGGCCTCCTTTTGGAACACATTGAGCATGGGCTGGCCGGCGGTGCCCTGGGGCTCCCCGTCGTCGGAGTAACGCTCCACGCCGCCCTCCTTGATGCGGTAGCACCAGCAGTTGTGCCGGGCATCGTAGTACTTCTTCTTCATGGCCTCGATGCAAGCCCGGGCCTCCTCCTCGCTCTCCACCGGCCAGACGTGGCCGATGAATCGGGAGCGCTTTTCCACCAGCTCCGCTTCTCCGGGGGCGGTGGGGATCTGGTACTCGGTCATTTCCCCTCCCACTCCCTCCTGGTGATGGCAAAGTAGTGGGCCAGTCTGGTCTCGTTCAGCTGGTCCACCGCCTCCACTCTGGATAGGCGATAGGTCATACCGCACTTTTGCATCACACGCTTGGACTTGCGGTTTCCGTCATAGTAGGCCGCCCACAGGGCCTGGTATCCCAGCTCTGTAAAGGCATGGCGCATGATGGCCTCCACCGCCTCGGGGATCAGGCCCTGGCCCCAGCAATCCCGGGCCAGGGAGTAGCCGATCTCCTCGCTGGGGGTGCCCAGCTCGGTACGGTGGCGGTCCACAAAGCCCGCCGAACCGATGAGCCGGCCGTCGGACTTGCGGATGACGGCCAGGGAGTCGGCGGGCTGGAAGATCTCCCGGATCACCCGGAGGCTCTCCTCCACGCTCTCGTGGGGCTTCCACCCCGCGGGAGGACCCACCTCCGGGTGGCTGGCATAGTCGTACAGGCCCTCTGCGTCGTCTTCCGTAAAGGGGCGCAGGAGCAGGCGGTCAGTCTCCAATTGAACCATAAGGCGACCTCCTTTTATCTATCCATATGGGTTCAGTCTTCCCAAAACTCCTTAGGGGGCGTCCAGCCAGAGACGATATAATCCTTCAGGCGGCCCAGCTGGACGGGGGTGCAGATGGCCTCCACCTCGATACTCTCCCCGTAGTCCACCCGCTCCACCTTGGCCTCCCGGTGGAGCAGATCCACAATCCCGCCCTTGTCATAGGGGATGTGGAGCACCACCTTCTGGGCACCGGTGTCCAGAAGATCTCCGATCTTTTGGAGCAGCTCGTCCAGGCCCTGGCCGGTCCTGGCGGACACGGACACGATATCCTCCCCGTGGGGCAGGATCTCACCGGGGCAGCGGTCGATCTTATTGAACACCTCGATGCGGGGAGTCTGCTCGGCACCCAGCTCCACGATCAGCTTTTCCACCACGTCGGCCTGCTCCCGCCACTCCGGGTTGGAGGTGTCGATGACGTGGAGGAGCAGGTCGGCGTAGCTCAGCTCCTCCAGGGTAGCCTTGAAGGCCTCCACCAGGTGGTGAGGCAGCTTGCGGATGAAGCCCACGGTGTCGCTGAGGAGCACCGTACAGGTGTCGCTGATTTCCAGAGTGCGGGTGGTGGTGTCCAGGGTGTCGAACAGCCGGTTGTTGGCCGGGATGTCCGAGCCGGTCAGCTTGTTGAGCAGAGTGGACTTGCCCGCGTTGGTGTAGCCCACGATGGCCACCACCGGCACCTCGTTCTTCTCCCGCCGGGTACGCTGGGTGGCCCGCACCCGGCGCACCTGCTCCAGCTCCTCCCGCAGCTTCTGGATTTTTCTGCGAATGTGCCGCCGGTCGGTCTCCAGCTGGGTCTCGCCGGGGCCGCGGGTGCCAATGGCGCCTTCCTGCCGTTCCAGGTGGGTCCACATGCCCAGCAGCCGGGGCAGCAGGTACTGGTACTGGGCCAGCTCCACCTGGAGGCGGCCCTCCTTGGTGCGGGCCCGCTGGGCGAAGATGTCCAGGATCAGGGCCGCCCGGTCCAGCACCTG
>CALWXT010000027.1 GCA_944385575.1 uncultured Flavonifractor sp. | reverse complement strand
AGCCGGGAACTCAACGCCCTGGACAGCCAGGTGCAGCAGGCACAAGCGGAGCTGGAGGCCGTCACCGGCGACCGGCTGAAGCGGCTGTCTGCGCAGAAAAGAGTAACCCAGCTTCGGCAGGAATACATGAAGCGGCAGGAGAGCCAGTTCTTTGACGCTATGCGCCTGGATGTAGAGCTGGAAGAAAAAATAAAGTCCTTTGCCGAAAAAGAAAAGCTGACGGCAAAGGTACAGAGAGAATTTGTGGTGGTGATTGATAAGAATGCGAAAGAAAATAGCTGATTTTTACAACAAATATTCGGTTGCTTTCAATATAATCAGTTTTCTTGTGGCTATCGGAAGCATCTGCCTTACAATCTGGATTTCCAAACAGCCTGTGACGCTTCCGCAGAAAGAGCTTAGTTGTATAACGACAAATAGCAAAAGTCTTGTGCTGATGCTGGGAAACGATAGTAACTTGAAATTATTGTACGGAGAACGTGAGGTTTCAAAACCGTGCATAACTTCGATTGTAATTCAAAATACTGGAGCTTACCCAATAACAAATAGTGACTTTTTGCGGCCATTTATTATTGCTTTTGGGGAAACAGACGAGATATTATCGGTTAATATAGGCGATTGCTCCAATCAGTATATCAGGGAAGAAGTCGTCGAAAATAGTAGTTTTAGCAATCAGCAACTGACCATTGATAGTTTTCTGCTAAATCCAGGCGAAATGTTTACGATTGACACTATAAGTGATGGAGGCATTCCGCTTATCAAATTCGATCAACGGCTGGAGGGCATCAGCGACCTAAATTTAGTTGATAATCCGTCCAGTCAAGTACTCCTTGTTCGTAAGAAAGAACCTGCGGAAATCTTCCCATTTGCAGTCGGGCTTGGGTTAATAGCAGTGATCATAATTGTCGCAATTGTAATTATTATTCAGAAAGTGAATAAACATGATAAGTTAATGTTTGACCGCTTTGAAGCTGCGCTTAGGCAGGAGATATATAAGGAGAATGAACATGATCGATCAAATTGATGGATTGTCCATGGACATAGAACAAACCAATCTGGACAAGCTGCGCTCCGTATTCCCGGAATGTGTCAGCGAGGGTACGCTGGACATTGACAAGCTGCTTTCTCTGTGCGGCGAGTACATTGACAACGATTTTGAGAAGTACAAGTTTGAGTGGAAGGGCAAGGCGGACTGCCTGCGTCTGGCCCAGAAACGCTCCACCGGCACCCTGCGTCCCTGCCCTGAGGAGAGCGTCAACTGGGACACCACCCAGAACCTCTACATTGAGGGCGACAACCTGGAGGTTTTGAAGCTGCTGCAAACGGCTTACTACCGCAAGGTGAAGATGATCTACATCGATCCGCCGTACAACACCGGCAATGATTTTGTCTATGCCGATGACTTTGCCGACCCCATGGCCCGGTACAAGGAAGTCACCCAGCAAACCACCAAGTCCAACCCGGAAACCATGGGCCGCTATCACACCAACTGGCTCAATATGATGTATCCCCGCCTGCGGCTGGCGGCAAACCTCCTGCGGGATGATGGCGTGATTTTTATCTCGATTGATGATAACGAGGTCACAAACCTGCGAAAAGTTTGTGATGAAGTGTTTGGCGAGGAAAATTTCGTCGGTTGCGGTGTATGGAAAAGAAGAACATCCTCCGCCATGGATCAATCAAAAGTGTCAACAGACCACGAGTATCTTTTGATGTATCACAAAGGTCAGTTTCTTCCTTTTGCTGGATACAAAAAGGACTATAAAGGATACTCAAATCCTGATAATGATCCGCGAGGCCCCTGGGTTGCAGGTGATTTGACGGTTGGCATGAATGCTGATATGCGCCCCAATCAGTATTATGACTTAGTAGACCCTAAAACAGGGAAAGTATATCATCCCAGTTATAATCGTGTATGGTCTTATGCTCCCGATAGTATGCAGAAGCTTATTGAGGAGGACAGAATTGTTTTCCCAGAAGATACCTCTCAGCGTCCCATGAAAAAGAGGTTTGCCAATGAATTAAAAAGTGACGCAAATCCATTTTCAACATGGATGAGTGAAGTTGGACTTAATACTGAAGGTACCAGAGCTGTATATACTTTGTTTGATGACAAAAGTCTATTTAATTATGCTAAGCCAATTAGTTTGATAAAAACCATTGTTTCTCAAGTAACAAGTCAAGATGATATTGTACTGGACTTCTTCTCTGGCTCTGCCACCACTGCCCATGCGGTGCTGCAGCTCAACGCCGAGGACGGCGGCAACCGGCGCTTTATCTTGGTGCAGCTCCCCGAACTGTGCGACGAAAAGAGCGAGGCTTACAAGGCTGGATACAAGAATATCTGCGAGATCGGCAAAGAACGAATCAGACGGGCTGGGGAAAAATTAAAAGATACACTTGAAAGTTCGGGGTTATTCGTTCGTGCAGCGAAACGCTATCAAGATCAGCATGGCTCTCTTGAGGGACTAACTTATGCGGAGTGGGAAGAATCTCCAGATGTAATCAATGCAAAAAAAGAAATGGCATCTAAATTGGATGTGGGCTTCCGTGTTTTCAAGCTGGACACCTCCAATCTGAAAACCTGGGATGCTACCCCCATTGAGGACGAGCAGCTTGACCTGCTGTACCAGCGGATGAACACCATGATCCACCGGGTCAAGTCCGACCGCTCTGATCTGGATATAGTCTACGAGATCATGCTCAAGCTGGGTGTGCCGTTGACCTTTTCCGTGCATCCGCTTACCATCAATGATAAGACAGCTTATGCTGTGGGCGAGGACTTTCTGCTGCTGGTTTGCCTGGCTGAGAATGTCCAGCCGGAGGATGTGGAACAAATGGCAGAGTACGCCCCAGCTAAAATCATCATCTCCCGCGACAGCTTTGCCGACGATACTGCTATGGCCAATGCCTTTTACATCCTGCGGGATCATGGGATTGAACTGAAACTGGTTTAATCGCAGATGACAAAGGAGGGAGAAAACATGGGTGACAAAATAAGCAAAAATATCATTGTTGTTATCGTCTCTTTTATATCTGCCATTGTTGGAATTTTTGCTTTTGCTACCGGAAAAAATTTTCCTGATTTCTTCGATTCTTCTTCCTACTCAAATGATATGTCAACAGAAAAAGTCGAAGAACATTCATCAAGTCAAAATTGGCCAAATAGCATGGAGGATGACATAGATTTTGACTCTATTAAAGGCGACGATAATACCATAACACAAAATATCCCAGGGGAAGATTATACCGCCCAACAAACTGATAACTATGAACTCACTGGTTCTGCTGTGCATTTTCCTAATGTATTATACGGTGATTATGTAATCGGTGGTGTTTGGAAATTACAAGGAATTCACGAAGCAGCTTATTCTTTTTCTCAAAGTGTTGAAGTCTATCCGTTGAGCTCACCTGATCAAATTATGTATTATGGCGCGGCATCATATGACATGGTATGGAGTGAGTGTGAAGATGGAACATACGCGGAGATTCCGTCGGATTTTGATCAGATTACACAGTATGATTATCCCTCTGGAACCTATGGAACATTTCGCGTAGATTTATCTTCCCCACCAATTACAGCAGGAAAATACGAATGTCGGTTGCTGTTATACATTAACGAAGTATGTTACACGCATACAATCCCATTCGAGATATAGTTAAAAGCAATGGGCCATGGAGATATTATGAGACTAAAGTTTAAAAACCAATCATTCCAATCGGATGCGGTCAACGCCGTGGTAGATCTGTTTACCGGCCAGGAGAAAACCCAGAGCACCTTCTCCGTCATGGACGATCGCCAGACCACGTTCCTAAATGAGCTTGGCACGGGCAACGCCCTTTATATAGATCAGGAAACATTGGCCGCCAATATGCACACTGTCCAGAAGAGGAACAACCTGCCCCTGACCGATACTGCCAGGAATATGCAATTTTGCATCGAAATGGAAACCGGCACCGGCAAGACCTATGTTTACACCAAGACCATCTTTGAGCTGAACCGAAAGTACGGATTCACCAAGTTTGTCATTGTGGTGCCGTCGGTGGCCATCCGGGAGGGCGTCTACAAATCCTTTCAGGTCACGCAGGAGCATTTTGGCTTGCAATACGACAACGTGCCCTGCCGGTACTTCATCTACAACTCCGCCAAGCTGTCCGATGTGCGTCAGTTCGCCACCAGCTCTAACATCGAAGTGATGATTATCAACATCGACGCTTTTAAGAAGGCAGAGAACATCATCAATCAGGCCCAGGACAGGCTGAACGGCGAGACAGCCATGGGGTTTATTCAGAATACCCACCCCATCGTCATCATTGATGAACCGCAGAGCGTAGACAACACCCCTAAGGCCAAGGAAGCCATTGCCACATTGAATCCCCTGTGTGTGCTGCGCTACTCCGCCACCCACCGCGAGAAGATCAATCTGCTCTACCGCCTGACCCCGGTGGATGCCTACCAGATGGGATTGGTGAAGCAGATTGCCGTGTCCTCCAACCAAGTGGCTGGTGGCTTCAACCAAGCCTATGTGCGCCTGTTGTCGGTGTCCAACGAGAAGGGATTTAAGGCCAAGGTGGAGCTGGATGTAAAGGGCAAAACCGGAGTCGTGACCCGCAAAACGGCCACGATTAAGCCGGGTGACGACCTATTTCTGCTGTCCGGCCAGCGGGACCTCTATGAGGGATACACCGTTGCTGGAATCGACTGCACCCCTGGCTATGAGCACATTGAGTTTGGCAACACCCAGGAAGTGGCCATGGGCAAGTCAATCGGAGATGTGGATGAGAACATCATCAAGAAGGCACAGATCCGGCGCACCATCGAAACTCACTTGGACAAGGAACTGCGGTATCTGGATAAGGGTATCAAGGTGCTATCTCTGTTTTTCATCGACAAGGTGGACAAGTACCGCCACGAGGACGGCACCCCCGGTATCTATGCGACCATGTTTGAGGAATGCTATCAGGAACTTATGGCAAAGCCCAAATATGCCGCCCTGCAGGCCCGTTTTCCTTCTGATGTGAGCAAGGTACATAACGGCTATTTCTCTCAGGACAAAAAAGGCCGTCTGAAGGACACCAAGGGCGACACCCAGGCCGACGATGATACCTACAACACCATCATGCGGGATAAGGAATGGCTGCTCAGCTTTGACTGCCCGCTGCGGTTTATTTTCTCCCATTCAGCCCTGCGGGAGGGCTGGGACAACCCAAATGTATTCCAGGTCTGCACTCTCATTGATCAGAAATCTGTCTTTACTTGCCGCCAGAAGGTGGGGCGTGGTCTGCGCCTGTGCGTGAACCAGGACGGCGAGCGCATCGAGGACAAGAACATCAATGTGCTCCATGTGATGGCCAACGAGAGCTTTGCTGAATTTGCCTCCACCCTCCAGAAAGAGATCGAGGACGAAACCGGCGTCAAGTTTGGTGTACTCCAGCTCAGCCTGTTTTCCGGCATGGTATACGAGGACCGCCGGGAGGTGGAGAGACAGGTCACTGTCGAACAGGCCCAGGCTGTGGTTCAAGCGCTGAAAACCTCTGGGGTGATCAACGAGGCCGGGCAGGTGGTATCTGTTGTCGAGCCAAAGGAAATAGAGTTACCCAAGGCTCTGGAGCCAGTCAAGGAAGTTGTGCAGGCCATTGTGGAACGGGCGGAACCAGTAGTGGCAGAATCTCTGGCAGGCACAGCCTATACAGAGACTGTTGTGGAGGAAAAGACCCTTTCCTATGACGACGCCCACGAGCTGATGGACCACTTCGAGCGGAAAGGGTACATTACCAGCACCGGTAAGGTAAAGGATACCATGAAGAATGCCCTGAAAAACGGTACCCTTGATCTCCCCCAAAAGTATGAAGCCGCCCGGGAGCGATTTGAGCGGATTATTGCTAACGCCGACCGCAGACCGCCTATCCGGGATGCTTCCCGTGATGTGGTGGTTCACCTCAACAAGCAGGTCATGCTCTCCCCGGAGTTTCTGGAGCTTTGGAACAAAATCAAACAGAAAACTGCCTATCGGGTAAATATCGACACCGAACAGCTTGTGGAGAACTGCGTTAAGGCGCTTCGGGAAATGCCGCACATTCCAAAGACCAGATTGGTGTCTCAGACTGCCAACATCCATATTGAGCAGGCGGGTATCAGCCATATTCAGCGGGAAATGCGAACCATGGATATTGCAAACGACTATCAGTCACTGCCTGACATTATTACCGCTATCAGCGATGAAACCTTGCTGACCCCAGCGACGGTTAACCGGATTCTGGTGGAGAGCGGACGATGTGGCGATTTTCTCAACAACCCTGAGGCATTTCTGGAGCAGGCCGTGGAGCTGATCCGCAATCATCGCCACGCCCTGGCCATTGACGGCATCCGCTATGTGAAGCTGGACGGTCAGGAATACTATGTGCAGGAGATTTTTGACACCGCCGAGTTGATTGCTAACCTGGACCGAAACGCTGTAAAGGTTGAGCATAGCGTCTACGATTATGTGATTTATGACAGTCCCACCGTGGAAAAGCCTATGGCAGAGGCTCTGGACAATGATCCGGATGTAAAAATGTACTTTAAGATTCCAAGCCGATTCAAGATTGAAACGCCTATCGGCACTTACAACCCCGACTGGGCAGTCTATCTGACGAAAAACGGAGAGGAAAAGCTATACTTTGTCTTGGAGACCAAGGGGACAACTAACTTTATTCACCTACGACCCAGTGAACAGATGAAGATTCATTGTGGCAAAGAACATTTTAAAGCACTGGGTTCAGGTATCGAAATGCAAACTGCCACGGATTGGTCAAAACTGAGGCAGAGAATTTAACAGTATTGTTTGGGGCCAACCATTTCCACACCGAAAAAATGTGGGTTGCCTTTTTGCTGCATTTAGAGGAATTGACTTGTTATAAGCACTTTTCAAAAACCGAGAAATAAAATCAGCAAGCATGTTTGGAAAACAAAAAACAACGAGGTGAATTTATGGATTCATACGCTGAATATGTTGTGGCATTTTTAGACATACTTGGATTTAAAAACATTATAAATACAGAAGATTTTGAAAATGTTAGGCAAATTTTTTTAGCTATAATTTCAGAAAAAGATGCCAAAATTGCACTTACCAAAGCGATAGGATCCACAGATCCAAAGGGTGCTTCTCTTGCTGGGTATAATCAAATTTTGCGAGAAGAACTTAAAATTCATATTATGTCGGATAGCGTCGTGGTTGCCGCTCCCTGCCAGTTTCCACAGTCATTAGCGGTTGTGATTGATGTTTGCATGATTATCCAACAGAAGCTATTTAATCTTGAACAACCCATTTTTTTGCGTGGGGCAATCTCCAAAGGCAATTTTTATGTGGATAACAACATGATTTTTGGTAAAGCATTGGTGAATGCATATATTGCCCAAGAAAACTACGCCGAGTACCCACGGATCATTTTGTCAGATGAAGTACAAAGCGGAATGGATAACACCATTATCAATGAAGATGATTTGCTCAGAGACGATGATGGGTACTGGTATATCAACGCACTGGAAAGTTATATTGACTTCCCGGCTTGGGACGGCCTCGAAAAAAATCCAAAATATAAAAAACTTAGAAATAAAATTGATCAGCAATTAAGCGGTTATGCCGATAGTAGTGTCCGAAAAAAATATCTTTGGCTGAAAAGAAAATTAAATGACATCGAGTTTAAGGCCTCCTGCTATTAACAGGATTGGATAACACCATCCCAACATAAGGCAACGAATTGGCATATAGGACTAAGTGTCTTAGTCCATAAGTCCTACACTTTTAACAACAAAAAAATCAGGCATCTCTCTCCGCTTCTTCCGCTGGAAAGGGATGCCTGTCCGTTTCAAAGTGATTCAGTTCGTATGCCAGTTCCCATGCCAATTTGAACCCGCAGAAAAAACTGTCCATGGAGCGTTCTTCCGCAATCAGGCTCTGGTTATCCATGATCCGCAGCACCAGTTTTCTCTCTGGTTTTTCCAATCGCTCAATGAGCTGCTTGTGACAAGCTTCAATTTCCTGCTCAGCCTCCGTCATGGGCAGTGGAATGTAAATCTGTTGTAGAGCTGTTTCAGCGCGTCGTTCATGTGTCCTACCTCCTTGCAGCAAGACAGCATACCACAGGTCATCTGAAAAAGCCACTAAAATATTTGAATGGTTCCTAATCGTTTGGTCGCTTTGAAACATTGACATAAAAAATAGCCGCAAGCCATCTTGTTGTGGCTTGCGGCTATTTCCCCATTTGAAACATTTGGGGCAGACACCCCAGGGTCTCTCTCAATCGGTCATTCTTGGGTTAATCTCAAGATGTCCTTATGAGGAGTAGCCCTTCCGCCCTGCCTTTTTTCATTTTTTTGCGTCCATGTAGTACATGGTGAAGCTGCCGGTGAGCAGCAGCCGCTCGTTCTGGTCGTAAAGCTCCACCTGGTTCACGGCGGTGCGCCCGCCGCTGTGGCGGCTGAAGGCCTTGACGGTGACGGTGTCGCCGGGTTTCACGCCCCGGATGTAGTTCACCGAGGCCTGCAGGGTCACGTTGGGGCGGCCCCGGGTGCTGGCCGCGAGGCCGGAGCAGGTGTCGCACAGCGCAAACAGCCAGCCGCCATGGGCGTTGCCGTAGGGATTGAGGCTGTTCTCGGTGACAGGGGCTTCGGCCTCCACATAGCCTTCCCGGAGGGCGGTCACTTTCAGGCCCTCAAAGCAGACCATGGGTTTGGTGTGGGCCTCCACCGCCCGGCGCAGTTCCTCGTTCAGCAGCGAAAGGTCAATGCCTTTTTCCTGTTGCTCCATCGTTTTTCCCCCGATCCATCAAAAAATCTCTCACGGTATGGTATTGTACACCCCCAGCCAAAAAATGCAAGCGGGGGCCGGCAGTGAAGCAGGGCGGCGCTTCGCCTTGCTTTGCTCAGCTTCTCGATCGCTGCAGACCGAACAAGTCGCGGCACTGCCGCCGCGTAGTGCGCCTCGGAGCGAACACTTTGCCCGGCTTGAGGGCAAAGTGTCCGAAACGCCGCGTGCGGCGGCGGACAGGGACGCGGCCGCCCCGTGCCCAAACTGCCCGCACCACAGCGCCGCCCGGACAATGAGACAGCCGGCCCGGAAGGGCGGCGCTCTCCCCCGTTTTGCCCGGCCCGCCGCCCGGTGTTGGCCGAACAAGCCGCGGCACTGCCGCCGCGTAGTGCGCCTCGGAGCGAACACTTTGCCCGGCTTGAGGGCAAAGTGTTCGAAACGCCGCGTGCGGCGGCGGACAGGGACGCGGCCGCCCCGCACCCAAACTGCCCATGCCACAGCGCCGCCCGGACATTGGTGAAGGCAGCTTTGAAAAAAGCTCCGCCCGGTTCCTCCCCTCCCCCGCGGCAAAAAAAGCGGCCCCGGTCAAACCGACCAGGGCCGCCCTGCTTGCTGTTTTGTTAGACCGCGAAGGTGTACTGCCAGATGTTGTAGAGGCTGATGGCCATGATGACGCCCATCAGGCCGATGAACAGCTTCTCCACCGCCTTGTTGTCCATCCGCTTGTTGGCAACGCGGCCCAGCATGCCGCCGCCGATGCCGCCCGCCACCATCAGCACCAGGCTCAGCCACCCGAAGGGCGGCACGCTGGCGGTGACGAGGGTCGCCCCCAGGCTGGTGATCTGGCTGATGAGGATGACGTAGAGGCTGTTCTGGGCAGCGGTCTTGGTGTCCATGGAGAAGAAGAAATAGAACACCACCAAGTTGATGGGGCCGCCGCCAATGCCTAGAAAGCTGGACATAATGCCCAGCACCAGGCCGATGGCCACGCACACCCACACCTTGAAAATTTTGTGGGTGCGGATGCGGCTCTTGTTGATGGTGTAGAGCATGGTGGCCAGGGTGATGAGGAAGAGGCATGCCGCCTGCACCGCGCCCGCCGTTTCGGCGAAGCGGGCGCTGATGACCGCGAACATCTGCTTGCCGGCCACGCCGCCCACCGCCGCGCCGATGGCCAGCGGGGTGCCCAGCTTCAGGTCCACCTTGCTGTCGCCCGCAAGCAGGGATTTGGTGACGGAATAGCAGCTCATGGCCAGCACCGTGCAGCCGGAGAGGAAGCTCACCGTGGCCACGCTGTCCAGATGGAACAGGTCCAGGGTGGGCTTGATGATGACCCCGCCCCCAATGCCGCAGATGGCGCCCGCCACGCTGGCCAGCAGACTGATGATAAAATAGGCAAGCACCTGCATGGGCGCCGCCTCCTTTCTTTTGTTTTGCAGGAAGGCGCGGGCCCCGCCGTTTTCGGCAGGGCCCGCCCGTCATTCATTTTTTAGCCGCAGCAGGGATGGTTGCCGTACTCGTCCATGCAGTCCTGGCTGGGGTCCTTCATGCACAGGTGCACAGCCGCCAGCTTGAAGGTCTGGGGCAGAGCCAGGATGTTGGGAGCTTCGCCCACGAACTTCTTCTTCGCGTCCGCCAGAGCCTCTTCGAAGGTGGCGCGGGTCTTGAGGCCCATGCTGCGGGCAATGCCCGGCTCCTGGGCGCCCACGATGTAGATGGCGCTGGTGTTCATCTCCGCGATGTGGCCGCAGCTCATCATGGAGAAGCCATGGAAGGGATGGAACGCGTTGGTGAACCGGTACTTGCGGATGTACTCCTCGTTGGTGGCGTAGTACTCGCCCAGACGGTTCATGTCCGGCAGGGTGTTCATGTAGTCGTGCTGGAAGTCGGTCCACTCCGCACGCAGGTAGGGCCACAGCTCGTCGTGGAAGAAGCCGTTGCAGATGGAGGAGCAGATGATGACGCAGTGGTCGCTCATGACACGCTTGAAGCGCAGCACCTGGGCAGACAGCGCCTGCATCATCATGATGGGGTTGGTGCCCATGCCGTCGCCGTAGTGGAACTTCTGGGGCATACCGAACACCAGCACGTCGTACTTCTTCTCCGCCCAGTGCACGTAGGTGCGCTTGTCGGCGATCTTCCAGCTCTCGGGCATCATCTCGGCGGCGTAGCCGGAGTAGATGGCGATCTGGCGGCTCTTGGTATCCAGCACCGCGTCGCAGCAGAAGAAGGGATGGCCCATCTTCTCCTCCATCAGCATGCCGATCTCGTTGAACTTGTGGCGCATGAGGCTGCCGCCGTTCACCGGGGTGAAGTCATCCCGATGCATGACCTCGGGCACATGGTGGCTGGCGATGCTGCGCCAGTTGGTGATGCCGGTGGCGCAGTGCTTGTAGCCGCCGGAGTAACCGCCGTAGGGGTTGCCCTGCACATGGCCGATGAGGATGGGCAGGTCGCACTCGAAGACGGTCTTGTTCATGAACACAGGGTCGCCCCGCTTGGTGGTGCCCAGGTCGATCATGTTGTCCGGGTCCTCGGAGTCGTGGCTGGTCATCTGGTGGGTGGGCCAGAACTCGTTGAACAGCTCCTCACCGAAGATGGCCTTGTAGTCCTCGGGCTTCGCGCGGGGATGCAGGCCGTTGGAGATGATGAACTGAATGTCCTCCTTCTTCACGCCCGCGGCATACAGCTCCTTCAGGATGAGCTTGATGCTCACCTTGCGGTGGCTGGTGGGCTGCTCGCCGCCCTTGACCCGGTCGGGCACGATGAAGACCACCTTCGCGCCGGGGAAGGCCAGCTCGCTCAGGGGCTTCATGCCGATGGGGTTATGCAGGCTCTCAAGATACGCTTCCTCCAGCTTGTCCTCGGGGATGCAGGGGGGGTCCGCCACGGTGGTGCCGGGGATAAACACATCGGTGTTGTCGGGCAGCTCGGCGCTCATCAGGCCGTGGCCGTATTCAAAATCCAGTTTCATTCGCGTTTCCTCCTTGTCGGGCCTTATTCGCCCAGATACTTTTGGATGATCTCCAGATACTCGTCGGGGTAGAAGCCGATCTCACCGGCAAAGCGGGTCAGGGCGATGAGGCCGCCGTCGATCTCGGGGATGGAGGCCAGCATCTCGGCGTTGTCGCTCTTCAGGCCGCCGCCGTAGACCACGGGGATGCCGCCGGTGCGCTCCTTGACGAAGCGGGCGATCTTCTCGATGTAGGGCTTGTCGGCCGGGGTCTTGCCGGGGCCGATGGACCAGATGGGCTCGTAGGCGATGACCACCTGGCTCTTGTCCACGCCCTCAAGACCGATGTCCAGCTGCTCGCCCAGAACTTCCTGCCAGCGCTCCTGCTCCTCGCTCTTTTCGCCGATGCAGTAGAGCACCTTGAGGCCACGGGCGGTGGCGGCTTTGATCTCCTGGTTCAGCAGGCGGTTCACCGCGGCGGTGTCCACCACGCCCGCCTCGGCCAGCACGCCGGCCTTGTCGTTCCGCTCCTCGCAGTGGCCGATGAGCACACCGCCGCAGCCCATGGCTTTGGCGATGGAGGCGGGCCGGTTGGAGGTGAAGGCGCCGAAGTTGCCGCCCACGGCGGTGTCGGCACGGTAGAGGCTCTGGCAGCCCACCTTGACGGGGCTGTTCTCGCACAGGGCCGCCACGGCGTTCAGGATGTGGGCCTCGGGGAAGAACTGCACGAACTCCACTTTCGCGGGGTCATACTTCTTCAGGCCTTCCTGGGTGCCTTCCACGATGGTCTTGGCCCACTCGTTCACCGGGGCCAGGCGGTTCACGCCGCCCAGCTCCACCGGCACGTCGAAGCGCTTGAGGTTCAGAAAAATGTATTTCATAAGTCAGCGTCGCTCCTTTTCAAAACCTGGTCTTAGATGCCTTCCTTGCGGTAGCGCTCGGCCATCTCGTCCAGGGTGACCTTCTCCACCAGCGGAGCCTTGCCCACGCTGCCGAACTCCACGATGAGGGTGCCGATGACCTCGCGCACGCCCTTCTCAATGCAGTCCACGATGGCGGCCACGTCCGCGTCGGGCACGTTGCCGTACATGACGGTGTCCATGATGGGAGGCAGGAAGGCGCGGGGGTCGAAGGCGCTCTTCTTCTCTTCCAGCAGCTTGTAAATGCCGCCGATGGAGGGGCTCTGACGCAGCTCGGGGCGGTTGTAGAACAGCTCCTTCATGTTGCGGGTGACGGCCAGACGGATGTCGGTGTCCACGTTGATCTTGGCAATGCCGCAGCGGGCAGCCTCTTTCAGCTGGGCCAGTTCAATGCCGTAGGCGTTCTGGATGTCGCCGCCCAGGGCGTTGATCTCCTCAACGATGTACTGGGGCACGGTGGAGGAGCCGTGGCTCACCAGGGCGCAGAAAATGCCCTCGTGCAGCAGGCACTCCTTGGTGGCGATGGCAATTTCCTTGCGCAGCTTCGCGCCCTTGCCCTTGTTGGCGCCGTGCATGGTGCCGTAGCTGATGGCCAGGGCGTCCACCTTGGTCTTTTTGATGAACTCCACCGCGTCCAGGGGGTTGGTGTAGGTGGAGCCGGCGCTGAACACGTGGTCCTCCACGCCTGCCAGCACGCCCAGCTCGGCCTCGACGGTGACGCCCCGCTCGTGGGCGTACTTGACCACCTCGCGGGTGATCTCGATGTTCTCCTCAAAGGGCAGGCTGGAACCGTCGATCATAACGGAGGTGTAGCCGCCGGCGATGGCCGCTTTGCAGCTCTCGAAGTTGCGGCCGTGGTCCAGGTGCAGGGCCACGGGGATGGGGCTGCCCTCGCCATACTTCTTCACCGCCGCGCCGATGTTGGCAGCGCCCTTGATCTTGTCTTCCAGGGTGGCGTTCATAAAGTCGGTGCGCCCGCCCATGAAGCCGTTGGCCAGGTCCGCGCCCTGCAGGATGGCGGCGGAGCGGAACATCTCGTGCACCTCGATGGCGGCCTTGGCCTGAGCCACGGCGTTCACGTTGAAGGCGCCCTGGGCGTAGTGATATTTCTCGGTAGCTTCCAGAATCGCACGAAGGGGTACCAGCATAATTTTTACCTCATTTCTTTCATCGGGCGGGCGGTGGGCCCGCGGTGTTTTGTGAGCGCCGCGGCAAAGGGCGGCGCAGCTTTGCGTTTTTGTCAGGGCGCGGGCGGAACACACTCCAGCACCGCCAGCTCCTTGCCCTTGGGGGTGAGGGTGTAGTCCTTCACGCCGGCGGGGACGAACACCTCTGTGCCCTGCTTGAGCGGCAGCGTCACGCCGCCGCCGGAAAGCTCGCCCTCGCCCTTTTCCACCAGCAGCACCCGGAAGGAAGGGTTCTTCCGCGGGCAGGGGCCGTCGGCGCACACCCGCGCAAGGCCGAAGCAGTCGGTGGCCTCCGGGCCGATGAGGGTCTCTTCCCTGCCGCCGGGCACGGTGCGCGCCACGGGCCGCAGGAAGTATTTTTCCCGCACCGCCTCTTGGGGCGCCGCGCCGGAAAAGTCGAAGCAGTCCAGCAGAGCTTCCATCCCCGCGCCGCCGTGCAGGCTCTCGGGAGGCAGGCGGCTGCCGTCGGGGCGGATGTACTCCGCCCGCAGGGTGATGTCGGTGGGTTCCTGTATCTCCGCCACCAGGCTGTTCGCGCCCATGGCGTGGGGCAGGCCCGCCGGGATGAAAATGACGTCGCCGGGGGCGATGTCAAATTGGTGCAGGCAGCCCAGGATGGCCGCCGTGTCCTGCCGTTCGATGAGGGCGGCAAAGTGCTCTCGCGTCACGCCGGGGCGAAAGCCCGCCCAGATGTGGGCCTCGCCCTCGGTGGCCAGAACGTACCAGGCCTCGGTCTTGCCGTGGGGCCAGTGGAAGTATTTTTCCGCTTTGGCCTTGTCCGGGTGGGCCTGCACCAGCAGGCGCTGACTGGAATGGAGCAGCTTTAACAGATAGCCCGGGTCCGCCCCAAAGGCTGCGGCGTGGGCGCCGCCCAGAAAGGCCGCCGGGTCCTTTTGCAGTTCCCCGGCAAGGCAGCCGCCGCCGTCCTCGGGCAATATGTAAGAGCGGCTGTCCGCCGCGCCGGGCAGGGTGGACTGCACTGTGCTGGCCACCCACATCTGGCTTGCGCCGGGCACGGCTCCCCGCTTAAGGCCCAAAAACTCGTCGATCATCTCGCCGCCGGGCAAAAGGTAGTTCACCCGGTTGGCCGCGAGGCGGAAGGGCCGGGCCGAGAGGCCGTTCATCTGCCCTTGACGCCGGGCTTTCCCAGCGCCGCGAACATGCTGCGTTTATACTCTTCCACGCCTTCCTGGTCGAAGGGGTCCACTCCCAGCAGCCGGCCGCTGAGGGCGCAGGCCACCATGAAGAAGTAGTAGACCAGGCCGAAGGTGTGCTCGTCGATCCGGGGCAGCCGCAGCACCATGCAGGGCACCCCGCCGGCGGCGTGGGCCTGGATGGTGGCCTTTTCCGCCGCGCGGTTGATGTTGGCAAAGTCCATGCCGTCCAGATAGTCGAAGGCGTCGCCGAAGTCCGGGTCCGGCTCGATGACCACCGAAGCGCCGGGGTCGTCCACCGCCAGGAAGGTCTCGGTCATAAAGCGCAGGCCGTCCTGCATGTACTGGCCCATGCTGTGCAGATCCTCGGAGTTGATCATCGAGGCGGGCAGCATGCCCTTTTTCTCCTTGCCCTCGCTCTCGCCGAAGAGCTGCTTCCACCACTGCTCGGCCCAGAACAGGCGCGGCTCAAAAGCGGTGAGCATTTCCACCTGGAAGCCACGGCGGTAGAGCGCGTAGCGCACCGCGGCGTACTCGGCGGCCAGGCCGCCCTCGTTTTTGGCCAGCTCCTCTTCCATGGCAAGGCCGCCGGCGAGGTAGGCGTCCACATCGAGTCCCGCCACCGCCAGAGGCAGCAGGGCCACCGGGGTGAAGGCGGAGTAGCGCCCGCCCACACGGCGGGGGAAGTGGAGGAAGGTGCAGCCGTTCTCTTTGGCGATCTCCTCCAGACGGGAGCCAACGGTGCCGGTGAGCACCACCCGCTTGGCCATCTCCTCTTTGGAATAGCGCTTTGCCATGGCGGCGCGGAGCACCCGGTAATGGCTGCCCGGCTCCAGGGTCTCGAAGTTCTTGGCGATGACGTTGATGTAGACGCTCTTGCCCTCGATCTTTTGCAGCACCTGGGCCATGCCGTGGGCGGACAGGGTGTTGCCCGCGTAGACGATCTCGGGGCCGCCGGGCTTTTGGATGGCCTCGATCATGGCCCGGGCCGCCTGGTTGGAGCCGCCCACGCCCACCAGCACGAACACGTCGGCGTTTTCGCGGATCTCGGCGGCTTTCTCCTTGATGAGGTCCAGCTGCTGAGCGGCCTCGGCGCAGTGGAACCAGCCGGTGACGGGCCAGTCCTTATCCTCGCTGCCCAGGGCAGCCAGACGGCGGTACTCCGCCTTTGCGTCGGCCAGGGCCGCCTCCACCTCTCCCGGCGCGGCCATGCGGCGGGCGAGGTCGGAATCCAGATTCAGATTCATTGCACTTCCCTCCCTTATTTTCTGCCGCGGCGCACCGCGGTCACAATCTCTTCCAGTTTTCATTATAAGGCACAAGCGCCCCAATTGCGAGTATGAAAATGCGTCATACTTCAAAAAAAACGTCCCCCCGCGGGATGCGGAGGGACGGAGCCGTTCAGCCGGCGATGAGGATATAAGCGCCCATCACAAGCATGAAGGCGTAGACCAGTTTTTTGATGCGCTCCAGCGGCAGCGCTTTGAACACCGCAAGGCCCGCGGCGGTGCCCACGGCCAGGCCCGCCAGCGCCGCGCCGGTGCACTGCAGGGCCAGCCCGTCCACGTTGCCCATCCACAGATGCTGGGCCACCAGCCACAGGCTGGTGAGGATGAAATACATCTGGGTGGTGGCGGTGTACTCCTTCTTGTCCTCGAAGGCGGCCAGGTAGTAGACCACGATGGGCGGCCCGCCGATGCTGAACATGCCGGCGGAAAGGCCCGCCACGCCGCCGGCGATGAGGCCGGCGGTGAGGGTGGGGCGCACCCGGAACTTTGCGGAAAAGAAGATGAAGTAGACGGCCAGCGCCATCAGCGCCGCGCCCAACAGCCGGCGCAACACCGTTTCCGGGCTGCCGGCCATAATTTGCAGGCCCAGCCAGTTGGTGAAAAAGGCGGCGGCGCAGGGGGCGATGAGCTGTTTCCAGTTGATGGAGCGGCGGTAGCGCACGGCGATGACCACGCACAGCACCATCGCCGCCAGCAGTTCCACCACCAGCGCCGTCTTGTAGGGCAAAAACAGCGGCCACAGGGCCATCACGGTGACGGCGTAGCCGAAGCCGGTGGCAGCCTGCACAAAGCTGCCCGCCACCGAGATGAGCCCCACCAGCGCCAGGGTCAGCGGGGCGGTCATTGGGCGGTGTAGACCGTGCGGCCGCCCACGATGGTGCGCAGGACGGAAAGGTCGTCGTCCAGCACCACGAAGTCAGCGTCGCAGCCGGGGGCGATGCGGCCCTTGCGGGCCAGGCCCAGCAGGGCGGCGGGGTTTTCGGTGAGCAGCGGCAGCACCGTTTCGGGGCCTTCGCCGGTGAACTTCACCAGGTTCTTCAGCGCCTGGCCGGTGGTGAGGGTGCTGCCGGCGCGGGTGCCGTCGGAGGCGAGTTTGGCGTCGCCGTCCTCCACCACCACGTCGTTCACGCCCAGCTTGTAGTTGCCGTCGGGCAGGCCGGCGGCCATAATGCTGTCGGTCACGGCCACCACCCGGTCGTAGCCCTTGCACTTGAGCAGCAGGCGCACGCTGGCGGGGTGCAGGTGCCGCCCGTCGCAGATGGCCTCGCAGTAAACGTCGCTCTCCAGCACCGCGCCCATGATGGCCGGCTGGTGCTGGTGGAACAGACGCATGGCGTTGAAGGTGTGGGTGGCGCTGACCGCGCCGTTTTCAATGCACTCCATGGCGGTGTCGTACTCCGCGCCGGAGTGGCCGATGGCCACCTTCACCCGGGCGGCGATGTCCCGGATCATCTCCGGCACACTCGCCACCTCGGGGCTCACGGTCATGTACTTCACCGCGCCCTCGCCGGCAGCCTCGTACTTGGCGAAGAGCTCGGCGGAGCCGGTCTGCAGCAGGTGCTCGGGCATGGCGCCCTTGTACTGGCTGGCCAGGAAGGGCCCTTCCAGGTGCACGCCCAAAAGCTGGGCCCAGTCGCCCTGCTCTTTCATGGCGGCTTTGGCCTGGTCCAGGCACCAGAGGGTCTGCTCAGGGGTGTCGGTGAGCACGCTGCACAGCCAGCCGGTGGTGCCCTGGCTGGCAAAGAAATGGCCGATGGTGCCGTTCAGCTGCTCGGTGGTGGCGGCGTTCACGTCCACCCCGGCCGCGCCGTGGGTGTGGATGTCGATGAAGCCGGGAGCCAGCCGTTTGCCGGAAAGGTCCAGCCGGGGGCAGTCCGCCGGGGCGTTCACCTTTTTGGCCAGCTGGGCGATGCGGCCCTCCTGCACATACACTTCACGCTGCACAAAGCGGCCGCCGGTGTAGACCAGCGCGCCCGTGATAACAAGCTGTTTCATGGTCCTTCCCTCCCCTGTCCTGTTTCAGAACGGCTGCTGCGACGCGTTGGCGTTGGCAATGACCATGGCGTCGGGATGGCGCTGGATGAGGGTGGCCGGGAAGTGGGCGCTCACCTCGCCGTAGGCGGTCTGACGCACCACGGCCCGGTGCCAGTCGCGGAAGACGCCCAGGCGAATTTTCTTGGCGCTCAAGATCTGCTTCATGCCGATGGTGACGCACTTGCGGGGCATGGCGTCGATGGCGCCGTTGTAGTCGCCGATGGCGTTGGTGGTGCGGGTCTCGCGGCTGATGGTCAGCACGCGGGTGGGCAGGGCGGCGAACTCGTCGGCGGTCAGCTCGTCCTGAGGCTCGTTGAAGGCCAGGTGGCCGTTGATACCAATGCCGCCGAAGGTCACGTCCACGCCGCCTAAAGTCTCAATGACCCGCTGGATGTGCTCGGGGTCGTGGGGGTCGGGGAAAATGCGCTGCTCTTCGGGCATGAGCAGCTCGGGGTCGATCTTGGTGTAGACCGTGCGGTCCATAAAGCCGCGGAAGCTCAGAGGGTGGCTCTTGTCCACCCACTCGCCCTCGTCGGTGAGGTACTCGTCCATGTTGATGAACCAGCAGTTCTTCAGGCTGATCCGGTCACGGTTGACCAGCCGCACAAAGATGGGATACTGGCCCACGGGGCCCACGGGGCAGATGAACACGGTGTGCTTGCCGGCGGCGTTGTTGGCCTTGATGGTGTTGATCATCTCCATGGCGATCTCGTAAAAGACCTCGCCGGAATCGCCCAGCTTGAGAACGGGGACCTTGGCGTCCTTGCCCAGGTCCTGGGCGCTGATGTGGAAGTATTCGTACATGACGGTTCTCCTTTCTTTATCACGAGGGGGCGGCGCGGGGCCGCCCGGCGTCAAAACAGATGAGAAATGTTCAGCTGGCGGATCATCTCCACGATCTCCTTGGTGCGGGTGCAGCCGAACTTATGCAAGAGGCCCTTGATCTGGGTCTTGATGGTCACCACCTCCACACAGCGGATGGCGGCGATCTCCTTGACCTTTTTGTCCTGCAAAAGCAGGCGGACCAGCTCCCGCTCGGTGGAAGTGAGCTGGGAGACGTTGTTGATGAAGAAGAGCAGGCTCTGCTCCGAGCGGCGCAGGCGGTCGTACTCCCGGATGACGGTGGACTGCACCCGCGCGTTCAGCATGGGATGGCCCGCCGCCGCGGCCCGGATGTGGGCCAGCACCTCTTCGTCCTCGGCGCCCTTCACGATGTAGTCCACCGCGCCGGTGGCCATGGCGGTGAGGATCATGCGGTCGGTGTCGTGGGCGGTGAGATAGAGGATGAGGCGGTTCGGGTCGGCGGCGTGGATGGCCTCGGCGGCCTGGATCCCGGCGGAGGTGCTCTCCATTTCGATGTCCATCAGGATCATGTCGCTCTTGACGTTTTTCGCCAGCTCCACGATCCCCGCCCCGGTGGACGCCTCGCCCACCACCTGCATATCCGGCTGAGCGTTGAGCAGTTCGGTCAGGTCCTGCCGCAGCAGGTCAAAGTCGTCGGCAATGAGAATGGAGATCATGTTTCTTCCCGCCCCCCTTGGTTTTTCTGACGCCCGGGCACGTACCGGGGCAGCATGACGATGAAGCTGCTGCCCTTGCCCTCGGCGCTTTTGATCTGCATGTGGCCCAGATGGCTCTTGACGATCTGGCGCACATAGTAAAGACCCATGCCCCAGTTGTTGTTGGTGTTTCGGCTGGTGTAGAAGGGGTCAAAGATCTTTTTCTGCTCGGCCCGGGAGATACCGGGGCCGTTGTCCCTCACGATGAAATCCAGCCACAGCCGTTCCGGCTGCACCAGCAGCTCCACCCGCGGGCCGCCGGCGGCGGCGCTGGCCGCCTCCCAGGCGTTGGTGAGCAGGTTGTACAGCGCCTCCGCCATGTGGGTGCGGTCCGCCAGCACCAGCGCCTGCACGCTCTGGTGCACCTGCACCTTCGCGTCCGGGTATTTCTGGGCCAGCCGGGCCAGGGCCGATTCCACGATTTCCCCCGACTCCACCGGCACCAGCTCGATGTAGCTGACCTTGATGGAGCGGTAGAGTTCTTCCATCCGCTCCAGCATGGAGGCGTTCATCTCCCGCAGGCAGGTGGCCCAGGCCCGCACCTTTTCCAGGTCCGGTTCGGGCTCTTCCAGCTCCTGCTGCAGCTTTTTGTGGGCCACGCGGGCGGCCAGCAGCTGATTTTTAATGCTGTGGACGAACACCGACGCGCCCATGGAGGCGGTGTCGAACTTGCGCTGGAGGGTGGTGTCCTCCTGGGCTTCCGACTGGCTCAGGCGGCTGTAGTGGATCATGTTGAAGGACCCGAGGCCCACGAAAAACACGGTGCAGGCCAGCAGCGGCAGCCAGCTCCACCCGCTGGACAGGGCGGTGCGCAGATAGTTCAGCGAGCCCAGGCGGATGTATTCCGAGACATAGAAGTTATAGATCTGGCCGGGGTCCTGGATGGCGTACATGCTGTAAAGCACGGTGACGCTCACCAGCGCCAGCACCACCAGGCGCATGCTGCGCTTGAAGTAGGGGGAGGTGGTGGCGAAGTAGTCCTGCAGCAGCAGGCCGAGGGCCGCCAGCACGCTGGCCACGATCCAGCCAAGGCAGATCTGGCGCATGATGACCAGCACCCAGAAGCGCCCGCCCACCACCAGGCGGAACACCGGCGGCCAGTAATAGACCAGCAGCACCAGCGTGCCCAGCAGGTGCACCCTGCGGATGGCTTTTTCGTGGCGGCGCACCCAGTGGAGGTTGGAGTGGTAAATGCCCAGGCACAAAAGAAAATACGGGAACAAACTGCGGCCCAACGCCACCAGATAACCCAGGGTGCCCAGGGGGATGGGCAGGCCCTGAAGCCACAGCTGCAGGTCGGGCAGCAAAAAGAGGAACAGGCGCTGGGCGGTGTTGTAGCCGCCCATTTTGGCCACATAGGTCACCACGCCGCACATCATCACCACAAAGCTGGCAGAAAGCCCGCCCAGGTAGGCAGAGAGCACGTCCCGCCGGTTGGCGGCCACCATCACCGTGGCCACCGCCATCAGCACCTGAACCAGGACCAGCATTGCCGCACCTCCCTTTTTTTTCGTGTTACTGCCATTATATCACAAGACAGCCCCCGCCGGGAGATTTTTGGCCGGCGACGCGAAAAAAAGGGGGCATAAAGCAATGCCTTTATGCCCCCTTGCAGGTCCTATGCGGTTTTAAGCGGCTCAGGCGCCGTAGGTGGCGGCCACAGCCTCTTCCATGACGTCGAACATCACGTAGTTCTCAACGGGAACTTCCTCGGTGATGCGGCCGGCGTCGATGAACACCTTCTGCTGGTTCTCGTAGTAGCTCTTCACGGTGCCGTCGGTCAGGCCGTTGGCCACGAACTCACCGGTCAGCCAGTTGCCCTCGCCCACGCAGTCCAGCATGGTCTGCTCGTCGGCTTTGCACTGCTTGGCGACCCACTTGGCCACCTCTTCGATGTTGGCGGCACGGTAGTCCTGAGCCTTCAGCAGAGCGCGGCTGAAGCGGACCAGAACGTCGTGGTTCTCGTTGGCGAACTTCTCGGTGGTGATGAAGCTGGAGGGGAAGGTGACCTGGTCAACGTAGTCGTTGTTGGTGGCCAGGGTCAGAGCCTTGTCGCCCAGAGCGTTGGCGATGGTCATGGTGCTGGGGCTCCAGGTGGCGCAGGCGTCAACGCCGCCGCTCACCATGGCGGTGACCATGCCGTTGGCGTCCATCTCGGTCAGGGTGACGTCGTCCTGGGTCAGGCCGGCAGAAGCCAGGGCCAGGTTCAGGATGATCTCAGCGGAGGTGCCGCTGGAAACGCCGATGGTCTTGCCCTTCAGGTCGGCGATGGAGTTGATGCCCTTCTCAGTGTTGGCAACAACGGCGTCAGCCAGGCTGGTGCAGTCCAGATGGAAGATCTTGGCCTGGCCCTCGATGCACAGGGCATGGGCGCCGTGGCCGATCTGGGAAATGTCGATGTCGCCGGAAGCCATAGCGGCGATCTCCTGGGGGCCGCCCTGGAACTCGGTCAGGGTGACGTTCAGGCCCATCTCCTCAAAGTAGCCCATGTTCAGAGCGGTGGCCAGCAGGCTGTTGGAACCCATGTTGGGCATGTAGGCAACGCGCAGGTCCACGGTCTCGAACTCTTCGGCGGGCTCGGAAGCGGGGGTGGAAGCGGAAGCGGGCTCGGAAGCCGGGGTGGAAGCGGGGGTGCTGCTGGGGGTGCTGCCGCAGGCGGCCAGGCTCAGGGCCATAACGCCTGCCAGCGCGAGGCTGAGAAGCTTTTTCATATGTATCTTCCTCCATTGTTTTTGAAGCGGCGGGCCATGACCCGCCTCGCTTGGCCGAAAAAGAAAACACCTTTTCCGGCTGTTGTCATCTCAAAGTATACGCGCCGGAAGGGGCATTGAAAAGTATGAAATATTCTCATACCTTTCCGGGATAGTTTTTGGGCATTTTGACAGAATCATTGCCGGAGCCTTGTGAATTCTGCCGGAGAAAAGCCCCTTTGCGGGGCCGCCGCCGTTACCATTTGTAATCACATCAAAGGGCAAACGCCCCCGGGCCAAAGGCGGCCCGGGGGCGTTCTGCTTGCTTTTTGGGGGATGAGATCACTTGCGGACTTCCAGATACTCCTGATACACCTGGCTCCAGATGTAGTTCTTCAGTTCCAGGAAGCGGGGGCTCATCTTGGTCTCCTGATCGCGGGGATAGGGGATGTCGATGTCCACGATCTCCTTGATCCGGCCGGGACGGGCGCTCATAATGACCACCTTCTGGCCCAGGATGATGGCTTCGTCCACGTCGTGGGTGATGAAGAAGCAGGTTTTCTGCTCGGCTTCCCAGGTCTTCAGCAGCTCGGTCTGCAGCTGGGTGCGGGTCTGGGCGTCCAGAGCGCCGAAGGGTTCGTCCATCAGCAGAACTTCAGGCTCGGCAGCGTAGGCGCGGGCGATGGCCACGCGCTGCTTCATGCCGCCGGAAAGCTCCTTGGGATAGTGGTTGGCAAACTTCTCCAGGTCCACGATCTTTAAGTATTTGTCCACGATGGCGTCGGCCTCAGCGCCCTTAATGCCGCGCATGTCCAGCGCGAACTTGACGTTGTTGCGCACGGTGAGCCAGGGGAACAGGGCGTACTGCTGGAACACCACGCCGCGCTCGGGGCCGGGGCCCTCCACCTTTTTGCCGTCCACATAGACGTTGCCGCTGGTGGGCTCCAGCAGGCCGGCGATGATGTTCAGAATGGTGGACTTGCCGCAGCCGGAGGGGCCCACCACTGTGATGAATTCGTTCTCGTGGATGTCCAGATTGACGCCGTTCAGGGCGATCATCTCGCCACCCCGGCCGTTGAACTTCTTGACGACGTTGTCGATCTTGACCTTTACTGCTGCACTGTTTCCTGCCATCCTGTGAGCCTCCTCTCTAAGAACCGAACCAGTTTCTCCATGGTGATACCGATAATGCCGATGACGATGATGCCCATGAGCACGGTGCCCATGTCGTAGTAGCCGCTGGCCTTCTGGATCATCATGCCCAG
>CALWXT010000026.1 GCA_944385575.1 uncultured Flavonifractor sp. | reverse complement strand
TAAATGGCCGAGATGGCCGTCTCCACGGCGGCCTTGGTGCCCAGGGTCTTGTGGACCCGCCAGCTGTCCTTCAGGGTCTGGCGCTTCTCCTTCAGGCTGTAGTTGCCGTCCCACCAGTCCACCTTGAAGTCGTAGGCCAACAGATCCAGAAGCGGCTCCTCCAGCCGGTCTATGGCTGGATAGATCAGCAGCCGGTCCAGCTCGCCCACCCGCTCGGCCAGCACAGTGGCCAAGGCTTCGGCCAACGCCGTCACCGACGGGTCGGTCCGCAGAGCAGGCGGCAAAGTCTCCATCAGGTTTTCTTTGGTAATGCCGTGGTCATTCATCCTCATATCCCCCGTTGGTGATGGTGACAGAGCCCAGGGCCGCCACCTGGGGCACCGTCCCGTCCCCGCCGTCCCGGAGGACGGTAAAGGCGGGAGCAGTCAAGTCCACCCGCTTGATGCCGGTCTCCATGAGCAGGGAGATCAATCTGGACGGGTTGATATCCCGGCCCAGCTTGGCCTGCTGCCAGGTGTTGAACGCCTCCACCGCCCGCTCCACCGCCGCAGCCACCTCCACCCCGCTAGCCGTGCTTCCGGTCTGGGTGTAGTAGGTAAAGGCAACGTCATAGGACACCGTCTCGGCATCCTCCACAAACACCTGGTCGGTGAGGGGGCGCACCTGGTCGGCGCTGCACGCCGCCAGCACCTGGGCTTTGACCTCCTGGGGGGCCAGGGTCCCGTCGGCCATCAGGACATAGAGCTTCACCACGCCGGGTGTGGGAGAATTGGCCACCACGTCGGCGATCTCGGTACTCACCTGCTTGGCAAAATAGATGTACCCCCCTTTGGCCCCGGCACAGCTGAAGGCGTCCATACTGGCCCGGATCAGCTGATAATAGGCCTCGTCATCCGGCACGTCGGAGCCGCCGGCGGACTCGGTGACGCTGACGCACTCCGAGCAGTAGTCGTACAGGTCCACCAGCTTATTGATCTGCCCGGCGGCGTAGCCGTTGCCCACCGTTCCGGCGGTCTGGCACCGGACAGGCAGTTCCACAAAAGTCTCCCCGATGGGGATATAGGCGTCCTCTTGAGTCTCCCAGACCAGGGTGCCGCTGCCGTCGGTGACCCTGGTCCCCGCCGGGATGAGGATGGCGGTATCCTGGGCCTCTGAAATGGAAAAGCGCACGGTACACACGGCGGCCTTGGCTGCCGGGCGGGCCTGGGCGGCGGTTAGTTCCGCCAGGGCGTCCAGGTTCTCCCCCTCCGCCCGGCTGGGTACGTTCTGGTTTCCGGTGTAGTTGTTGAGCACCCGCTCCTGGACGATGATGTTGGCCATGTACTGGATGAACAGCTTTTCCGGGCTGGCCGGGCGGACGGTGGCGCCGGTGATCTGCTCATAGAGGGCGGTGAGAAGGGAAACCACCTCCCCGGCATCCGTGGGCACAAATTGATACTCTGTATTTCTAGCCACAGTCGATGTCCACCTCCACGGTTGGGATCAGAAGGCCGGGCTGGGTAGGGTCCTCCCGGAAGGAGATATCCAGCACGGTGGCCCGGGGCTCCCAGGTCTCGATGGCCTCCCGCACCCGGGCGATCATCAGGACCTTGGCCACCGGGACAGGCTTGTCCAGAAAGTCCATGTCCAGCCCGAAGGACCGGTACAGGGGGATGGTCCCCTTTCGGGTGGACAGAATGACGGCAATATTTTGCAGCACCGACGCCACCGTGTCGGTTTCGTTGAACCGGATGGCGGTCAGGTCGGTGGCGGAGACTGTATAGCGCATGCCCTACCCCCTCAGATATTCCTGTAAGCTCACCGATACCGTGGCGTGGGTGATGTTCCCCGCCCGGTCAAAGGCCTTCATTTTCATCTCATGCTTGGTGATATTCCACCGGTACTTTCCATAGGCGTGGGTCCCGATGGTCAGGGGCACCGCCGTACCGCCCCGCTCGTATCCCCACAGCCTGGTCACCTCGGCCATAGGGTCCACCCCCAGCTCCACCGACAGAGTGATATCAAAGGTGATTTTATCCGGGTCCAGCCCGGTGAACTCGGTGAGGGCGTTGGCGCCGTGGCGCTGGTGGGTGCTGTACCGGGCCGAGCCGGACCAGCTCATGTTGTCCAGGGTTTCCACCACCTCCTCGGACACCTGGAAAATCACCTCGCCCAGGCATCCCACAACTGCCATTAAAGAATCCCTCCCAACACAAAGCCGTCCCCGTTGAATACCGGCAGGTACAGGGTCAGCACGGTATCGTTGACCTTGGGCATCCAGGGCTTGATGGTCAGATCGTGCTTGTGGCTGGCAAAGGCGGCGGCGTCACTGCCGCCGGATTCATACTCAGTGCGCTGAGGTACGGTATAGTCCGGGATGGCGGGGGGTGTGGCCAGGACGGGCAGCCACCCGGAGGTGTGGCCGGTGTCCGGGAACTTCACCCGGGCCAGCCGCTTGCCGTTGTCCACTGCCGTCACTGTGCCGATCCGCACCATCCGTCTGATGATTTGCTCGTCCATCAGTATCCCTCCAGCACTTTCCGCAGCTTGACCTGCACGGAATAGCCCGAGCCGCCCACCGTGTGCTTGGCCTGGGTGACCAGGTACTTCCCGTCCCACGCCCCCCAGCCCTCCAGGGCCACAGTGACCCCCGCCACAAGCTGGGGACTGCCCGGCAGAGTGAAGGTGGCAGTCTTGGCGTATTTGTTGTGCAGCCGCAGCAGCTTTTCAGCCAGCGTCTTGGCCTCTGCCGCGCTGGACACCTTGGCGGTGATCTCCAGCTGCTGATTGTTTTTGGCATCTTCGTTGTAGTCCTCGATTTTGGCCGTGGCGGAAATGCACTGCCCGGAGGGGGCGGTGTAGCTGACCCGGCAGGAGGCGTATTGGGTATCGGCAGTACCTACGTTCAGCTTGTACTTGGTGTAGCTGCCATCCCCCCG
Organism: uncultured Flavonifractor sp.; assembly: GCA_944385575.1. Lineage (GTDB taxonomy): Bacteria > Bacillota > Clostridia > Oscillospirales > Oscillospiraceae > Flavonifractor. The sequence goes on along the minus strand of CALWXT010000026.1, from coordinate 21,276 downwards.
CCGGAGGGTAAGCACGGTTGGCTTGGCCTCATAGGCGGCCTGGTCAAAGAGAACCAAAATGCGGCTGGTGGCCTTCAGGGAGATTCCAGCCTGTCGGCACAGAATGGACAGCAGGCCGATGTCGCTGGTGTCCACCTGCTCCACCCGCTGGTAAAAGGGGTCTGTGGCCGCCTCATACATCAGGGTCATACCGCAGGCGGCGGCCATCTCCCCGGCGATGCCCGACAGAGTATAGGCCTCCCAGGCCTTGGACTTTCTGGTCTGCCGGATCTGGGCGCTGAAAGGCAGGGCGGTGCCCTTGATGGTGACCACAGCGGGCGGGCCGGAGGCGTCCACGCTGTCCAGCTCAAAGGTCCCGCAGGGCAGGACCACGTCCTTGCCGTCCCCTAGCCAGTTCTCCCGGACGATCACCGCGTCCATGGAGAGTCTGGCGGCAGAGGCGGCGTCCACGGCCTGGGCCAGCCAGTCCTCCATCCAGAGGGCCTCCCGGTCCTGGAGCTGGAGCTGAAGGTCGTCAGCCTCCTCCGCCTCCTGGTCGGTGTAGGTCAGGGAGAGCAGATAAGGCCGGATGGATGCTGTGATGTCCACCCCGCCGAACGCGACCTCTACCGCCGTGCGGCGGGCCTGGTTGGCGTCGCTCATGCCGTCACCTGCTTCCAGGGCGGCAGGGTGCTGCCGGTCCGCTCCGGGATCTCAGGCAGGGTCAGCACAATGCCCGCGGGAAACCGGTAGATCTCCCGGTATGGAAGGTTGGCCCTCATCAGCCGGTCGGTGTGGTCGGTGCTGCCCAGCTGGGCATAAGCAATAGCGTCCCACATATCCCCCTGGACCGTCGTATAGGTTCTGCTCATACCATGCTCCCCCGTTTCGCGTCTATCTGGGCGTTTTCCAGGACCTCCAGCACCCGCAGGGCAAAGTCGTCCCCATAGGCCCGCAGGTCCTCCACCACCTCCGGCGCCGGGGCGCCGGTAATCTGGAACACCACCTGGACCCCGCCCAGATGGACCGAGCCCCCGGTGCCGGGCAGGGCTTCTTCCCCGCCGGAGATGGACAGCCTCGCCTGCAAAGCCGCAGTTTCCGCCGCGGTCATCACCTGCTCCCCGCCGCCGAAGTAGACAAGCTCGGGGCCCTGTTCGCCCACCAGGGCCAGGCCGGGGGCCGCCCTCTGGGTACCGGAGGCGTACCCCGGTATGTTCAAGGTCAGGCCGCCTCCCGAGGGGGACAGGGCGTTGCGGGCCGTCCGGGCAAGGCCGGCATAGGCCGCCTGCACCTGGGGCAGCATACTGTTGGCCCCGTCAATAAATCCCTGTATGGTCTGTTCGGCGCTCTCAGCCGCCTCTTCGCTGAGGTTCATTGCCTCGATTTTCGCCGCCAGATTTTCTTGCATCTCTTCTACAAACGTGTTGAAGTCGGTCTTGAGGTCGGCCATACTGCCGGCCACTTTACCCTGCTCCTGCTGTAATGCCTGCCAGTTGGACACCATGGTCTGAAGCTGCTGGTCGGTGGCCCCGGCCAGGCCCGCAATGGCGTTGACGCTTTCCTGGGACCCATCGGCATAGGAGGAGAGCATATCGCGCAGGCCCTCGATCTCCCCGCTGCGGTCGATCAGGGACTGCAAATTGTTGTTGTAGTCTTGCCAGTAGTCCACCTGGCTGGACAGGGCCGTGTTGAGCTCCCCGATGCTGGTGGCCACCACGGGCGCAGCCTCTTCCCAGAGGGCATACTGTCCGGAGATGCTGTCGTATGCGGCCAGATAGGCGTCTTTGTAGCTCTGGGCCTGGGCGTCGATCTGTTCCTTGGTATTGACCAGCAGGCCTAGCAGGGCAAAGATTTGATTCGACGTGCTGGCAGTGGCGTCGGCGCCGTTTTCAGCCTCATCGGCATAGTTTTTCATGGCGTTTTCCGCATCCAGCAGGCCCTGCTCCGCAGATTCCAGCACGGCTTTGCTCTCCTCCACCGCGCTGTTGTAGATATCCTGGACTTCATAGGCCTTTGAGAGATCCCTGTTGACCCCCGCCAGGTCGATATTGAGCAGCTTGTACAGCTCGTCTAGCTCCTGCTGAGTAAGGTTTTGCTTCTCCTGCAACGGCTGGATCTGGGCCAGCAGCCCGGCACGCTTGTTCTCCAGTTCCATGACCTCGGCCGTGGCCTTGGACAGCTCAATCTGGTTTTTGTAGTATTCGCTGTAGGCGTCGTTGTAGGCGGTGCGGTAGCTCTCCAGATAGTCCGACGAGGCCTGCTGCTGGGCCGCCTGTTGGTAGGCCGCCACATAGCCGTAGAGGGAGGCGGCGCCCTGGTCGATCACATAGGCGACGTTTCCGAAGTCGTCCACGTTGGTCTGGATCTGCTCCGACAGCTCCGGCATCAGGTTGAGCAGCAGAGCCACCGTGTTGTTGTACTCCCTGGTCTGTTCCTCCGTCATACTCTGGGCGGACTCCAGCTCCACCAGGCGGTCCAGATAGCTTTTGGCTGCGTCGGCGGTGGCCATGGTCTGGGCGGTGGTGTCCTGGTAGGTTGACTGGGCCTCCTCCAGGGTGTCGTTCAGTTCCCGGGCGGAGGCGGTGAGCTCCTCCACAGAGGGCACCGCGTCCTCAGAGGCCGTGGTAGCAAAACTGGCCGCTGCTGCCGTCACCCCCGCCAGAGCGATGGTAACGGCCATGATGATGTTGAGGCCAGGGATAGAGGCGCTCAGCATGGCGGAGGCCGCCGCCGCCAGTTTGGCCGCCACGGTATAGGCCGCCAGAGCCGCCACCACCACCCCCAGCACCACCGCAAAGGCGGTGAAGCCGTTGACCAGGGCCGGGTTTGTCTGGGCAAAGGCCGCCAGTCCGTTGAAGAGCTGGGTCCCCACCTGGTAAGCCTTCTGGAGCGCCGGAGTATAGGCCTCGCCAATGGCCGCCTTCAGGTTCTGGTAGGCGTTCTCCATCATAATCAGCTGACTTTGGGCGGTGGCATACCGCTTGCTCGCCTCGGTGGTGAGGGCGGTATTGTCCTTCCAGGCCGTGCTGGCAGTCTTGAGGGCCTCGGTAAAGGTGCCGCTGGCCCCGGCGGCACGGAGCAGGGCGTCCCGCATACTGATGTCGGACAGCTCCATGTCGTCCAGGACTGCAATGGCGCTGCGCCCCTGGGCGCTCAGATCCCCCAAGCCCTGGATAAATTTCAGGATCGCCCCGGCCGCGTCGGTCTCAAAGGCCTGAGCGAACTGCTCGGCAGACATACCGGCCACCTGGGCAAACTGCTCCAGCCGCCCCTCCCCCTGCTGAACGGCCAGGGACATATCGGAAATGAGGGTGGAGAAGGCGGAGCCGCCCGCCTCGGCCTGAATGCCTACCGAGGACAGCGCGCCGGAAAAGGCCATGATCTGAGCCTCGGTCATGCCCACCTGAGAACCGGCGCCGGCAATGCGCATGGACATATCCACGATCTCTTTTTCCGTGGTGGCCAGGTTATTGCCCAGGTCCACAATGGTGGACCCCAGGCGGCCAAAGTTTTCCTGGGACATACCGGTGATGTTGGCCAGCCGGGACAGGTTGGTGGCCGCCTCGTCGGCGGTCATGTTGGTGGCGGTGCCCAGCATAGCCATGGTCTCGGTAAAGTCCAGCAGGGACTCCTTGTGGATGCCCAGCTGTCCGGCCGATTCAGCAATGGCCGCCAGTTCCTGGGTGGTGGCGGGGATCTGGGTGGACATGGTGCGGATGGCGTCCGACATGGCCACCAGTTCCTCATCGGTAAAGTCGGTGGTCTTGGCCACGCCGGTCATGGCGCTCTCAAAGTCCATGGCAGCCTGGGCGCATCCGGCAAAGTAGGTCATGATGGACTGGAGCCCGGTCACGATGCCCGCCGCAGCCAGGGCCTCATAGGCGGCAGAAAAGGCCTGCCCGGCCTGGTTGCCGAAGCGTTCCGCCTCTTGTGCTGCCTGCCCGGCCTGACCGGAGAAGGTACCGGCGGCCTGGGCCGCCTCCCCCATCTGGTCTGCAAGGGTCTGGGCCCGCTGGGCCGCCAGCTCCTGCCCTGTCTTCAGGCCCTCGATCTGGCGCTCCAGGCGGGCAGAGCTGGCGGTCAGGTCGTCGGTGTCCACCCCCGCCGCCCGCAGGGCGTCCCCCATCTGTTCCAGCTTCCCGTTCTGGGTCTCCAGGGCGTCCGACGTTTTCTCCAGCTGCATCTGCTTGGACAGCAGCTTGTTCTTCAGCTCGGAAGAGGCATTGCCGGTCTCCTGAAGCTCCTGCTGGATGTTGTCGTACTGCTGCTGCAACATGACCAGCTTTTTTCGGGTATTCTCCACCGCCGTCTGCTGCTTCTGAAAGGCTGTGATGTCCGACTGTGTTTTGGAAAGTGCTTGAATCTTCCCCTGTATGCCGACAAGTTCCGCCTGGGCGGAGCGGAAGGTTTTGGCGTAATTGCCGCCCAGCTTTGCGTTGAGCTGGAACAGCATCTCATATTCTCTCCGGCTGGCCATAGCTCCGCCTCCCTTCAGGTCTGGGGCCGGTCTTTCTCCCGTTCCCGGACCAGCTCATTGCTGGCATGGATCCACCGCACCAGCTCCCCCAGGGGCAGGGACAGCCAGAAGGAGACCGGCGTATGGTTGGTCTGGGCCAGCACCAGACACTGCCGTCTCAGCCAGGCTCCGCCGTCGGCTAGGACAGCTCGGAGGCCATGAAAAAAGAGCGGGCATGGCTCCTGATCTGGTTATAGTCCCAGATGGGCATAGCCTTGAAGGCCATGAAGTCCAGCTTCTCCTGGCAGGCACGGGCGGCGATCCGGGTCAGATATTGCCCGGAGAAGGTGGGGACGATGACCGCCTTTCCCAGCAGCTGCAGCTCGTCCTCCACCGCCAGACTGTCCGCGCCGGTGAGCTGGTCAAAGCGGAAGGTCAGCTTGTCGTAGGTCTTGCCGCAGTAGGTAAAGGGGGTCTGAAAGGTGTGGACATATCCGTCGGCGGCCTGGGCTGCCTCCTGCTCCGCCTGGGCAAATTCCGCCTGGTCCACCGGGTTTTTGATGGTCTCTGTCGCCATAATGATCTCCTTTCTGTGTGATAGGGGTGCCCCGTTACTTACCCAGGGCCTTGCGCACCTCGGCCATGTAGTCCACGCCCAGGATGACGCACTTCATGTTACGCTTGTCTACCTCCCACAGCTGTTCGCCGTTTTTGTACGCGGCAAAATAGTACACCACATACTCGCCGGAGGTGTCGGCGGAGGCCATGGGGGCCACGGTGCCGGGGGTGGTGGTCTTGGGCCGGACGATCATGACATACTTGTCGGCCCAGAGGCCCACATCCGCCTGCTCCACGTCCCAGTACTCCTCGGCTACCCGCATATCCAGCTGGTGTTTTTGGGGGGACATCAGCTTGACCGCGTCCCCGTGGGGGGTGAGCCAGGTGATGGTGGTGGTCATGTTGCTGACCATGCCGTACAGCGGCACCTCCATCTCCCCCATCATTCCCGCGCCCGAGATGTTGACACAGGGGAAGGCAATGGCGGGCAGCTGCACCTTGGCCACGCCCAGCAGATTGACGCTGTCCTCATAGATCTCCAGATTGATATAAGCCGCAGGCTGTTTGGCGCTCATAGCGGTTTCCTCCTTCTTACGAAGCCAGATTCAGGGCGCTGGTGAGAGCATCCACATCAAACTCCATGGTAAAGTGGATCTCCTGCGCCGGGACGGGCGGGGTCAGGTAGATGTGGAAGGAGATGATACCGGCCAGCAGGCTGGTCACCGGGTTCTCCGAGGCGATCAGCTCCACCCTGGCCCCCAGCAGGTATTCCTGGCTCACCAGTCCGTTGAGCCAGATGTTGCAGGTGTCCTGGATGTTGTCCAGCAGCCGCAGGTTCATGGGCTTGTCCAGCTTGGACCAGAAGGTGCGGATAAGGGTGTTGGCCACAAAGTCGAACATCCGGGACACGGGGATAAACTGGTCCTTCACATCGGTGTTGCCGGGATAACAGGCGGTGTAGTTGTTCCGGGCCGTCCAGCCCATGGACATAAAGTTCAGGGCGGTGACGATGCCATATCCGGCGATGAGGTTGGTCTGCTCGAAGGTCAGGCTGACCTCCGTGCCGTCCTCCAGACAGCAGCCGTCCATCTGGAAGTTCTTGTTGGACGGGCTTTCATAGGGCACGCCGCCGTTGCCCGTATCCACCTGGGCCATCAGTCCCGCCAGGTGGGTGGACATGTGGAAGATGTAGTCCCCCAGCCGCACCATGGGCCAGCACAGGATCTGGTTTTCATCCACCAGATTGCTCTGGTTCTTGGCCGCCGGCAGCTCGGAATACGCCCGTACACCGTCGTCGCCGCAGTCAAAGTCGATGAGGGCCTTGGCCCGGAACAGGCCGTTGATGCCCGCCGCCTTGGTGGCCATCACCGCCGCCACCACGCTGTCCTGGGACCAGCCGGGGACGCAGATCAGATCGGGGATCAGGCCCACGGTGCTCATGCAGGCGTCAATGACCCCCAGGCCCTCCACGATGTCGGCCTGCTCCACCCCGTCGGGCTTGACGGCGCTGTACTTGATGTACAGCTGGCTCTCGTCGTAGTGCTCACCGGACTCCAGCAGCTCCACCAGGCAGGCTGTCCCGCCCTCGTCATAGAACACGCTGTAGTCGCTGTCCCGCTCCAGCACGGTACTGAAACCAGCCTCCGTACTGACCTGGATGGTGCCGGCAAGGGCGGCAAAGGGAAGCACCGCCTGGTGGTCGGACACGGGAACAGCCTCTTGGCCGTCTCCGGCGGCGCTGTCCGCCATGCCGGACTTGCTCCCGTCCAGCACGTTGCAAAAAATCACGGGCTGACAGCCGTAGAGCTGGAAGTGGGCATACATAAATTCACACAGGGGGTAGCTCTTCCAGTCGTAGGAAAAGCCCAGCTTGGCTACCGCCTCGTCCCAGCTGGTACACAGCACCGGCACATTGGCCTTTGCCGGGGTAGTTGCTGCGTGGGCGGGGGCCGCCCCCACCACAAAGGGGACGCTCACATCCGCCTTCACCGGGGTGCTCACTGCCGTGGCCTGTTCGGATACATGAACGCCAAGATTTAACGCCATACAGGTGCCTCCTTACGCTTTTCCGGCCAGCCGCTGATAGTTCTGATACAGCGCGCTGCCCGGTCTCTTTGCCTTCAGCCTGGCCGCCGGGAGCTTGTCCCCGGAGACGATCAGGGTCTTGACCAGGGGGTACTGCTCGATGGCAGCCGCCGCAGCGGTCAGCGCCGCCCGTCTGGTCCCCCGGTAGATGGCTCCATGCCGGATCAGGCCCCCGATGCTGGGGCCGATGTAGCAGAAAAATCCGGCGGCGGCCCGGTCAGGTTTCCGGCTCCTGGCGGACGCGGCCCCGCTGATCTGGGGGGTATCCGCCGCCATAGAATTGGATTGCGTCTTTGCCATGTGCTATCTTCCTTTCAATCGTCGGGAGCCTCCATACAGAGCTCATCTCTCCCATGAAATAGGGCGCTGTGTCATCGGGATAGACCAGGGTCTCCAAGCCCTCGCCCAGATCCAGGATGAACTGCCGGCCGATGACCACCTGCTCCAATAGGGCGATCCTCAGCCGCTCCATCAGGCCCAGCAACAGCAGTCCGCCCTCCTGCTCGTCCCCGTGGTACACACAGAAGATGGTGCGCACCACAGCCGCGCTCTGGGGGTGTTTGCCTGCTGGAAAGGCATCTTTCCCGGTGATGATCTGATGCAGGATATAGGGGGCTTTCTTCTTGGCCGCCCTGCTGTCCGGCAGACGGGCACAGTAGACCTCCGGCGCCCGGTATGCCTGGGCGGCCTCGTCCTGTTGCAGAACGGTGGGCAGGCGCATATCTTCTGTGCTGGCCTGGGTAAAGGCCCGCAGCTGCTCCAGCAGGGTCACTTTCGTCATAGGCTCTCACCTCCAGCCGTTGAGGAGCGCGTTGATCTCATGCTCGATCCGGCGCTCATAAGTTTGTAAAATTTCCTGGTCCATCTTGTCAGTCGTCTCTTCATGGGCATAAAACGCTTGGATGGCAGAAGGCCCGAACAGCTCTCGGATGGGGAATCTCTCCTCTCCCTCTCTCTCAAACACGCCGGTATGTCCGCCCACATGGGCAACAAAGGCATTTTCAAGGACCTGCTGGGCGCTGGAACGCAAGACACGTGTATGGATTCTCCCGTCCGCACCAGGCTTGGTGTCGAACTTGATAAGGGGAATGACATTCCCGCGATAGCCGAAGGTGATCTCATAGGAGCCGGAGGTGTCCTTGACAATGGTATTGATGTTCCGCGTCCTGGATTTTAGTTCCCCCTGTGAGATGGTATACTCCTGGGAAACGATCTTCATACCGACGGTGAGGCCGTGCTGTGCAGACCGTTTTAAGGCGCTGCCAACGGCGCGATAAACACCATCGGGAATTCCGAACAGGAGCTTCGATACCCGGTCAAGGCTATCGTCGATTTCGTCAATGGTGATGGCGTAGCTCATTCGTCGATCGCCTCCAGTTCCACCCGGAGCATCCCCATCTCACAGCCGGAAGCGGCCACATAGAAGCTCCGGAAATATCCGCCGCCCCCCTCCCGGTCATTGACCGACAGGCGGGTGCCCTGTTCAGGCTGCTTCCCACCCAGGTCGGACCGGGCACAGTGCAGGACAACGGAAACCCGATAGAGCCCCTGGACGTGGTCGGACTGGAGCTGCCGCCGGGCCTCTTCCTTCCGGTCAGACAGCACGATGGGGATATCTTGGTACTCCTGGCCGTCATAGCGGATGGTGCGTATTTGGGCAAACTCCTCCACGTTGAGGAATACCCCGTGGACGTCCCGGGCCACGGCCTCCTGAAAGCCGCTCATGTGGCCGGGTCCTCTTCCTCCGGGGCGGCCTCCAGCTCCACCGCCGCCAGCAGCTGGGCCAGTTCGCTTTTGTTTTTGCACTTGGCGCTGTCCAGCCCCAAATCCCGGGCCAGTTCCTCCATGGACTCCCTGGTCAGGGTCATCAGACTGTCCACGGTAAAGTGGCCGTCTACGATATCCAGAGTGTTGGGGATGACCGCGCCGTCGGGGACAGCCTCCCCGCCTGTATCGGCGGCGGGCGCATCTCCCACCCAGCAGGCGCTTCCGGCCCGCAGCCAGGCCTCTACCATCTTCTTCTCATCGGCGGGGAGCCGATCCCCAGGCTGGATCATGCGCCCCTGATACAAAATAGGCCGTGTGGCAATGAGTGTTTTCATATCGGTTTCCTCCTCAGCCCAGCAGTTTGACCAGCACGGTGCCCGTTCCGGCGGCGGCCGGTGCGGCGGCATAGCCCGCCGGGGTGTGGCCTTCCGCGGTGGTGGTGATCTGGTCCCCGCTCTTGTCGTAGTACAGGGCGGCCCCCAGGGCGATCTCGCTGCCGTCCTTGTCCAGCTGGAACACGCCGCTCACATGCAGCTGTCCCTGCTCACCCGCGGCAATATCGCTGGCCGCCACCCCGATCCGGGTAGTCAGGTCCACCACCTGGCCATAGTCCACTGCCTCCTTCGGGGTGTAGTCCAGGGTGTCCCCCTTCTGCCAATAGATCCCTTTCATCCGGTCTTCCTCCTGTCAGTCATTGGTCAGGGGCACGCCGTTGTTCCGGGCGATGCCCCGCCAGTCCACCACCGTGATGCCCCAGTCCAGCCAGATGTCCCAGACGTAGCCCAGCTGACCGGGCACCTCGCTGCGGCGGATGGTGGGGGCCTCCTGGCCGTTCAGATAGTCCACCTGGATGCTCTTGGCGTGGGTTTTGTCCCCCACCATAAACCAGGGGGCGGGCCCAGACCCGGCCAGGGCATTGATGGTCCCCTCCTCCACCACCGTCAGCTGATTGCGGTAGTTGTACAGGGCGTTGGCGGTGTGGCTGCCGATGCCGCTCACCTCGATCTCCCGGGTCTCCAGCAGCTGGGACAGCAGGAACCCATAGCCCACCGGCACCACCACCGTTCTGGGCTGGATGGTAATGGCCTCCCCGAAGGGGTCCTTCTGGAGCAACAGCTTGAGCATCAGCTTCTGCATGGACTCCACCGACGGGGGGCTGCCGGTCTGGATCAGGTTGCCGTGGGCCGGGTCAAAGAGGGCCACCCCGTCAAAAACGGCGGGATTGCTCATCAGGATGGTGTACACCTGCTTGTTGATAGTGCGCTTGGCGCTGGCGGCATACATACCGGGCACCTCGGTGAGAAAGCCCACATCGTCATTGATAAAGGCCTGGCGGCTCATGGAGAACTGGCGGCCGTAGGTGTCGATCTTCCGCTGGGGGAGCAGCTCGCTCTTGGGGGTGTCGTGCTTCAGCTCCCCGTTCTCCCCCACCAGCAGGAAGGACCCGGCCCCGCCCACCAGGTAACTGTGGTCCTTGGTGGGCTTGAAGTCGGACACGCTGCCCTTGGTGGTCCACAGGTCAAAGGTGGTGGGCACCGCCTGGTACTGGTGGACAATGGATTTCTGGATGGCCTCGTCCAGAATGGCGGGGAAGGCGGCGGTGGGGTTGAAGAACTGGCGGCAGGCCAGGTTCCACAGGTCATCTCTGGACATCCGCAGCAGGCTGGCCTGGGTACCCTCGCCGTCCCGGGCCAGGCACTCAATGGCCAGATCCCGCAGGGACAGCTCCCGCAGCTGGTCCGCCCCCTCCGCCGGGCGCTCCACCGGTACTCCCGCCCGCATCAGCATGGAGTCCACCGCCGCGGAGCGGAAGCCGTCCCCCTGGTTGTCTCTGGCAGGGGCGGACAGAGGCGCGCCGTGCTCCAGCAAATAGGTCACGGCGGCCGCCCGCACCGCATCCAGGCTGTCTCCCTTCTGAATGGGCTCCGCCGGGTCCATGCCGGTCTGGCGGCACAGGGCCATGATCTCACAGATCCGCCGGCGCTCCGCCTCCACAGCCGCCCGCTCATCGGAGGCAGGCTGGGCCTCCAGGTCCCGCTGCAGCTGCTGGAACTCCCGCAGTTCCTCCTCCGTCAGATCCCGGCCCGCCTGGCGGGCGGCATCCACCAGGGCCTGCTGGCGTTTGATCATCTCCTGAATGGTCATGTATATTCCCTCCTGAATCTGTTTTGGTTGATCTGGATCTGCCGCTGGCACAGGGTCAGGCCCACAGGCCCGGCGATCTCCTCCATCCGGCCAACCCCCACGGTGGCATCGGCGGGCACCGACACGATGGATACCTCCAGAGGCGTCCACTTCCGGGCGATCTGGCAGGGGCCGGTAAACCGCCCGTCGGCTGAGGTCTTGCCGGGGGCCACCTCCTCCCAGCTGCCCACCGCATAGCGCACTGATGTGGTTTTCAAGGTGCCACACTGCACCTTACCAAAAATCTTGTCGGCCTCCTGGTCGGAGTCAAACTCCACCTCAGCCATGCCCCGGTGGTCCTCCACCCAGGCCCGGAGCACCTTGCCCACCACCACGTCGGTCTTGTGGTTGAAGAGGAGCACCCCCACGCTGTTCAGCCGCTCCAGATCCACCGCCCCATCGGCGTGGTCCAGGATCTCCATTCCAAACCAACGCTGGTACGGCTCCTCACTGGAAAAGCTCAGCACCCGGCGGCGGCTCTCCTCCCCCTCCTGGGCCCGGACCTGAACGGCCCCCATGCACCGGGTATCCCCGCCCCGGTCACTCTGGCCGGGCGGTGTTCTGCTCTGCCGCTGTCGTTCCGTTTCCAAACAAAATTCCTCCCATCTCGATACCCTGCGCCCGGGCATAGGCCAGCACTTCCGCCGTCTCGTCCACGGCGTCCTTCCAGTCCTTGCCCTGTTCGGCGCAGATATCCTGGTATGTCTTCTGCCCCGACGCCAGAGCAATGCGGTTGGCATTGCTCTCCTTGGTGGGGTCGATCCACTTCTTCGGGGCCTTCACCCAGCTGTGTTCCAAATAGTCCGCCTGCCGCTCCCAGAAATCCGGCATGGAAAACAGGCCGGTGAGGTAGCCGGAGAGCACAAAGCGCTCATAGACCTCCGACATGAACTGGGTGACCAACTCCACATCCTCGGCAAAGGTGCTCTCATCCTCAATGGCGTTCTGCCGGGCGGAGGAATAGGTGGCCCCCGACATATCCCGGCTCACCGCCTCATAGCTGAGGCCCTGACCGGCGCCGATGAGCCCCTCCTGGCTCTTGAGGAAGGCGGTGGCGTCGGTGGCCGCCCCCTTGGGCTCCACGATCTGGGCCTCATCCCCGGCGTTCATCTCCATAATCATGCCGGGACCCAGCCGCTTGCCGCTGTAGTCCACCTGCCCGTCGGGCTGCCGGTACCCGCCCCTTCCCACGCCGCCGGTGGGCAGGGTCTTTTTGATAAGCACCGCCAGACAGGCTGCGATCCGCTCCTTCACCGACACGGCGGTGATAAACTCATTGGTATCCCGGATGCGGGTGACCGTGTGGGCCATGTCCGACATCTCCCGCAGCTGACTGGGCCGGTGCCTGGTCTTGCAGAAGAACACGTCCTTGGCCGGAAGGTATACCGGCTCCAGCAGCTGCCACCCCTCGATGTCATACTGCCGGATCCAGTACCCCACCGGGCGGCGGTACCGGTTGTACTCCACACCCCCCACCACCCGGTTGCCTGCCGTCTTGGGTACGGTGCGGGTGGTGTCCAGCTCGTCCACCTCCAGGGCCTGGAGCTTGAAGGGGACCACCCCGCCTCTGGTATAGCGGAATAGCACCAGCATCCCGCCGTCGATCTTCTTCCGCTCCACCAGCATCCGCAGGATCTGGTGGAAGGACTGCTCCCCGGTGACGTCGCAGTTTCTGGCCTTGCACCACTGCCGCCACACCCGCTCGATCTGGTTGTTCAGCTGGTCGTCCCCCGTTCTGGCCCGGAGGGTGTACCCCTTCCCTACCACGTTGCGCTTGTAGGCCGACAGCACCGCCTGGGCAATATCGCTGTTGCGCTCCAGATCCCGGGCCCTGGCCCGGATCACGTCCCGGCTCTGCCGGTCGGTCAGCTCGGCGCTTTCATTGTGGACCCGCCACCCGGCGTTCAGCCGTCCGGGGCTGGCGGCGTCGTAGCCCCGCAGCCCGTCCAGCCCCTGCCGCCAAAGCTCCCGTTCGTAGGCCCGCCGGGGGGACAGGGCGGCGATCAGCTGCTCCAGCATCCCCATGTCCCTCACCGCCCCTCGAAGAAGGCCACATAAGTGCGCCCCAGCAGCCCCCCGCTGTCCCCGTCGGCCAGCTGGGCCTCCAGATCATCCCGCATGGCCTTCAGCATGGCCAGGTCCGCCCGGGTCAGGGAACGGCTGCCAATGGTGTAGGACTGCCCGCCGGCCAGCACCGCCCCGATGGCCTGGTTGACCTGCTCCAGCAGTTGGGCCGGTGTTCCTGTCTGTTCGCTCATACGCTCACCTCAAAGCCAATTTTCCCGGGCCTGAATCCAGGCCTCCTCCTGTGTAACCTTCTGGACAGGGGCTTGGGCGGGCGCCTGTTCCGCCACTCTCTCCTCCTCCAGAAAGAGGGTGCGCACACCCAGCACATCGGCCGCAGCCGCGGCGTATACCTCACAGTCCAGATAGTGGTTGTCCCCGTGGGAGGTTTTCAGCACCCACCGCTGCACCTCCCGGGACCCGGTGCGCTGGGTGATTTTGTGCTCCGCCGTTACCTGCTGGGCGTACTCCAGGTCGCAGCCCTGGTATACCATCCAGGCCCCGGTGCCGTTCTGCCGCCGCATCCGGGCGGCAATCAGGTCCTTGTACTTGCCACCGTCCACCAGCACCAGCTTCATGCCGTAGGCCTTGCTGCCCGCCTTGTTCACTGTGGACAGCCGGTAGTCGGACAGCATGGCGGCCGTGCCCTTGCAGGGCAGGGCCCAGTCGGCATTGCGCAGACAGAACTCATACACCTGGTCGGTCTGGTCGCCGCTGTCCATCAGGGCCAGGTTGACCACCCTCTGCTGGCCGTCCGGCAGGTACAGGGGCAGATTCATGATCCGCTCCACCTCCGCCATGGACAGGGCCTGGCCGTGGGCCACATTCTGGGAGGTCATCCCGCTGCCCCAGGCCCGGATGGTCCAGTACAGGCAGTTCTCCTGCACGTCGATCCCCCCGGTGACCAGCTTGGTCCACTGGGGCAGCGCCCACTCCGGCAGGTCGGTCTGGCGCTCCAGCACCAGCTCGGCGCTGGTCTTCAGCTTGGTATCCTCCCAGGGCTCCGCCAGCCAGCTGTTGACAAAGTTGTGGAGCAGGTCCGGGTCGTCCTTGCTGCGCAGGAACTCCCGCACGATCTCCACAAAGGGGGTGAAGGGAGAATAGAGGGTGTTCAGCCAGAAGGCCACGCTTCTGGGCCGCTTGCTGGTCCCCCGCACCGGCTGCCACCGTCCGGCCTGGAGCATGGGCCCCTTGTCCCGGTCGGTGAGCACGCTGCCGCAGGCCTGGCACACATAGACGGCCCTCTCCGCCCGTTGGGCGGGGTCTGGCACCTGCTCTTTGTCCGGCCATTTGAGCTGGGCAAATTTCAGCTCGATCAGGGTACCACAGTGGGGACAGGGCACAAAATAGTGGTACTCCACCTCGGCGGCCTCCTTCTCCCTCCAGATGTAGCCGGTGCGCAGGGTGGGGGTGGAGGCCATGAAGATCTTTCGGTTGAAAAAGGTCTTGGTGCGCTCCTTGGCCAGGGAGATGGGGTCCGCCTCTTTTTTGGTGGCCCCCGGATACTTGTCCACCTCGTCCAGAAACAGGTTCTTGATGGGCTTGCTGGACAGGTCCGCCGGGCTGTTGGCCCCAGTCAGATAGAGCCACATATCCCGGAAGCTGAGCTGGAGCTTTTTGCTCTCATGCTCCCGGAACTTCCCCGCCATGTCGGGGTGGCTCTTGAACATGGGGATGAGACGGGTCTCCGCCGTGGTCTCGGCCAGATCGTCGGAGGGATAGACCACCAGGGTGGGGGCCGGGTCCTGGTCCACCAGGCTGCCGATCATGTTCTCCATGGCGGCGGTGCCCCCCACCTGGGTGGGCTTGGCAAAGACGATCTCCTCCACGATTTCCTGGGAAAAGGCGTCCATGATGCCCACCAGATAGGGGGTGACGCTGTTGTTCCAGGGGCCGGGAATGGCCCCCGACGTGACCCGGCGCTTGGCCTGGGCCCACTGGGAGACGGTCAGCCGGGGCCGGGGCCGCAGCACCTGGAGGGCATGATAAATCCACGCCGGTACCTGATAGGCCTGCTTCAAAGGGCCTGCGCCTCCTCCGGTTGGGCGGCGTCCACAAAGGCCGCCAGCATCCCCTCCACCTCACTGCGCATGGACTGCTCCATGGTGCGGACGGTCAGGGCATCCGTGTAGCCCGCCAGGGTACCCGCGATCCGGGGTGGGATCTGGAGGGCAAAGACCCGGAACCGGGCCAAAAACTCCGCCAGATCCTCGGTGGCCTGCCGGGCCGGCAGATACTTTCCCTCGGCGATGGCCGTTTTGAGCCGGTGCAGCTGGCCCTGGCTCTCCTTCAGCTCCACCTCGGCCTCCAGCTTCTTCAGGGCCAGCTGGGCCGCCCGGCCGCTGTCTCCGGCCTCCTGGGCCTTCTGGGCCACATGGCTGAGATAGCGCTGGACTGTCTCACAGGTGCGGTACTTCCGTGTGCCCCCCTGGGGCGGCACCTGGGTCTCCAGAATGCCCTCCTGGGTGAGCTGCTGCACCCGGCGGACCGTCTTGCCCAGCAGCTGGGCAATGACAGTCGTGGTGGCCCACTCCGGGACCGTTCCGGTCAAGACCTCCGCCCTGGATGCCTTCCCCGGCTTTTTCCCCTGCTCCGCCATACCGCTCTCCCCTTTCGGCCCTGCATTTCGCCTTTTCCCCGCCCAAATGAGGCAGGTTATACCCCCTATGGGGTATAATTTCACTCTATTTATTCCGATTTCGTAACGTAACAGCGCATTTTTAACCAGTTTTCTCGCAGGAAAATACCGGGGTCATTCGGCCCCGCAGGAATTCCTCCCCCGGGAAGGACCCACAGCGGGTTGGGCTGGCCAGACGTCTGTCCTGCCACGGGCTATCACCTCCGGGCAAAACAAAAAGCGCCCAAGCCAACGACACCCCCATCGGGTGGTCATCGGCTCAGGCGCTGGTCTCTGTGGACGCTGGCTCAGGCGCTTCGATATTCACGATACTTTCCTGCCGGCAGTGCTTGCACCAGATGGGCCAATTCCTGGCCTGGGTATCCGGTCTCACCCGGAACTGGGTAGGCCTGCCGCAGACGGGACAGATGACGCGTCTGTCCTTGTTGACCAGTTTACTCGGTTCTTGTCTTGTTTGCAAGTGGGTTGCCTCCTTTTCTACACCTGTGTTCGATTATTAACACTGGTTTCAAGATGGAAAATAACAGGCCGCCTGTCGCCTTCGGCCCGCTGTATAGGACAGCTTGCCGGGCTGGGACTCGTCATATAACAGATACCTGGCCCCCACAAACAGTGCGTATCCATAGGGGTTGGTTTCCCCGAAGGACTCATAGTCCACCGCGCCGAAGGGTGGGGCCAGGGTCATGGAGTCAGAGGGGATGTCGGTGTACTCCACCTCATAGCTTCTGAGATTCCTGGACCCCCGCCACGTTCGCTCCCCTACCTTTGGCTTTCCAAACTCCCTTGCCTCCTTGGTCATGTACTTGGCCAGCTCCCGGTAGTAGTGGACGTCCAGGGGCTCGATACGGATGTACCCGCCGCCATGCCACAGGGAGCGCAGCTCGTCATAGTCCCCCGGCCCGGCGGCATTGAGGAGTACATGGTGGTGGATGCGCTTGTCCTCCAGATGCCCGTCCTCCCCTAGGAAGGAAGCGGCCTGTTTGGCGTGAAAGCCCTCTGTGACGTAGACATAGCGCAGCACCTGGCCTCGCTTCTTCCGCGCCGCCCGCAGTTTGCGGAAGTATTTTTGCAGCTCCTTTCCGGCCTGTCCCTTGTCTGCCGGAAGGTGGGCGTCGTCATAGGTATAGGTAATCACATAATCCCGGGCCGTGAAATTGGCCGCCGCTTTCAGTTCCAGCTCCCGCCAGCTGTTCTTCAGATTCATACACTGCTGAGCGGCGGTGGAGGCTGCCTGTTTGGCCGCCCGTACCCGGGGACTGTCCCCTTTGGAGGGAACTGCCACCAGGTAGTCATAGTTGACCAATCCCGCCCGGATATGTTTCAACCGTTTTGCCATCATCGCACCTCTTTCTTTCCCATAATTTTTCCCCCTTATGTCTTTGTTCCTGATTGATAAGCAGACCGTCCGTGGGCAAACTATTCCTGGAGGTGAAGCACATGGAACCCACGTACAGCGATATGTATGTTCTGTTTGACCGGGACCCGGCTGCGGAGGCCTACTTTGCCCAGCTTCCCGGCTATATCCAGGCCCAGATCCGGGCCCGTGAGCACCAGCCCGCCTCTCTGGAGGAGCTCAAGCGCATGGCCTATGAGGGGCCAAGCAGGTATTCTGAGCCTCTCAGCCGCCTGCGGGCGGCTTACACAAGGGTACGATTATTTTTTCTCATTTGTGGAACGCTACCGGTTGAGGTGATAGTATGGCCAAGCAAGGCATGGCACGTCCCGATGTGACCCACACCCAGCCCCGCAACACGGAGCCCCCTGTCCCTGAGCTCCAGGGCAAGGCCAAGCACGGGAAAAGCAAGGCAAATCCCATTGTGGCGGGCACCTCGGGTCCCCACATGAAGGTCTGGCACGAGAAGCCCATCCCCTCCGACGCCTATCCGGAGCTGGATACCGATCTGGCCCGGGACAACGTGGAGAACGATCTCCCCGCCGCCGATCTGGAGGACCTGTAACCGGCCCCAAGCACCGCCCCTCACCGGGCGGTGCTTTTTTGCTCCGGCCCTCTGCCGGGCGCCCCGCCTTTCCTACCATTACCCTGCGTGGAACGCAGGCCTTCGGATCAGCAGGACCCCGGCAGAGAAAGAGAAAAGAGAGGTCGGGTGAGCGGGCGCTCTCACCCGGCAGAGGGCCGGAGCGTGGTAAAGTCTGTATTGTTCTCTACGCTACACCAACCTCCTTTTGTCCTGCCTTCCCGGTCCCGGTGCGTTTGGGCAGCTTAGGCGTGCCGTCCTCATTCCGCTTACTGCCCGCCCGGAGCCAGCGCAGCCAGGCATCCAGAAACGCCTTATGGACCTCCCGGGGCTTGGGACTGCCCGGCAGGGTGTCGTTGTGGTAGCCGTGGATCTGCCGGATCTGGTTGCCGTCCATCTCAATGGTCACATAGGGGGTGCCGGGGGCGCTGGACCTGCGCAGGAACAGGATGGTGGTGACCCCTCTTATATGCCGGTCGGCATATCCGCCTACACAGTGGCACAGCATCTTTCCCTCCCGCTTGATGGCCGCCGCCGTGGCGGGGAATACGATCTTCCACCCGTCCAGCTCAAACTCATACTTCAGGCGGCGGGCCCGGCGGTTTTGAGCCTGGCTAACCTCCTGCCGCTGGGCCAGCTGCTCCATGGTCAAGTCGTGGGCGGTAAACAGCTCCGTCGGCCACAGCACCCGGCTGTGCTCCAGACAATAGCCCAGCTGGTAAGCTCCATTCAGATAGTCCCGGTAGATCTCAAACAGATCTGCGTAACAGACCGCCTCGATGTGGTCCTGGTCAAACACCCCGCCCAGATACCGGAGAAACCGGTCCGGGTCCAGCCGGTACCGGTTCAGAAACCGGAGGACCTCCATGGGGTCCAAGTGGTGCCCCCACAGATTGCAGAAGTCCATGCAGAAGGGCAGGCCCCACACCTCGCCCCAATGCCGCCCCACATAGTTGCGCACCTCCAGGGTTTTTATAGGCGGCTGCGTCCCCATCAGGAGGGACAGCTCCCGCTTGTTCAGCCCAAAGGACTTGCGGGGGTCCTGCTCTTCCCAGCACATAGCCGCGGCGTTCTTCTTGCGGCTGTAGACCAGATCGTCCAGCGGCTCCCAGTACCCCGCCTTGGCCAGCATCTCCACCTGCCTGGGGTAGATGGCGTAGGCGGTCAGGTAGGAGATAAAGTCGTGGAAGCGGGCGGCATATCCTCTGGCCCCCAAGGGCCGGTACTGCCAGAGGTCAAAATAGCCGCAGTACCGGAACAGAGGGTGCTCCTCCAGGGCCTCCCGGTTGAGGATGGAATAGGCCTCGTGGCGATACCAGGAGAGGCTGCCAAACTTGAAGGGCTCCTGTACCAGCTTCCGCCGCCCCAGCTTGTCCCGCTCGTAGGTGATGTAAGGATGTTTGTCATCCCACTGGTGATCCACCTGCATCACCTCTCCCTGGGTAAACCGGTAGCCGCTGGAGCACCAGGCGGTGGGACGGGCGGTGAGGTCCGCCTCATCGGCGTAGTCCTTCCGCAGGGCCAGGGCATCGGCATAGAGGGCGTCGTCCTGCACATGGAGGAGCACCGTCAGCTCCACCCGGCTCAGGGTCTTCCGCCTCCTGGCCTTGGCCAGGTTGATGACAGTCACAGTCCGGCCGCACCAGGGACAGGTCCAGGATTCTTTGTGTTTCAGGTGGTCCAGAAGCTCCCGGTGCTCCGGTGTCTCGGTCCGGACCAGATAGGGCCGGTGCTCCTTATGGCCGCAGCAGGAGGTGTACAGCTTCACCCCGCCCAGGCCCATCAGGTCCCCCTCCCGCCGGAAAAACAGGTAGTGGGGGAACAGGTCATTCATCCGCGTGAGATCTTCCGCCGTCACGGTGGGCCAGCCGTCCAGCAGTCCCCGTTCCCGGTCCGTATATTCTGACATCCTGCCCACCCCCTCAGAAGAAGTCGGACAGGTCCAGCAGGATGCCCTTCCGCTCCGGCTGGGTCTCCGCCGGCTCCAGCTGGATGGTCATGGAGAACTGGACCTTTGCCCCGTCGAAGTAGAAGGCTGCCGCCCGGCGGTAAGCCTCCAGATCGGAGATGCAGTTTCCCACACCTTGGGCCACCGCCTTCATGCACTCTTGGAAGGAGCCGCCCTGGGCCACCGCCTGGGCAAACTCCTCATTCTGGCGGCAGAACTCCAGCAGGGCGTCCCGCACGGCGCTTTTCATGGCGGACTCCTTGTATCCGGTGACGGCCTTGTATTCCTCCTTCAGCCGGGCTGCCGCCTGCTCATACCAGGTATTCACTCCGCACACCTCCCAATGGCTTCGGCCAGGGCCCGCAGGGCCTTTTCCATGCCCCGGGCGGCGGTCTGATCCTCCCGTTCCCGGGCCTTCAGAAGCAGGACCCGCATCTGGTTGCCCTGCTCCTTGGCCTGGTTGAAGAACACCTCAAACTGGGCCAGGTCTTTGTCTCCGGCCATGGCGGCCTTTTTGTCCGCCTTTTCCATCTCCTCCATGGACCGCTTTAGGACTTCCACAGAGGCCTCGGCCTGTTTCTGCCTGTCTCGGGCCTTGGCCGCCGCCTCCTTGGCTTTATCCAACTTGGCCTGCATCTCGGCCACAGCCTCGGCCCGGGCCTTCTCAATGGCGGCCTGGTCCACCACCGTCTCCACCGCCACGTCCACCGGCTGGGCCTTCAGGTCAGCCAGTTCCCCCTCCAGGCGTTTTACCTCCTGCTGGGCCAGCTCCCGGGCGTCCTGTGCAGAGGCCAGACTGGCGTTGAGCATCCCCATGTCCTCGGCCATCTTGGCCCGGGCCTGTTCGGCGGTGCGCTTGTCGGCCTCCGCCCGCTGGGCGGCGGCTTTGGCCTCGTCCCGCTCCTTGATGGCCTGCTCCAGCTGGCGGGCACTCATGTCAATGACGTTGTGGTCCTGGACAAAGCTGTCCCGCTCTGACTCCGGCAGGGCCAACAGCATCAATGCTTTGGATGCCCCCAAATCCGACAACGTTGTCGGATTTGACCACTCTCTGGCCAGGCGCATGAATCGCTGGGCCGAGCGCTCTGAAAACTCCACGCTCTCTTCCAGCCAGGCCTTCCACTCCCCGTGGGGCAGCAGTTCCTTGGCCTCGATGAGGCACCGCCCAATGGTAAGAATGGCCTCCCCACCGGTGCGCTTGGCGTCCAAAATTTCCCCGGTAATGACCTCGATGCTCCGCGCCTGGGGCGGCGGGGCCATGGTCTGGGCGATGAGCGCCCCCAGGTCAGGCTTGCCCATACCGGATGCCCTCCTTTTCCAGCAGCTCCGCCGCCCACGCCCGGTAATCCCGGGCCGCCGAGCAGAAGGGGCTCCACGCCTGCACCGCCATCCGGGCCCAGCTGGATTCGGGCACCTTGTCGGTACGGCGGATCACCGTGTCGTAGACGGGTACACAGCCCTCCTCCCGCAGGTAGGCCACAGTGTTCTCCACCACCGGGGTGCGGTGCCACTGGTTGACCAGCACCCCCGCCACCCGGAGGGCAGGGTGAAGGGACCGCAGGCTGGCGATCTGGTCCACCAGGTCCCCCACGCCGGTGGCCGAGCAGGCGTCGGACAGCAC
>CALWXT010000025.1 GCA_944385575.1 uncultured Flavonifractor sp. | reverse complement strand
ACCAACTGCATCGTGCCCCCCAAGGACAGCTATAAGGACCGGCTGTACACCACCGGCGCGGCGGGCTTCCCCGGCTGTAAGCACATTCCCGGCGAGGCAGGCGAGACGAAGGACTTCTCCCCCCTCATTGAACACGCCAAGCGCTGTGCCCCGCCCACCGAGATCGAGACCGGCGAGATCATCGGTGGCTTTGCCCACGCCCAGGTGCTGGCCCTGGCGGACCAGGTGGTGGAGGCGGTGAAGAGCGGCGCCATTAAGAAGTTCGTGGTGATGGCAGGCTGTGACGGCCGGGCCAAGAGCCGAAACTACTACACCGAGTTTGCCAAGGCGCTCCCCAAGGACGCCGTGATCCTCACCGCCGGCTGCGCCAAGTACAAGTACAACAAGCTGGATCTGGGCAACATCGGCGGCATCCCCCGGGTGCTGGACGCGGGCCAGTGCAACGACTCCTACTCCCTGGCGGTCATCGCCCTGAAGCTGAAGGAGGTCTTTGGACTGGAGGATATCAACGACCTGCCCATCGTGTACAACATCGCCTGGTATGAGCAGAAGGCGGTCATCGTGCTGCTGGCCCTGCTCTACCTGGGTGTAAAGAACATCCATCTGGGCCCTACCCTCCCCGCCTTCCTCAGCCCCAACGTGGCCAAGGTGTTGGTGGAGAACTTCGGCATCGCCGGCATCGGCACCGTGGAGGATGATCTGAAGCTGTTCTTCTCCTGAGCATAAAAAACGGGCGTCGGGACAAATTGTCCCGACGCCCGTTTGGCGTTTGGTTTATTAGAAGTCGGCGTTGCCCACCGTGCGGGGATGAGGCAGGCCCCAGCGGAGCACGCTCCGCCGGGGGCCCCGATTTTCATTTTGCCCGGGGCAAGTGAATTGCCCCGAACCAAGGTTTTGGGCCATCAGCCCAAAACGCTTGTACGGCGCACAGCGCCGCCCCATCAAAGATGGGGCCCCGACGTCCTGCCCCATATATGGGGAGAGCATCGGGGCCTCTTTCCTTCTTCTGTTAGAAATCGGCGTTGCCCACCGTGCGGGGATGGGGCAGGACGTCGCGGATGTTGGAGATACCGGTGAGGTACATCACCATCCGCTCGAAGCCCAGGCCGTAGCCGGCGTGCTTGCAGCCGCCGTACCGCCGCAGGTCGCAGTACCACCAGTAATCCTTGGGATTCATGCCCAGCTCCTGGATGCGGGCCTCCAGGATGTCCAGACGCTCCTCACGCTGAGAGCCGCCGATGATCTCGCCGATGCCGGGCACCAGGCAGTCGGCGGCAGCCACTGTCTTGCCGTCGTCGTTGAGGCGCATATAGAAGGCCTTGATCTCCTTGGGGTAGTCGGTGACGAAGACGGGGCGCTTGAAGATCTGCTCCGTGAGGTAGCGCTCGTGCTCAGTCTGCAGGTCGCAGCCCCACTCCACCTTATAGTCAAACTTGTCGTTGTTCTGCTTGAGCAGCTCCACCGCCTCGGTGTAGCTCACCCGTCCGAAGTCGGAGGAGGCCACGTGCTCCAGCCGCTCTTTCAGGCCCTTGT
The DNA here is from genome assembly GCA_944385575.1 of uncultured Flavonifractor sp. Taxonomy (GTDB): domain Bacteria; phylum Bacillota; class Clostridia; order Oscillospirales; family Oscillospiraceae; genus Flavonifractor. The sequence goes on along the minus strand of CALWXT010000025.1, from coordinate 23,943 downwards.
CCACGAAGGAGTTGAAGAAGTTGATCTCGTCGGGGCACTTCTCCAGCACGGTGTTGATGATGAACTTGATCATGGCCTCGGCCACGTCCATGTCGCCCTTCAGGTCGCAGAAGGCCATCTCGGGCTCGATCATCCAGAACTCGGCGGCGTGGCGGGTGGTGTTGGACTTCTCCGCCCGGAAGGTGGGGCCGAAGGTGTACACATTGCCGAAGGCCATGGCGAAGTTCTCGGCGTTGAGCTGGCCGGACACGGTCAGGTTGGCGCTCTTGCCGAAGAAGTCCTGGCTGTAATCCACCTTGCCGTCCTCGGTGCGGGGCAGGTTCTCCATATCCAGGGTGGTCACCCGGAACATCTCACCGGCGCCCTCGCAGTCGGAGGCGGTGATGATGGGGGTGTGGACATACACAAAGCCCCGGTCCTGGAAGAAGGTGTGGATGGCGTGAGCGGCCACGGAGCGCACCCGGAAAGCGGCGGAAAACAGGTTGGTGCGGGGCCGCAGGTGCTGAATGGTACGGAGATACTCCACGCTGTGGCGCTTCTTCTGGAGGGGGTAGTCGGGGGTGGAAGTACCCTCCACCACCACGCTGGCGGCCTTCACCTCCATGGGCTGCTTGGCCTCGGGGGTGAGCACCAGGGTGCCGGTAACAGTGAGGGCGGCGCCCACGTTCTGACCGGCGATCTCCTTATAGTTGTCCAGGACGTTGGCGTCCAGGACGATCTGCAGATTCTTGAAGCAGGAGCCGTCGTTGAGCTCCACAAAGCCAAAGCCCTTCATGTCACGGATGGTACGGGCCCAGCCGGAAACGGTGACGGTCTGGCCGCCCAGGCTCTCCTTATCGGCAAAAAGCTGTGCGATTTTGGTGCGTTCCATGTTCCTTCCCTCTGTTTCTGTGAAATAAAGTCTCAGTGGGCATTAGTATATCATTTTCCCTTAATTTTGCAAGGGGTTTTGGGCAATTACCGCTCCAAAAGGTCCCCAAAGATTCGTTTTTCCTGCTCTTGGGGGGAGACAGACCGGTCCCGGCGGAGATAGAGGCCCACACCCAGCACCGCCAGCAGGGCAGCCAAAGCATATTCCAGGCCGTTCAAGGCGCCGGGGCTCATGGGCAGCAGGATGTTGCCCGCCAAAAATACCGACGCCGCAGCCCCCAGCACCGCCGTCACCATGCCCCCGGGCATGGACACCGGCCGGCGAAGTCCCGGCCGGGTACGCCGCAGCCGGAGCACCGCGACGTAGGTCATCACCCACATGACAATGGTAGTGAGGGAAGCCACGTTAATAAAGGGCAGAAACAGCAGCTTGCCGGTGAAGGGGGTAACCACCACAAAGGCGGCAGTAAACCAGATGCACCGGGTGGGCGTGCCGTATTTGGGGTGGAGCTTTGCGAATTTGGGGGACACCAGGGCAAACTGGGCCAGGCCGTACAGCATCCGGGCGGAGGAATACAGAGTGGAGTTCATCACCCCCACCGCCCCCACAAAGGCAGTGATCAGGAACAGGGGCCGCACCCAGTTCTGGCCGGTGAGAGTCACCAGCACGTCGGCAAAGGGAGCAGTGCGCCCCACCGCCTGGGTCCAGGGCATACACCCCGCCACAGCGGTGGACACCAGGCACAGGATGCCGGTGACCAGGAACAGACAGGTGATCAGGGCGGCTCCCGCCTTGCGGGCGGCAGGTCCGGTGGCGTCGGCGGCGGCCTTGGACACCGTCTCCCACCCGGCCACCGAGAACACCAGCAGGGACAACAGGGCCGCCGAGCCGGAGAAGTTGAAGTCCAGGCCTCCGTCAGAGGCGTAAACAGCCGGGTCAAAGTGGGCAAAGCAGATGGCAAGGCCGATGGCGCACATCACCAGCAGCACCACCGTGGCGATCTTGGCCAGGGAGGCGCACACGTTGGCACCCCGGAGCTGTACCCACAGGATGGCCCCCGCCAGGGCCAGCTGGAGAACCACATTGGGCAGAGTGACGGCAAACTCCCCCACATGGTAGAGCACCGCCGTAGTGCCCAGGGTGGGAAAGAGCCCGTCCAGCAGGGACACCGCCGCCAGGTCCACCCAGCAGTACACGATGGTATTCATCAAAATTCCCGCCCAGCCCACGGCAAAGCCGCCGCCGGGTCCAAAGGCGGCGTAGGAATACACCACCTCGCCGCCGGGCAGGGGGAGCATGGGGATAGCCTCCATATAGGCGAAGGCAAAGGGCAGCTCGATGACGATACACAGGGCGAAAGCCACCGCCAGATTCAGCGGTCCGCCCGCCGTCTCCAGCCAGGTGCCGGTGAGGAGCAGCCAGCTGGTGCCCAGCATACACCCCACGCCCATGGCTACCAGGCCAAAATAGCTGATGCTTTTGCCCATGCCCATCCCCCGTTCTGAATCGTCGATACCCTTTCATTATAATGCCCCCGGGACAAAGCCGCAAGCCTTGTACCGGGGGCATTTCCCTTAATAGTTGTAGAGGGGGATAAGGAAGGTCCAGGGAGCTGTAACGATGGCCATGGTGAGGGCAACGATGTGCCGCTGACGCTCGTCCAGCAGGGCGCAGGACTTCATGGCCCGTTTGTCGAAGAAGTAGATGCACACCCCGGCGATCGCCACCCCCGCCAGGGTATACAGGAAGCCGGGCAGGGTGCGGAAGGGATTGAGGAATGCCTGGGAGATAATACTCTCTATCCAGGAGCCGACAGGCTCCGGCAGCAGGGAGAGGTACCAGAGGCCAAACAGGAACATAGCCCCGATGAAATCGGCCAGGAAGCCCAGCAGCCAGAACTTCCACCAGAGCTTTTTCAGCACCGTCTTTTTCTGAGTGTGTTTCAAAACCGCCAGGGTGATGAGCAGCACCGCGCAGTCGATCAGCAGGTTCCCCGGCAGGGTGATGATCCACACCTGGGGGAAGAAATACAGGATCCAGATGGGCAGCAGGATATTGTACAGCTTCACGTCCCGTTTCATGTTCTTCTCTCCTTTCCCCGGCAGAGCGCCCAGCCTCCCAGCCAGCCCAGGAAAATGGCTCCGCCAATCATAGCCCACAGCAGAACTCCCAGCTCCCAGAAAAAACCGCCCTGCATCCATTCATACACGCTCCCAGCCAGAGGAATGGCCAGAAAGCCCAATGGGAGCAGGATAAGCCGCTGGAACCGCCGCTGGGTCAGGCGGCCAATCAGCAGGGTGAGGGCCAGCGTGACCGCCAGCGGCCCCCAGAGCATCAGCAGAAGCAGCCCCATACTTTTTTCATCACTCCCCCTTCTTTCGGGGGTGCGCCCCCGCCGCCACTCCCAGCAGCGAGGAAGCAAAGGCGATGGCGCAGAACAGAATCAGCACGGTGTAATTGTAGACCAGGAAAACAGCCGCCGCCATTGCCACCGTACACACCACCGGGTAAAGGAGGCAAAGCCCCCGACGTCTGCCCAGATGCATACCGAAAGCCAAGCAGCCAACGGGCAACAATATCTGGGCATAGATCGCGCCGCTGAACAGAGGCATCCCGCTGCCTTCCAGCTGACGAAGCAGCCAGGGCACGCCCAGGCACAGTATCAGAGCCACCGGAATATAGGGCAGGGTCTCCTTCCACTTCAGCGGAGAGGGACCGGGAGGCAGACCCAGCTTTTCCCGGATGACGGCCACCTCGGCATACCACCTCACCCACCGGACCATCCAGATCAACAGGTAGACCGCCGCCAGCAGCGCCAGATACACCAGCAAGACGACCGGCTCCCCCCAGTTCCAGCCGCACAGGCACACCATCAGGGCCAAAACCCCGGCGGTAACGGCAAAGTGGGCCAGGGACCGGCGGACCAGAGTGGCGCCATCATCGGCAAAGGGGAGGGTGGACACCCCTACCACCGCCCCCATCAGGAAGTAGAGTCCCAGCTGAATGCCCATGGCGGCAGGACCGGCCAGTCGCTCCAGGTCATAGCTCACCAGCTGGAAAGGGGTGTGGTTCCCCATGGCGATGAGGCCGCCGCCCACCAGATCGTTGAACAGCCCGCCCACCGGGATCAGGACAGCTATGCCGATGAGCCCGCCAATGAGAATGCGAACCAGCCACTGCTTCTGCCTGTGTGTCATGGGGATTCCCTCCTTTTCAAAGCCCAAGGGCCTCCTTGATCTTCTTCACGTACCGCCGGGAGACATAACACACCGTGTCCCCCGCCAGGGTCATGCGGATGGTGCCGGTGAGGGACAGATCCAGGGCTGTGATCCGTTCCAGATTCACCAGCTCGGAGTGGGAGATGCGCACAAAGGTGTGCCGGTCCAGCTTACCCTCCAGCTCGTAGAGGCGCTCTTTCAGGTCGTATACCCCCTGAGTGGTCTGGACCTTGACCCCCTTCTCCTCCCCGTAGCACCGCAGGATATCTGCCGCCGCCAGAGGGGTGGCCACATCCCCACGCCAGCCGGTAAGCACCCCGCCGCCCTGGAGCCGGACGGCCAGGGCCTTGACCTCGTCGGTGAGGGCGGGAGCGGTGATGGTCACCGAAACTTCCCCGCAGCCCGGCTGAATGTGGATATCTACCTTCATGCCGCCCCCTCCTTTCACCCTCAATATAGCCAAAACGGGGCCGTCTGTCCACCGTTTTCGGACAGACGGCCCCAATCAGGGGATAATTGGTTTTTATTCGTCCCGGAAGATGAAGACTTCCTCCACCGTAAGGCCAAACACATGGGCGATGTCCATAGCCAGCTTGAGGGAGGGGTTGTACAGGCCCTTTTCCAGCCGTCCGATGGTCTCCCGCCGCACTCCTACCAGCTCGGCCAGCCGGCTCTGGTCCATCCCCCGCTCCTGCCGGAGCGCCCTGATCTTCGTCTCCAGCATCAGCTCCCCCACCTCTCATAAGCCAGAAAAAGCAGATCTTTGGCCAGGCAGATAGAGGAAAAAATCACCAGCAGTTCGCTCTTACCCACGATAAAAGTGCGCCCGTCCTTGAGCAGGAAAAGCCCCGCACCCATCACCAAAAAGAGCAGCGTGAACAGGGCGGCGTCGGTCCGCCGCTCGTTCTCGGCGGAGCGTTCATCTCCCTTCTCCGCAAACAGGCCCAGTGTGGTGCACACCACCACTACACCGGCCACCCCCAGCGCCACGGCGATGGCCGCCCGGGCCGGAAACGGCAGGCCCCGGACGGGGAAAAAGCGGGCGCACAGGCTGGCCGCTAGGATCAGAGCCCAGCACAGGGCGCCCAGCTGGCGGCTGCGGGTGAGAGAGATCCGTTTGGGAAGACACATATGACACAGCTCCTCCATGTGATATATTTGTATCTTATGTGAGGAATATATCACACACCGGATTTGTTGTCAAGATAAAATGTGAGAAATTTATCACATCAGGCAATGGCTTCAGAGCCTACGGTGTAGGTCCACCTGCCGTCCTTCCCCATTTTGGCGGTGCAGTCGCTGAAAAAATACGCCCCCAGGCCGGAAGCCCACTTCTCCGCCTGGAAGGTGTCATCGGCGGAACCGGACAGGTTGAACAGGCAGCCGTTCCCGTTCCACACCAGATTCTCCCCGTCGATATAGCCCTGCTCCACCAGCTCCTCCCAGGTGCCAGTGACAGGCGTCAGGCCGTGGGCAGTACCGAAGATCCAGCCCAGGGCGGCCTTCTCGCTCTCGCTCAGGTCAGTGAGCTCCGAGAAGTCCACCGCCAGCTCCTCCAGGTTCTCATTCAGACCGGGGTCCACCTCCCACAGGTCCTCCAGCACCTGGAGGTAAAGGCCGCAGCGGTCATCGGTATCCTTGCTCTCCACCCGCAGGGAGTAAACTTCCCCCAGCTGGCAGGGGTAGCTCTCGGCCACCATGCCGTTCCAGCTCACCGTCACCAGCATGCCGTCAGTCAGGTCGGCGGCTGTCTTCTCCTCCCCGTCGATCCACACCGGGGTGTCCTCCACGGCAAAGGTATAGATCCCGGTGCCATTATAGACGCCGTCCTCCCCCTCCGCCAGCACCAGGGTACCGTTCTCCGCCCCGTCTACAATGCGGCAGGTCATCTCCCATATCTCCACACCGGGCAGATCATCGGTGGGCGGCGCACTTTCCGGCGGCATGGGGGTGGGGGCGGCGGCGCTCCCTGCGGATGTGCCGCACCCGGCCAGCAGGGCAAGCGAAAGGAACAACGCAGGCAATACGGTTCTTTTCATGGTCTCTCCCTCCTTTTTATTTGTTCTTTGGACGAAACAGTTCAGAGAAAGTTCCCAAAAAGGGTTGACAAGAGAACGTTATAAGCATATGATTATTTTATTGATAAATGTTTAGGAGGCAATGTCATGACCCAGCGGGAACGGCAGATCCTCAAGTGGATCGAGGAAAACCCCCTCATCTCCCAGCAGGAGCTGGCGGACAAGGCGGGGATCACCCGCTCGTCGGCGGCGGTACATATCTCCAACCTGATGAAGCAGGGTCACATCGCGGGAAAGGGCTACATCGTCCGCACCGCTCCTTACGCGGTGGTGGTAGGCGGTGTGAACATGGACATCGGCGGCCGCTCCCATAAGGCCCTGGTACCCGCCGACTCCAACCCCGGCCAGGTACGGATGAGCCTGGGAGGTGTGGGGCGGAACATTGCCCACAACATGGCTTTGCTGGGGGTGGACGTGCGGCTGCTCACCGCCTTTGGCGACGACATGAACGCCCAGCGTATCGCCGCCAGCTGTGGAGAGCTGGGCATCGACATCAGCCAGTGTCTGACGGTGCCGGGGGCGGCTACCTCCACCTATCTGTTCATTGCCGATGAAAAGGGCGACATGGCCCTGGCGGTCAGTGATATGGAGATCTATGACCATGTGACCCCCACCTTCCTGGCAGGCCGTTCAAGGCTTCTGCACAACGCCCAGCTGATCGTGCTGGACACCAATATCCCGGCAGAGTCCATCGCCTGGCTGGCGGACAATGTAAAGCTGCCCATTTTTGCCGACCCGGTGTCCACCGCCAAGGCGGAGAAGCTGCGGCCGGTGCTGGGCAAGCTCCACACCCTGAAGCCCAACCGGCTGGAGGCCGAACTGCTGAGCGGCGTGGCTATCACCGACCAAAAGAGCCTGGACAAGGCGGTGGATGTGCTGCTGAGCACCGGCCTGCGGCGGGTGTTTATCAGCCTGGGGGCCGACGGTGTATATGCCGCGGCCCACAATCACCGGCTCCACGTGCCCTGCTGCCCTGGTACCATGGTGAACACCACCGGCTGCGGCGACGCGGCTATGGCCGCCATCGCCTGGGCTTATCTGGAGGGTACCGGCCTGGAGGGCACCGCTCGGGCGGCCATGGCCGCCGGATCCATCGCCATGGAGAGCGCAGAAACCATCAACCCCGATATGAGTGCCCAGGCGCTGAAGGCCCGGGCGGAACAACTGCAGTAAATCGTATGGAGGGAATCAATATGAATCTGAATCAGTATCTGGACGTAGCCCCTGAAGTAGCCGCCGCCGTCGCCGCTGGCAAGCCTGTGGTGGCCCTGGAGTCCACCATCATCTCCCACGGCATGCCCTATCCCCAGAACGTGGAAACTGCTCTGAAGGTGGAGCAGATCATCCGGGACAACGGCGCGGTGCCCGCCACCATCGCCATTCTGGGCGGCCGCCTGAAGGCGGGCCTCACCCCCGACGAGATCGAATATCTGGCCAAAAAGGGCCAGGATGTCATCAAGGCCAGCCGCCGGGACCTGGCGGTGCTGGTAGCCCGGAAGGCGGACGGTGCCACCACCGTCACCACCACCATGATGATCGCCCACATGGCCGGCATCCAGATCTTCGCCACCGGCGGCATCGGCGGCGTCCACCGTGGCGCCGAGACCACCATGGACATCTCCGCCGACCTGGAGGAGCTGGCCTCCACCCCCGTGATGGTGGTGTGTGCCGGCGCAAAGTCCATCCTGGATCTGGGCCTCACCCTGGAGTATCTGGAGACCCACGGCGTGCCCGTCATCGGCTACGGCACCAAGGAGCTGCCCGCCTTCTACACCCGCAAGAGCGGCTTTGAGGTGGACTACCGCATGGACTCCCCCGAGGAGATCGCCGCTGCCTTCCACGTGTCCCGTGAGTTGGGCCTGAAGGGCGGCATGCTGGTGACCAACCCCATCCCCGAGGAGTTTGCCATGGATCACGACGTGATCAACAAGGCCATCGACGAGGCCATTGCCCAGGCCAACGCCCAGGGCATCCACGGCAAGGCCACCACTCCCTTCCTGCTGGCCAAGGTGAAGGAGCTCACCGGCGGAGACAGCCTGGACTCCAACATTCAGCTGGTGTTCAACAACGCCCGGCTGGCTGCCAAAACCGCAGCGGCCCTGTGTGCAATGAACTGAATCTGACGTATTTTATCCCCGTGGGTAAAAACCCACGGGGATTTTGCCATATTTCTGTAACAATCTTTCTTTTTCTTTACATTCCTTGCCGCTTCCTTGCACCGCCCCGTTCAGCCCCTTATAATGGTCTCATCAGAATCAGAATGGTGAGAAATCGAGGTGATTGACATGGCTGGCAGACATACTTATTTGACCCGGCTGTTTGCTCTGCTGCTGGCTGGGGCCCTGCTGCCTGGCACGGCCGCCCTTGCCGCAGAGCCAGAACAGGCCGCTCCCTCCGCTGCAATCTATACAACAAGTAATATGTTTGGGAAAGTATACGCTCAGGACCCACTTACCGGCCATATTGAAAAGGAAAGCTACCTGAAGGCAGCCTCCTTTATGACACAGGCACGCAAGGATATGGCGGACACCCTCCTGCTGGACGCGGGGGATGCAGTTTCCACCGGCCTGACGGGGTCGGACGGGCAGGAGGTGGCTTTGGCCCTGCGGGAGATCGGCTATGACGCGCTGGTACCCGGTGTGGAGGAGCTCCGCCTGGGTACGGGATACTTCCAGTCCCTGCTCAAGACGCTGACTGCCAAGGATGGCGACGGAACACCGGTAGACATCCTCTCCGGCAATCTGCTGGACAATCGCCAAACCCCGGTTGGAGAGCCTTATGAGGTGTACACCCTGTCGCTGGACGGCACCGACGTCCGGGTGGGCGTGCTGGGTCTGGGGGCCATTGACGCCGAACAACAGCTGCCGGAGCGGCTGTATGGCGACATGGAATTTTCCCACACCTCCAATCAGGAAAACAGCTATCTCTGGGAATGGAACTACTGGCAGACCCAGCTGGCGCAGGAGGACTGCGACCTGGTTGTAGTGGTATGCCACACCGACAAGGACGAGCTGGCACAGCTGGCAGCCGCTACATCTGGTATTGACCTGCTGGTGGGCGGCGACGGCCCGGCGGATGCCGACCAGTTCCTGAACGCAGACAAGGAGCCTGTCTCTTACGTCTGCGGCGGTGGTACCGCCCTGACCCAGACCATCGTTACATTGGATGCCGACGGCACCCCGGTGCTGGGCAGCAGCACGCTGCAGGATCTGAGGGATCAGGAGAATGATCCCTCCCTGGCCCAGGCCATGTCCCCCTACTTTGCAGATGCCAAGCAGGCGGGCAGCCGGCAGACCGGCACACTGTCCGGCAGCTGGCAGGACAACCATTCCCTGACCCGGCAGACCGATACCGCGGATCTGGTGGGTGAGGCCATGCTGTGGGCTTCCGGCGCGGACGTGGCTCTGGTAGCTCCCGGCTCCCTGGGCCGGTGCACTGCCGCCTCCCTGTTCGGGCGGAATGAGACCATCGCCCCGCTTACCCGCAGCGACTGCGCCAAAATCGCGCCTGATCCCAGTCCGGTGGTAACAGTGGAGCTGACCGGCGAGCAGCTGCGTCAGTGGATGGAGGTATGTGCCAGCCGCTATTCCGTAAATGATGCGGGACAGCCTGTGGGCGGTGAAACTGCCGACGCGCTCTACGGCGCCACTTATCAGCTTTATCTTGGCAGCCCCTCCGGCAGCCGGGTGGGCGCCATGTCCATCCAGGGCCAGCCGGTGACCAACAGCCAGGTCTATACCGTGGCGGTACCTGCCGCCCGGCTGGCCGATCCGGAATTCCCCCAGTGCAAGGTTCTGTGGTCCGCCTCTGCTGACCGCGACTTTGCCTCACAGGGCGGGAGCACCGCCGCGCTGCTAGCGGCCTACGCCCAGGACGCCGCCCATCAGGGCAGCTCTCTGACACCCACCCGCATCAGTGTCTGGGCTGTGTACCCCGAGGCCCGCAACGCCGCCCTGACCCGTCTGGAATTTGTGGAAATGCTCTATGACCAGGCCGGCCGGCCCCGACCCGGCGCCAACTACGCCTTCATCGACGTCACCAACAGCAACGCCGTGATCTGGGCGGCGGAAACCCGGGTGGTCAGCGGTGACGGCAAGGGCAAGTTCCTGCCCCTCTCCGTAGTTACCAGAGAGCAGGCTGCTGTGATGATTTACAACTACGTCAAGTCCCTGGGAGAGCCCATGCCTCAGACTGCCGGTGCCACCGATGAGCTTCTGGATCAGGCGGAGATCTCCCCCTGGGCCAAGCTGGCGGTGGAGTTCTGTCTGACCACCGGTATCATACCCGCGGCAGGCAGCCGGGAAGACCTCTACCTTCCCGCCAACAGCATTACTCGCAGCGATGCCTTCCAGTATCTTTCCAATCTGGACGCCTATCTGAAATGACCGCACAACAAAGCGGGGCGCCCCCCACATGGGGGCGCCCCGCTTTTTGCTCAGTTCAGGGTCAGATCTCCCTCTTTGATCCAGCCGATCCGGCGGAAGAACAGGCCAAAGATCCATGTCAGGACGGCAGGGAGCAGGAAGCAGATAAGGACCATAGCCACCCAGTCCATGGGCGTGATAGCGGCCTTGACTCCGGTAGCCACGTCGTTCACCCAGCCGGTATATACCCCGATGGGACCCACCATGCCGCATGTTCCCATACCGGAGGCCACGCCGCCGGAGGGGTCGTTCATCTCAAAGTGGAACAGACAGGTGGCGATAGGGCCGGTGACCGCCGAGGTCAGGATGGCAGGCAGCCAGATGCGGGGATTCTTCACAATGTTGCCCATCTGGAGCATGGAGGTGCCCAGGCCCTGGCTCACCAGGCCACCCCACTTGTTCTCCCGGAAGGACAGCACCGCGAAGCCCACCATATTGGCGCAGCAGCCCGCCACCGCAGCGCCGCCTGCCAGGCCAGTCAGGCCGATGGCGGCACAGATGGCGGCAGAGGAGATCGGCAGGGTAAGGGCCACACCAATGACCACCGACACCAGAATCCCCATCCAGAAGGGCTGGAGCACCGTGGCCCACTTAATAAAGTCACCTACGGAGGAGGCGGCCGTACCAATGGCCGGCGCCCACAGGGCTGCCAGGATCACGCCGGAGAGAATGGTGACCAGCGGTGTCACCAGCAGGTCAATTTTGGTCTCCTTACTGACGATCTTACCCAGCTCGGCGGAGATGACGGCGATGAAGAGCACCGCCAGCGGGCCGCCCGCCCCCTTGCCGCCGTCCAGAGTGGTGCTGCCCAGGGCGTTGGCGGCATAACCCACCGTAGCCAGGGAAAAGAGCACCAGAGGGGGTGCCTTCAGGGCGTAGCCAATGGCGACAGCCATGGCCGCCCCGCTCATGGCGGAGGCATAGGCTCCTACCTGTACCAGAAAATCCACGCCCAGCTGCTTGCCCAGGGTGTCCAGAATGGTACCGATGAGCAGGGAGCAGAACAGGCCCTGGGCCATAGCCCCCAGGGCGTCGATGCCATAGCGCCGGGCGGAAATGACCACATCTTTCCGCTTCAAAAATGCTTTGATGCCTTCCATATCCTTCTCTCTCCAGTCAAAAAATAGGACATTACAGGTGTCTTGACACCTGTAATGTCCTATTATAGCAACCGGAAAAAATTTGTCAATCCCCTTTTCGACCCTTTCGGTAAAGCACCACAGCCAGAATGATACCGGCAGCCAGGATTACGACACCCACAGTAAGGATCGCAGTGGCAATGGTCAGGAACACTTCTCCCATGGAGGATATCCCCATGGGCATACCCATAGTCTGCTCCGGAAGCATCACATCCCACCCGGTATTGTCAAAATAGTCTCCTACCGTCACCTGGAACATTCGTCCAAAGCCAAAACGGGCCAGACCGCCCACCAGGGTGATGCCCGCACCGCTGAGCGCAATGTACACCCCTGCCAGCCAGCCGTATCGCTGGATGAGCCACACCAGGCTTCCAAAGCCCCGACGTCGGTAGTCGGAGTGCTCCCAACGGGGCGGCGGGGGCGGGGGCGGAGTTTCGGTCTCCGGCTCTTTGGAACTGAGCAGTTCGTCGGTGGTCACACCGAAAGCCTTGGCCAGGGCTACCAGCTTATCCACCTCCGGGGTGGCGTCGCCCAGTTCCCATTTGCTCACCGCCTGGCGGGACACCCCCACCCGGGCGGCCAACTCCTCCTGGGACAGTTTATTCTTCTTGCGGTAATACTGGATCTTTTCGTTTAATGTCATATCCCGTCACCTCCTGACACCCTCAGCCTACCAAAAAGGGCGGTTGCGGGCCACCAGCAACGGCTGGAACTTTCCGCAACCAGTGGTTGCGAAGGGTCAAACATAGCCCAAAAGGCCCCGGACAGACACCTCGCCGGAGGACAAAGTCTCCTCGCGTCCATCCTCCCAGGCCACCCTGAGGGCAAACTCCTCATCGATCCCCAGGGCGGTACCCGCCCGCTCACCGCTGGCAGACAGCACCCGGATGGGCTTGCCCACCGTCAGGCAGTCCGCCCGGTAGCGCTCCAGCCAGCGGCCGCCTTCCTGGGGAAAGTCGGCATACAGCCTGTCCAGGCTGTCCAGCAGGGCACGGGCCACCTCCGCCCGGCGGGGTGCCTTTCCCAGAGCCTGGGCCAGGGAGACCGCAACCGGGGCTACCTCCGGCCCGAAGTCGGCCTCCGTCTGACTGATATTCACCCCGATACCCACCACCACATACCGCAGGGCCGCGGTCTCGGCTTCCAATTCCAGCTCGGTGAGGATGCCGCACAGCTTGCGGCCCTCCAAAATCACATCGTTGGGCCACTTGATCCCGGGCCTCACCCCGCACACCCGCTCAATGGCGTCACATACCGCCACCGCTGACCAGGCAGTCAGGGTGGGCACCTGGGCCAGCGGACAGTCCGGCTTCAGCAGCACCGACAGATAAAGTCCCTTCCCCGACGGGGAGACGAAGCTGCGGCCCCGGCGGCCCCGGCCGCCGGTCTGCTCCCCCGCAACCACCGCCAGGCCGTCAGGCACTTCCCCCACCGCCCGGCGCTTGATCTCATTGTTGGTGGAGTCCACCGTATCCAGGCAGACGATCTCCCCGCCCACCCGGCGGCCCGGCCCGGCCAACTCCCCTGCCGAAAGCAGGTCGGGCGATTCCTCCAGCCAGTACCCCCGCCGGGGTGCGGAGGAAATGCTGTACCCCTCCTGCCGCAGGGACTCCATCGCCTTCCACACTGCCGCCCGGCTCACGCCCAGTTCCCGGCTCACGGCTTCTCCGGAAAGGGGTTCCCCCTCCCGCGCCCGCAGCAGCGCCAGCACCTCATCCCGCAGCATCCCGATCCCTCCTGTCTTTTTTGTCATTGTACCCGCTTTTTTCATTCTATGTCAACCCATTTTTCATTTTGGTTGACATTCTTTTGATTGTAAACTATACTAACATATAAGTTTACAATTTGGAGGCAGTTATGAAAACAAAGGAATTGACTCTCACGGGTATTATGGCGGCCCTTATCGCCCTGTGCGCCTGGCTCACCATTCCTACAACCGTTCCCTTCACTATGCAGACCTTTGCTATTTTTCTGGCGGTGGGCCTGCTGGGTGGCAGGCTGGGCAGCCTGGCGGTCGGGGTGTATCTGCTGCTGGGAGCGGTGGGTCTGCCGGTATTTTCCGGGTTTCAGGGCGGAGTTGGCGCCTTCGCAGGGGTCACTGGTGGTTATTTGATCGGCTTTTTGCTGATGGCTCTGGTGATGTGGCTGGGGGAACGGCTGTTTGGAGCGGGCACAGCGGTGTTTCTCCTCTCCGGCATTGCTGCCCTGGCGGTGTGCTATTGTTTCGGCACAGTGTGGTTCCTGCTGCTTTACACCAGCACCAAAGGCCCCATCAGCCTGTGGACGGTACTGTGGAGCTGCGTGATCCCCTTCCTCATCCCCGACGGCATCAAGCTGGCCCTGGCGCTGCTGCTGCGGCAGCGGCTGCGGAACGCGCTAAAATTGTAACAGGGCATATCCCCGCCCTCTGTCCCATATAGATAGACAAGACTATGTGGGAAAGGCGGGGTGGAACATGCCCTATGAGGACAGCCGGGCGCGGCCGGAGGCCGCCCATCACATCATCCTGGAGGACCGGGAACGGCTTTCGGTCTCCGGCGTGGAGGAAGTGGAGAGTTTTGACGAAAATACCATCGTCATGAGCACCACTCGGGGCACACTGGTCATCCGGGGAGAAAACCTGCACATCGAAAAGCTTAGCCTGGACGGCGGTGATCTGAGGGTAGAGGGCGATATCGACGCACTGACCTACGAGGACGGCGGACGGGATCGCTCTGGCGGCCTGCTGGCCCGGCTGTTCCGCTGAAATGGCAGGGCCGCTGGCATGGCAGGCCGTCTTCCTGGCCGGAGGACTGGCTTTGGGCGTGGGTGTCGGTCTGCTGTACGACCTGTTCCGGGTCATGCGGGTACGCATCCCCCTTCCCCTGATAGGCAGCGTGCTGGATCTGCTGTTCTGGCTGGTGGTGACGGTGGGCCTGTTCGTCTACGCCACCGCCGCCGGAAACGGTGAGGTACGTTTCTATGTCATCGCCGCGGTGATGCTGGGGGCCGTGGCCTACTTCCTCTCCGTCAGCCGCTGGGTGCTCAAGGGCGCCTACGCGGCGGCCGATTTAATATCCATAATTTGTAAAATGCTTACTTTTCCACTCCTCCTTCTGGCGCGGCTGGGCAAAAAACTTTCAAAAACCGCAAAAAAATCCTTCCATTATCAGCTGAAGTGGTATAAAATAAGACTACTATCCAGGGAAATGGATGAGATACACCGGCAAGCTGGGGAAGGAGCCGTCAATGAAAGCCAAAAAAGCGTCTCTTTTGACAAAGATCGTGGTTCTGGCTCTGCTCATCGGCGCCGCCACCGGACTGCTGAACCTGCGGGGAAAGATCGCCGCGGCTCAGAACGATTTGGCTCAGGCTCAGGCGGAAGTGGCTGCTCAGAAGCAGATCAACGCCGACCTGGCCGACGCGGTGGAAAACAGCGGAGATCCCGACCGTCAGACGGATATCGCCCGGGATAAGCTGGGCCTGGTGGAGCCGGGTGAGTATGTCTTCTATTTCACCGATTGAATTTAAAAGAGAGGATTTTGCTGGCAGTTATGGAGTTTGGTGTTGGTTCGATTGTGGAAGGAAAGGTCACGGGGATCACGAAGTTCGGCGCCTTTGTCGCCTTGCCGGAGGGCAAGTCGGGGTTGGTGCATATCTCTGAGATCGCCTATACCTATGTCAATGATGTGAAGGAGCATCTGAAGGAAGGTCAGGAGGTCAAGGTCAAGGTCATCGGCATTGACGAGAACGGCCGCATCAACCTCTCCATCAAGAAGGCTATGGATCCCCCGCCCCGTCCCGCGGGCCAGGGTCGTCCTATGGGCCGTCCCGCCGGTCACGGCGGCGGCAATATGGGGTTCCGGGGCAAGCCCGCTCCGGCCGAGCCCACCAGCTTTGAGGATCGGCTCAAGCAGTTTATGGCCGCTTCGGACAGCAAGCTGTCCGAGCTGCGCCAGGCGGAGCGCCGCAGCTCCCGCCGGGGCGGCCGCAAGTAAGCAGATATAGAAACAGGCCCTGCCGCTGAGCGGCAGGGCCCTTTTTTATTTCATTCAGACCGTTCAGCTGGCCCGCAGGGGGCCGAAGCCGGCATTGGACACACACTCCTGCCCCGCCGGGCTGAGCATGAAGTCCACCATCCGCCTGGCGGCGGAGTTTTCCAGCTGGTCGGCACGGATGACCGCATAGTTATAGCCCGCCAGCGGATAGCTGCCGTCGGCAATGGTCTCGTCGGTGGGGTATACCCCCTCCACCTTCAGCAGCTTCAGTGCGTCTGGCTCCAGCAGGACAGGGATGGTCTGGTGATAGTAATAGTAGATGCTGTACCCCAGGCCGTAGGTCAGGGGATTTTCTTTCCGGGCCTCATCCACATCGGTCAGCACCGAGGCCATGGCCACCGAGGTGGTCTCCCGCTGGATGTGTGGGTGGATCTCCGCACCATGGAGGAAAAACTCCTCCATCTGGGCCTGGCTGCCGCTGTCCCGGTTGCGGCAGAAGGGGACCAGCTTGGCGTCCGGCCCGCCGATCTGATTCCAATTCGTATATGCGTTATCCACATATACGTTTCGTATCCGTTCCATGGTCAGTCCGTCTGCCGGATTGTCCCCATTGGTGAAGAATACCATGGCGTCGTAGGCAATGGGGATCAGTTCCAGCTTTACCCCGGCGGCTGCCGCCTTGTCCAGGGTGTCCTGGGTGGGCTTGGTGGAGGAAAAGAGAATGTCCGCCTCCCCGCTGATGAGCCGGTCATAGGAATAGAAACTTTTGGAGTGGCTTTCCGGGAACTGGGGGTGATTGGCGGAGGCACCAAACAGGGCGCCGTACACCGCCAGGGTGTAGGGGTACGTGGAAGTGGAACCGTCGATCACCGGCATCTCCCGGTCAAAGCCATAGTCGATAGCTGCCTGGCTGGGGTACCAGGGCAGCTGTTCCCGGGCACTGTTGAGAAACTGCATGGCCTCGCCCCGCTGAACGGGCTTCTCCCATTCGGCCAGATAGGCATAGACGGGGCCGCCGTCATTGGGGTCCCGCTCGCCGGTCTCCTGCCAGGTCTGGATCAGGGGGACATTGGCTTTGGCAAAGGCCAGGTAAGCGCTCAGGGCCCACCCCGGAATCTCCCCGGCGTCAGCCAGCTCCAGCTCCTCTGCCGTACCCTCTGAACAGGTGAGCCAGCCCACCCGCTCCATGGCTCTGGCCAGCAGCACGGTAAACTCACCACGGGTCACCGGCCGGTTGGGATAAAAGCAGGAAACCTCCGCGGCAAGGCCCGCGTTCCGGGCGGCGGAGACGACGCCGCAGTACCAGTCCCCCGGAGCCACATCACTGTAACCAGGGCCGCCGTCGGGCTCCAAGCTGAGCAGGCGGCAGACCATGGCAAATGCCTCCGCCCGGGTGAGAA
Organism: uncultured Flavonifractor sp.; assembly: GCA_944385575.1. GTDB lineage: Bacteria > Bacillota > Clostridia > Oscillospirales > Oscillospiraceae > Flavonifractor. Next base: position 6,836 of record CALWXT010000025.1, on the reverse strand, counting down.
CCTGCTCCGGATTCAGGTTCCCCGCCTGGTCGCCCCGGACAACGCCCCGGAGGTAGAGGTCGTCGCCGCCATAGTATTCCGCATACAGCTCCAGGTCCTCCCAGTAGGTGATGCAGTCGGGAAAGCGGTGCTCCTCCCCCAGAAACACTTCCAGTGGACGGCCCGCATGTTCGGCAGGCACGGTGGCAAAGATCCATTCGCCCCATTTCAGGCTGCTGGAGAGCGGCACTGGTTCCCCGGTGTCGGCATACCGCACCGCCAGCCGCCGGCTGTCCTGCCAGTCCAGCTCCGCCCCCTGGGGACAGGGGAGGCGGATCGTCACGTAGCTCTTGTCTCCCTCGGCGCGCATCCACGTGCCTTCCTTCTCCTCCGCCGCCAGGACGGAGGGACACAGCAGGGCCAGACACAGGCCCAACGCAAGCAGTCGTTTCATCATGCATCCACTTCCTTTCCCAAAAAGCGTTCCATGATGTCTTCCCACTTTTATCTTAGCACACCCCGCCGGGAAAGGCGTGACAGCCCCATGACAAATCCTTTCCAGCCGGTTACAAACAAAAGGGACGCCGCGGAATTGCCTCCGCGGCGTCCCTTTTCTGTTCACTCAAAGCAGCTCCTTGTACAGGGCGGCGGCTTCCGCCTTGCCGGCGTGCTCGTTGATGGAGAGCACCTCCACCTTTACAGTGCGCTCGCCGAAGCGAAGCTCCAGCACATCACCCGGCTTCACCTCATAGCTGGCCTTTACCGGCCGGCCATTGGCGGTCACCCGCTGGTTGTCGCAGGCCTCATTGGCCACCGTCCGCCGCTTGATGAGCCGGGACACCTTGAGCCATTTATCCAGTCGCATGCTGTTCCTCCTGAAAAAAGGACCGCCGCATGATGGCGGCGGTCCCACATTTTACGTTCCTTACTCGGACACGATGTCCTTCAGAGCCTTGCCGGGCTTGAACACGGGCACCTTGGAGGCGGGGATCTTAATGCTCTCCTTGGTCTTGGGGTTGCGGCCGATGCGCTCGGCACGGCACTTCACCTCAAAAGCGCCAAAGCCCACCAGCTGGACCTTGTCGCCCTCGGCCAGGCTCTGGGAGATCACTTCAATGGCAGCGTTGATGGCGTTCTCAGTATCCTTCTTGGACAGGCCGGCCTTCTCGGCAGCCGCGTTGATGAGTTCAGCCTTATTCATGTCGATCATTCCTCCTGTGTGATTCGCGGGGTCCCCCCCTGTTATACTTAAGGCGTCGCCGCCTTTAAGTCGTCTCCTTGGCACGCTCCCACAGCTGGTCCAGCTCAGCCAGGGTCATCTCCGTCATGGGACGCTCCCCGGCCTGCTCCTCCACCTTGCGGAACCGGCCAATGAACTTGTCGGTAGCCTGGTTCAGGGCATCTTCACAATCCACCTTCAAGAACCGGGACACATTCACCGCCGAAAAGAGCAGATCACCCAGTTCCTCCGCCACATTGGTACCCTGGGCAGCGGCGGTTTTCAATTCCTCCAGTTCCTCAGACAGCTTGTCCAATGCACCGGAGATATCCGGCCAGTCAAAGCCGGCCTTTTTGGCCTTCTTCTGTACCTTCTCCGCCCGCCACAGAGCCGGCAGAGAACGGGCCACAGATTCCAGCGCGTCGGTATTGGTGGCTTGTCCCTTTTCCTTGCGCTTGAGCTCCTCCCAGTTGGACAGGACCTCGCCGGTACCGGACACGCTCACGTCCCCGAACACATGAGGGTGACGGTAGATGAGCTTCTTGCACACTCCGTCAGCCACGGCGTCCAGGTCGAAGCGGCCCTCCTCCTGTTCCATCCGGGCGTGGAACACCACCTGGAGGAGCACATCGCCCAGCTCCTCCTTCAGATGCTCCGGACTCTCCTCGTCAATGGCCTCCGCCGCCTCGTAGGCCTCCTCCAGGAAGTTGCGGCGGATGGACTGGTGGGTCTGCTCCGCGTCCCAGGGACAGCCCCCGGGCGCGCGGAGGATGCGGACGATTTCCTCCAGGTCCTTGACATTATATGAATCCTTATACTGAAAATCTACCATATTTCAAGGCCTCCTGCAACCTTTTTTTCCAAAAAAGCTTACTGAATATGCAAGAGTTTTGCGATTTTGTCCCCCTTGGGCATCATTTCCAGGTCTTCCTTGGAAAGAACGCGCAGCAGCACCACCAGAACGGCATACACCACAACGCCCACCAGGATGGCACCGGCGGCAGCCACGGCGTCCATCAGGAAGGAGCCGCTGAACACCTTGGTCAGCAGGCCGTGGACGGCCCAGACGGCCGCTCCCATAATGGCGGCGGCGACAGTAGGCTTGATAAACGCCAGGTGATACCGGGGCGGATGGGGCACCATCCGCTTAATGATGATCAGATTGAGCACGCTCACCACCACAAAGCAGGTCAGGGTACCGATGGGCGCGCCGTAAATCATGATTCTGGGGTTGCCCACCAGGACATAGCTGACGATGACCTTGGACACGCCGCCGATCACCATGGTGATGATGGGCAGGCTGACAATGCTGTTGGCCTGGAGAATGGAGGTTGCTACCACCTGGATGCACACAAAGATGGAGGCAATGCCCAGAATGGACAACAGCGGCCCGGCAATGGAGGTGTCCACGTTATTCACCGTAAGCAGCTCAATGATGGGGCCGCCAAGCGCCAGCAGTCCGAAGCCGCAGGGCATGGCCACCAGTGCGGAAATCCGCAGGGCGGACTCGGTGGTGCGGCGGGCACCCAGCCGGTCCCGCCGGGCAATGCAGGCGGACACACCGGGGACGATGCAGGCGGTGAAGGGCACCATCAGGTTAAAGGGCAGGTTGTAGACGCTCATGGTCTTGCTGTAAATACCGTACAGAGACCGGGCGGAATCCAGCACCGGGTTCAGTTTGGTGTCCGGGTCCACCAGCACCTCGGCCTGCCAGGCAGCAAAGTTCTCCCGGAACAGGACTTCCGCCTTGGGGAAAATATCCATCACGCTGTTGCTCACGCCGGTAAGGCCGTCCCCCATAGCGGCAAACACGCTCTGCAGCTGGCTCTGTACCAGGCCGGTGTCGATGAGGTTGACGATGGACAGGGTGGAAGACGCCAGGCTGATGGGAATGGCCAGTTTGAGCAGCTTGACCAGGATGGTACCGCTCCCGTCGGGAGTATCGGTAGCCTGGACATGCTCCCGCCGCTTGGTACGGATATGGTTGAAAATCAGATAGACCAGAGACAGGATAGCGCCGATGGACACGCCCACCAGGGCGCCGGCAGCAGCCAGCCGGTCCCGGGTATCCTCGGGCTGGATGGCGGAGTTCAGAATGAGCATGGCCAGCGCCAAGCCCAGCACCATCTTGCACAGGGCCTCAATGACCTGGGACACGCCGGTGGGCACCATGTTCAGGTGGCCCTGGGCATAGCCCCGGAAGGCGGAGCAGCAGGTACACAGCACCGCGGGAGACAGGGCCAGCACCGCAAAGACCGCCTTTTCATTCTGGAGCACATATTTGGCCACGATAGGCGAAAACACGGACATGCACAAAAAGCTCAGGGTGCCCATCACCAAAAAGGCTGCCAGGGCTACCCGGAAGACCCGCTCCTTCTGGTTGTGCAGGCCCAGGGCGTTGCACTCGCTCACCGTCTTGGACAGGGCCACCGGCAAACCGGCGGTGGAGATGGTGAGAAACACGGTGTAGATGTTGTACGCCGCGTTGAAGTCGCCGTAGGCCTCATCGGGCAGCAGGGCGGTCAGCGGGATCTTGTAGATGGCGCCGATGACCTTCACCAGGATGGTGGTCATGGTCAGGAAGGCGGCAGCGCCGTAAAAGGTGTTCTTCTTTGGGCTAGACAACGATAGTCCTCCTTACTTCTGGGCAAACAGCAGAGGCAGGACATAATCCGCCACTTCCCGCTTCACCCGCTCCAGGTCAATGGTGCGGAACTCTCCATCCTGATATATGACCTTGCCCCGGGCCATATTCATGCACACGTCGCTGCCATGGGCGGCGTACGCCAGGTTGGAGAGTACGCTGTGACAGGGAGTCAGGTTCAGATGGGAGAAATCTACCAGGATCAGGTCGGCCTCATAACCGGCCTGGATGGTACCGGTCTTGCGGCCCAGGGCCCGGGCGCCGTCACAGGTGGCCATCCGCAGCGCGTCGATGGGCAGCATGGCCAGAGGATCGCAGTTGGCCCCGTTGTGCAGGATGGCGGCGAACTTCAGGTCGCCAAAGAAGTCGGTGCAGTTGTTGGAGGACACGCCGTCGGTGCCCAGGCACACGTTGACCCCCGCCTTCTTCATGGCAGGTACCGGGGCGATACCGCTGCCCAGCTTCAGGTTGGAGATGGGGTTATGGATGGCGGAGATCCCCTTCTGGGCCATGATGGCCCAGTCCTCCGGCGTGGTCCACACGCAGTGGGCGGCAATGGCACGGCCATCCCACACGCCATAGTCATTGAGGGTCTGGATGGGGGTCTTGCCGTGGCGTGCAATGCATTCCTCGTGCTCGGTGCGGGTCTCGGAGATATGCACGTGCATACCCAGGCCGTGCTCCCTGGCGTAGTCCGCCATCCACTGCCACAGCTCCTTATGAGAGGTGTATTCACCGTGGATGGAGGCGTCCACCAGGATCTGACCGTCATTGTAGCCGTGCCACTTCTCGGTCAGTTCCCGCTGCACCACGCAGTCATGGTGGGTTGCCGGGTCCAGGCCATCGCAGAACTGCACACCGCCGCAGCTCAGGTTGGCGCTGATGCCGCTGGCCGCCACAGACTGAGCCACCGCGTCAGTGTGGCCGTACATGTCGGCAATGGCGGTGACGCCGGAGGCGATCATCTCCGCCAGGCCCAGAGAGGTGCAGGCGCGGATGGCCCGGTCGTCCCATTTGGCCTCCACAGGGAAGATATAGTTGTGCAGCCAGTCCTGGAGATTGTTGCCGTCGCCGTAGCCCCGCATGGCGGTCATGGGCACGTGGGTATGGGCGTTGACAAAGCCGGGCATGAGCACGTTGCCCTTGCCGTCGATCTCCTGCTCAAAGCTCCCCTGGGGACGCTGGGTGCCTACCCAGGTGATCTTGCTTCCCTCCACCGTCACATAGGCGCCGGGAAGGACCGTACCCGCCTGGTCCATCAGAACGGCGGTGCAGTTATGAATCAGAATGGACATAAAAGTTCTGTCTCCTTCTCGTTGTTCTTACCCGATCTGCTTCAGGCAGGCCAGCACCAGCTTGGAGAACTTGTCCCGGCAGGCGGCAGCAGCCTCCAGCACCTCCTCCTCGGAGAGAGGCTGATCCAGAATGCCGGCGGCCATGTTGCTCAGCAGGGTAAAGCCCAGCACCTGCATACCGCAGTGGCCGGCCACGATGACCTCGGGGGCGGTGGACATGCCCACAGCGTCCGCCCCGGCGATGCGGGCAAAGCGCACCTCGGCAGGGGTCTCGTACTGGGGGCCGGGGAAGTACATATACACGCCCTCCTTCAGCTCCACACCCAGCTCACCGGCGGCCTTGCGGGCCACCTCCTGAAGAGCGGGGGTGTACAGGTGGGAGGCATCGGGGAAGCGCACGCCGAACTGGGGCAGATTCTCCCCCCGGAGGGGGGACTCCATAAAGATCTTGATCTGGTCGGTAATAAGCATCAGGTCACCGGCCTTCCAGTCCATGTTGACGCAGCCGGCAGCGTTGGTGACGATCAGGGTATCGCATCCCAGCAGCCGCAGCACCCGCACGGCATAGGCCACCTCCTCGTAGGAGTAGCCCTCATAGTGGTGCATCCGGCCCTGCATGACGGCCACCGGCTTGCCCTCCAGGGTACCGAACACCAGCTGGCCCTTGTGGCCGGGAGCGGTGGATGCCTTGAAGTGGGGGATCTCGCCATAGGGCACGGCGATGGCGTTTTCTACGACGTCGCCCATGAAGCCCAGGCCGGAGCCCAGGATCATGGCCACCTTGGGCTGGAAATCGCCGATCTTCGCCCGGATGGCGTCGGCGCTCTGCTGATACTGTTCAAAGGTATACTGCATATGCTTGTCCTCCTTTTTAGCTGTCAGAGGCCGGGCGGGAGCTTCCGCCCGGCCGGTGGGCGCGCGTCAGAGCGAGGCGCCGCAGTCTCTGCAATACTTGTCTTCCTGTCCGCACACCGCTCCACAGGAGGGACAGGTCTTGCTGCGGCGTAGCACAGCCACCCGCTCCCTCAGGCCCTCAATAGCGGCGGACTTCTCATCAATGCCGGCCAGCAGGGCGTCCATGGCGGCATGATCGGTCTCCTGGCCCCGGTGGGCGTCATACACCATCTTTCCGATGGCCTGCAGGTCCCGGTCGATGTCCCCTTTCAGGTCAAAGATCTTCATATTCAGCTTGGCTGTGTCCAGCATCTGCCCGGCACACTTGCCGGCGCAGCGGGCGGTGACACCCGCCGCCTCACCTACCGCCAAAGCGGTGCCCCGCACACGCTCCAGCAGTTCCTTTACCCGGTCATCCATCGAAAAACCTCCTTTGGTTCCCCGGTCAAAGAGATACTAAGGTATTTTACACCTCACCAGGGAAAAAAGCAATTTATTCTATGCATTTGTCGGGAAAAAGCTGACCGTTTACCGGACTTGTCCCTTCTTTTCCCATACAGGCCAAAACCCGGGTCAAACAAAAGAAAAATGCCGCCCATATGGGCGGCATTTTTGATAGCTTGGAAATAAAATCAGCGCTTGCTGAACTGGGGAGCGCGACGGGCGGCCTTCAGACCGTACTTTTTGTAGTCTGTCGTTTGAAACCATTGAAAACACTGGCTTTTTTTACTTTGAAATCTGAAATAACCTCTACTGTAACCTCAATATTGAGGTTATTTTCATCGTGCTGAGCTTTTCGCAAGTA
>CALWXT010000024.1 GCA_944385575.1 uncultured Flavonifractor sp. | reverse complement strand
GCCAAGAGTGAGGAGCGGCGCTCGGAATTCGTGGCCAATATCTCCCATGAGCTCAAGACGCCCATGACCACCATCGCCGGCTTCTCCGACGGCATTCTGGACGGCACCATTACACCGGACAAGGAGCGGGCCGCTCTCCAGACCATTTCCTCCGAGACCCGGCGCCTGTCCCGGCTGGTGCGGCGGATGCTGGACCTGTCCCGCCTCCAGTCGGCTGAGAACGTCACCGCCCAGGAGCAGTTTGATGTGTCCGAGGTGATGCTGCGGGTGCTGGTGAGCCTGGAGACCAAGATCAACTCCCGGCATCTGGATGTGGACACCCAGCTGCCTGATGACGCGGTGATGGTGTGGGGCGACCCGGACGCTATCACACAGGTGTGCTATAACCTGCTGGACAACGCCATCAAATTCTCCGCTGAGGGGAGCACCATGGGTATTTCCATCAGCACCAAGGGCGGCAAGGCCTATGTCTCGGTGCGCAATACCGGGCAGACCATCCCCCCTGACGAGCTGGCCATGATCTTTGACCGCTTCCACAAGAGCGACAAATCCCGCAGTGTGGACCGGGAAGGCGTGGGTCTGGGCCTGTATATCGTCAAGACCATCCTGAACAATCACAAGGAAAACATTACCGTGACCAGCCAGGACGGCGTGACGGAGTTCGTGTTCACGCTCACCCTGGCGTAAGGGGGAACTATGCGGGGCTACTACTACGACCAAGACGATCTCCGGCCGGCCGTCCGGCCCGCACCGCCTTCTCCCAGCGCTCACCGCAGACGCCGCGGCGGAGGGATCGCGGTGGTGCTCTTTCTCTGTTCCCTGCTGCTGCTGATCGGCGGCGCGGTGCTTCTGCGGGCCTGGGATGCCGCCAGCCTTGCAGAGGTGGAGGCTCAGTTCCGCCAGGAAGGCCGGCAGCCCGCCTCCGGCGGCGGGGCGGATGACCAGCAGAAGGCACCCGCCACCACAGTGGAGCGGGCGCCCACCGGGGACGGAACCACGCTGACCATCGCTGACCTCCCGGAAGGAGCAGCCCACAGCTTTCAGCAGATCTATCAGGAGAATATTGCCTCTATCGTCAGCATCCGGGGCAGCTCGGATCTGGGGCTGTACTTCGGTACCGGCGTCATCATGACGGAGAACGGCTACATCATCACCAACGCCCACGTGATCGAGGGCTGCGCCCAAGTGGATGTGGTACTCCAGAACGACCAGGTATACCCCGCTCTGCTGGTGGGCTATGACGTGCAGACCGACCTGGCAGTGCTCAAGATCGACGCGCAGGATCTGGACCCGGCTGAGTTCGGCGATTCCGCCGCCCTCCAGGTGGGGGACACGGTGCTGGCCATCGGCAACCCCTTGGGCGAGGAGCTGCGGGGCACCATGACCGACGGTATCATCTCGGCCATCAACCGGGATGTGGATGTGGATGGCTACACCATGGTGCTTCTCCAGACCACCGCCGCCCTCAATTCCGGCAACTCCGGCGGCGCCCTCATCAACGACCGGGGCCAGGTGGTTGGTATCACAAACCTGAAAATGGAGTCCTATGACAGCACGGTGGAGGGTCTGGGCTTTGCCATCCCCACCGCCACCGTCAAGACCGTGGTGGATGAGCTCATCGCCCACGGCGTGGTCACCGGCCGGCCCACCATCGGCGTCACCGTGCGCACGGTGATGGCTTACGGCAGTATACCGGGCGGGGCACGGGTGGAGAGCATCCAGACCGGTTCCGACGCCTACGGCAAGCTGGAGGTAGGCGATATCATCGTGGAAGCCAACGGCGTGGAAATCACCTCCATTGATGAACTGCTGGCGGTGAAAGAGACGCTGCAGGCGGGCGACATCCTCTCTCTGCGTATCTGGCGGGAGGGGGAATGGCTCCAGCGGGACGTGGCCCTGGTGGAGCAGTATACCCTGGAGACATAAAAAAGGGGCGCCTCACTGAGAGGCGCCCAAATCCAGATGTCTGCGGGAGAATGGATCGTACACACATATTGGATAAGCTGTAAGCATAGAATAGCTTAAATTCCAGAAAATGTCAATGAGAAGTTTTGTCGAAAGGCGCGGTTACATGATTATTTATAACGGCGTGGTCCATCCCATGGATGGGCCGGTGATCCCCAGAGGCTACGTGACCTTTGAAGGCGGCAAGATCACGGCGGTGGGTCCCATGGAGGAGCTGGGGGAGACCCCGGAGGGGCTGGACGCCCAGGGCGGGCATATCCTGCCCGGGTTTATCGACGCCCACTGCCATCTGGGGCTGTTTGGTGATTCTCTGGGCTTTGAAGCGGACGACGGCAACGAGTCCACCGATCCCTGCACCCCCCAGCTGCGGGCCATCGATGGGGTGAACCCCCTGGACCGGGGCTTTCAGGAGGCCCGGGAGGGCGGCGTGACCACGGTGCTCACCGGCCCCGGCTCGGCTAATCCCATTGCCGGGCAGTTCCTGGCCATGAAAACCAATGGACGCTGGGTGGACGAGATGGTGGTCAAGGCCCCGGTGGCTATGAAGTTTGCCCTGGGCGAGAACCCTAAGTCGGTGTATAACGAGCGCAAGGAGACCCCGGTGACCCGGATGGCCACGGCGGCCATCATCCGGGAGAACCTGTCCAAGGCCCAGGAGTACCAGGACAAACAGTCCAAGGCCGATGAGGACCCGGACACCGATATGCCCGACTATGATGCTAAGCTGGAGGCCCTTGTCCCGGTGGTGGAGGGGGAGGTACCTGCCCATTTCCACGCCCACCGGGCGGACGATATCGCCACGGCGGTGCGGCTCAGCAAGGAGTTCGGCCTGGATTACGTCATCGTCCACGGCACCGAGGGGTACAAGGTGGCTGAGCTGCTGGCCGCCGAGGGGGTACCGGTGATCACCGGGCCCTGTCTCACCGACCGCTCCAAGCCGGAGCTGGTGGGCCAGACCCTGGAAAACCCTGCCCTGCTGGCCAGGGCGGGGGTGAAGGTGGCCATCTGCACTGACCACCCGGAGACCCCCATCCAGTACCTGCCCCTGTGCGCTGCCATGGCGGTGCGGGGCGGCATGGAGGAGGAAGCGGCCCTGGCCGCCATCACCTCCACCGCGGCAGAGATCGCCGGGATTGAGAAACGGGTGGGTACCCTGACCCCCGGCAAGGATGCCGATATCGTGGTGACTGCCGGCCATCCCTTCGACTGGAATGGCCGGATCAAGGCGGTCTTTATCGACGGCAAACAGGTCCGGTAATCAGACAGAAAAAAGGACGCTGCTGTGTGGCAGCGTCCTTTTTTACGGTTACAGAGGAGATCAGCGGGCGTCGGCAGCAATGTCGTTCTTGCCCAAAATCAGAATGCGCCAGATAAAGATGAGCAGGAACAGGGCGGCCACTGCGATACCCACGGGATAGGCGATGGAGGTGGACAGATTTAGGCACTCAGGGGCCTGGAAGAAGTATGTCACCGACACAGCGGACATGAAGGTGGCGGGAAGGGCGGCGATCATACAGGCCTTGGGCGGGAAACCGTACTTGTGCAGGAACACTGCGCCGGTCCACAGTACGATCATAGCCAGGGTCTGGTTGGACCAGGAGAAGTACCGCCACAGCACATTCCAGGGCAGCGCCAGCGCGATAATGGCGCCCACGCCCAGCAGGGGGATGGACAGAGCGGCCCGGGGCCCCACCTTGGACTGGTCGATGTGGAACCAGTCAGCGATGGTGAGCCGCGCGGCCCGGTAAGCGGTGTCGCCGGAGGTGATGGGGCAGGCGATGACGCCGATGATGGCCAGCACACCGCCCACAGTGCCAAGCAGGCCGGTGGAGATCTGGAAGACGACCTCGCCGGAGCCCTCAGCCGCGATTACATTGCTCAGTCCGGTCATGCCGTCCAGCAGAGAGCCGTGATTGGTGTAGAAGGTGACGCCGGCTGCAGCCCAGATCAGGGCGATGATGCCCTCGGCTACCATAGCGCCGTAGAAAATGGTGCGGCCCTGCTTCTCACTGGTGATACACCGGGCCATCATGGGAGACTGGGTGGCGTGGAAGCCGGAGATGGCGCCGCAGGCCACGGTAACGAACATCATGGACCACTTGGGCAGTCCGCCGGGATGAGCGGTGGTCAGGTTGGCCAGCGTGATCTCCGGCATATCGCCGGCCATCTGGGTCAGGATGCCGCCGCCGATGCCAAGGGCCATAACGATCAGGCAGATGCCAAACACAGGATAGAGCTTGCCGATGATTTTGTCGATGGGCAGGAAGGTGGCAATCAGATAGTAGAGCATGATGACCACCAGCCAGAACATGGTGCCGAAGGCATCAGGGGTGAGCTTGGCCAGCAGGTCGGCGGGACCGACGGAGAAGTTGACGCCAACCATCACCAGCAGCACCACGGAGAACACCCGCATGATGAAGGTGATGACCTTGCCCATGTAAAGGCCCACCACCTCGGAGATGGACTTGCCGTCGTTTCGCTCACTCATCATGCCGGAGAGGAAGTCGTGAACGCCGCCGCCCAGGATGGTGCCCAGCACAATCCACAGGTACACCGCCGGTCCCCAGCAGGCGCCGGACAAAGCTCCGTAAATGGGGCCCAGGCCGGCAATATTCAGCAGCTGGACCAGAAAAATACGCCAGGTTTTCATGGGTACGTAGTCCACGCCGTCCGGGTGTGCCACTGCGGGCGTGGGCCGGTCGTCGATGCGGAAAATCTTTTCCACCAGTTTGCTGTAGGTGAAAAAGCCCACGATCAACAGGATCAGGCACGCGAAGAATGAGAGCATAAAAGTCAGTCCTCCAGAAGGTTCCCGGGCATACGCGGGGGAATCGGTTTTGCCAGCAGAATATGGGCCCGTATACCCTACCGGAAGCGTCTACATTATAGGCCCGCAGTTTGAAAAGTCAAGAGACGAAAGTGACAGATGCAAAAAATATTTTTACCGGTTCGTTGTCAGCCTAAATGGGCTGTGCTATACTGACAGGGACAGGAAATCCAAAAGGAGGATCACCATGGAGCAAAACGTAAAAGCGGCGGTGCTGGCCGCCGGAAAAGGCACCCGGCTGCGTACTGAGGGTATCGACCTGCCCAAGGTGCTGCGGCAGGCGGCGGGCCGGCCGCTGCTGGGCTATGTGCTGGAGGAACTGTCCTTTCTGGATAAGAAGGACGTGGTGCTGGTAGTGGGCTACGAGCGGGAAAAGGTGGTCGCCGCCTTCCCCGACTATCCCCACGCCGTGCAGGAGCCCCAGAAGGGTACCGGCCATGCGGTGCAGTGTGCCCGGGAGACGCTGGGCCAGTTTGACGGAGATATCCTGGTGTGCTACGGCGACATGCCCCTCATGCGGCGGGCCACCTATGAGTCCCTGATCCGCACCCATCGGGAGCAGGGCAACGACTGCACCCTGCTCTCCGCCGTGTCCGATGAGGAGCTGCCCTATGGCCGCATCGTCCGGGATAAGAACGGCTCCTTCACCCACATCGTGGAGGACAAGGACTGCACCCCTGAGGAGAAGGCCATCCGGGAGCTGAATGTGGGCGTATATGTGTTCCGCGCCGCCGCCCTGTGGGAGGCCATTGACCAGCTCAGGCCCAACAACGCTCAGGGAGAGTACTACCTCACCGACGCCCCGGCCTACATCCTGGGCAAGGGCGGGAAGGTGAATGCCTGCCCCACCTGCACGCCCCAGGAGATGCTGGGTGTGAACACGGTGGAGCAGCTGCAGCAGGTGGAGCAGATCGTACAGTCCCGGAAGGCCTGAACGGAGGGAGCATATGGCGGAACAGAAGGACCTGCGCCTGGCGGTGCTCATTGACGCGGACAACGCGCCCCGCTCCGCCATTGGCGACGTGATGGCGGAGGTGGCGGTGTACGGTACTCCCACCATCAAGCGCATCTACGGTGACTGGACTACCCCCAACCTGGCCTCCTGGAAGCCGCTGCTGCTGGAAAACGCCATCACGCCGGTACAGCAGTACGGCTATACTACCGGCAAGAACTCCACCGACTCGGCCATGATCATCGATGCCATGGATATCCTCTATACCGGCCAGGTGGACGGCTTTGTACTGGTGAGCAGCGACAGCGACTTCACCCGCCTGGCCATTCGCCTGCGGGAGGCGGGCAAGAAGGTGTACGGTATGGGGGAGCGTAAGACTCCCATGCCTTTCATTGTGGCCTGCGACAAGTTCGTGTATATCGAGGTCATCCGTTCCGCCGCGGCAGAAAAGGCTCAGGCGGAGGAGCCCAAACCGGAGAAGCAGGCCAAGACCAAGAAACCCGCCAAAAAGAAGGAAGAGGCGGCGCCCGCTCCCGCGCCTGAGCCGCCGGAGCCGGAATCCAGGGTGCCCCGCGCGGTGGTGGAGCTCATTGCCGACGCGGTGGAGACCATGGCCGACGAGGACGGGTACGCCTTCATGGGGGATCTGGGCAACCTGCTGGTAAAGAAACAGCCCGACTTTGACCCTCGAAATTTCGGCTTTTCCAAGCTGACCCAGCTGGTGCGTTACCTGCCCCGGTTTGAGGTGGACGTGCGCCAAACCAGTCTTCCCCATGTCAAACACATTTATGTGCGGGATAAGGCCCGGAAGTGAGCAGAAAAACGGGCCCCGCCGCCCGCAGAATCGCCTTTTATTCTATTTTAACACGCGGCCGCGTGTTGTTTCTGGTCTGCCCCCACAGCCGGGGGGCAGTCACAAAGGCTGCCCGGTGGTCTGAACGCGCTGCGGTGGCATTTCCCTTCCGCGCGTTCCCGGCGCCCGCCTTTATTTCGTTCAGCTTGGCTGTGACTATAAGATACCACCCTTTTCCAGAGGAAAGGTGGATAGAATTTAAAGGTTATGTAAACGAATTGTGAATCGCATCCCGTTCCGTATTGCGCCGGTCAAATGCCTCTGCTATACTGGACCCATCTTACAGAATGAGGTGACACCATGGCAGATCAACAGGGACTGGTTCAGATCTACTACGGCGACGGAAAGGGAAAGACCACGGCGGCCTTCGGCCTGGCCTTCCGCTGCGCGGGCTGGGGCCGCAGGGTGGTCATTGCTCAGTTTTTAAAGAGCGGAGCCAGCGGCGAAGTGAAGGCAGCCGAGCGCTTTCCCGAGCTGACGGTGCTGCGCACCAAGGAGATCCACAAATTTACCTTCCAGATGAATGAGGAGGAGAAGGCGGCCACCGCCCGCAACTGCCAGGATCTGTTTCGGCAGGCCACGGCCCTGGCGGTGGAGCAGCAGGCCCGGCTGCTGGTGATGGATGAGGTCATCGACGCCTCCCGGGGCTTTCTGCCCATGGACGAGCTGTGCGCCTTCCTGGACAACAGGCCGGAGGGGCTGGAGGTGGTCATGACCGGCCACAGCTTACCTCAGGAGCTGGCCGACCGGGCGGACTACATCACCCATGTCCGGAAGGAGAAGCACCCCTATGACAAGGGCGTTATGGCACGCAAGGAGATCGAGTTTTAAAGAAAAGGCAGACACCGGACCGGTGTCTGCCTTTTGTTAACCGCCTAAAGTCATGCCGCCGTTCCCGGACAGGCCGTCCTTTTCCAGCATCTGCTCCAGCACCTGTACATCGGTGGCGATGTCCATGGCATCGTCCTGAAAGAGCTTATCCAGCTGCTTCTCAAAACCGTCCACCACCTTGTCCATCATGCCCTCAATGCGCTCCTTGGCTGAGCGGATGTTCTCTCCTTCGATGCCCTGCTCCTCCATCCGGGCGTAGGCCTTGAGAATCTTCAGGGTGGTGGGGAGATAGTAGTTCAGAAAGCTGCGCAGCTGTCCGGCCCGGTTGGGATGCTGCTTCTGATAGGCGAAGATCTTGCCGGTGATCTCCCCGATGCGGTCGATCTTCCGGCTCATGACCTCGTCGTCGATGTCGTCGTTGAGCCGACGGATCTCATTGAGCACCGCGTTGTCATCGCTCATGTCCAGAGGTGCCTCCTCGGGCTGGGTCTCCTCCTCCGGCTCCTGCTTCTGAGGCTCCGGCTTGTCCTGGAGACCCTCGTCGCTGAGGATGAGCCGGCCGGTGGACATGTCCAGATAGCCTGTTTCTAAAATGCCCTCGTCCAGCATATCCTGAAGATCGGCACAAGCCTTGCGGAAGGTGGTGGGCATGGCCTGGGCCAGGGTGGTGATGGAGACGCTCTCCCGCTTGCCGATCAGGGCTACGTATTTCCGGAACCGCTTGGCCTGCTTGTTTCGCCGGGCGCCCGCCCAGGCCAGAGCCAAACCGCCCAGGAAAAAGCCGATGACCGGAGACATGACAGCCAGGGCGTTTATCAGACTGGTGCCCAATGCCACGGCGGGGAAGCCGCTGACCAGGGCGATGCCGAAAATGACCGCCAGGACGATGCCGGCCACCATCATACCCTTGCCTTTGTTCAGGTCGATGGGTTTGCCCTGCCGGTTCCGGTTCATGCCGGGCATACCCTGAGTGCCGGGAGCCTGCCGGGGCGGCTGCCAGGTGGTGTACTGCCGCCGCTTTTTACCGCCCAGCACCTTGCGCAGCAGCAGGAAAAGCCCCACCGGCCAGATGCTGACCAGCAGAAGCGCAGTGATGATCCAGTACACCAGGTCCTGGGAATTGGGCGTATTCCGATTTTGATAATTTGCCATGGGCCATGTCCCTCGCATTCCCAAATGATTTAACGATTGTTATTGTATCACAGAAGTGTTAAAGATTCGCTGGATAACTTCTTTAAAAAAGATAAAAGATGAACGTAACTTTATGATACAGCGAAACCCCCGGACTGTAAAGCGGTTTCCTGTTTTCGGGTGTAACCGTTCTGTAATTGCATTTCCCTGCGGGAGTTACTATAATGTTGAGACATGAAAGGGGCCTTTTCGGCCCCTGAAGATAGATTGGGTCCTCAGCCTGCAAAGGCGGGACCGCTGGAGTGAGAAACATGGGATATGTAGAAGGGAAACGGGTAGAACCCTCCAAGGGTAAGGGCAGGATCGTCCTCATCGTGGTCATTGTGGTCCTGCTTGCGCTGCTTGCGGGCTATGCAGGCCTGTGTGCCTGGGCCGGCGGCGGGACGTTCTGGCCCAATACCACCATCGGCGGCGTCGATGTGGGCGGTCAGACCCGGGAGCAGGCTGTGGACACCCTGGAAAAGGGCATGGCGGAGCGCCTGTCCCAGCTCTCGGTGGAGTTTACCTGTCAGGATAAGACGTACACAGTGCCGGGTGCTGCCTTTACTGTCTATTCAGAGGATGCAGTGGGCGCCGCGGCCGAGGCGCAGAACACCAACTTTTTCCTGCGCGGCGCGCGCTATCTCTCCGATCTGACAGTGGGTCAGCGGTATGGGATTTCCGCCGGTCTGAACGGAACCCCCAGAGAGGTGGAGCAGGCCATCCAGGAGTGCGCCGACCAGGAGTCCCAGACCACCTGGACCTTTGAGAACAACGAGCTGGTGTTCCATAAAGGCGTTACTGGCCGCACGATTGACACCGAGGCACTTACCGCCGCGCTGGAGGAGCGGGTGGGACATCTGCTGTCTAATGATGAGCCTGCGGCCTATGGCCCTGTGGAGGCCCAGGTTACCACCGCTCCGCCGGTGGAGCCCGACTTTGCCGCCATCAAGAGCGAGATCTGCGTGCCGGCGGCCGACGCCTATCTGGACGCTGATACCTACGAGGTAGTCCCCTCGGTCACCGGGGTGGACTTTGACGTGGAGGAGGCCCGCCGTCTGGTGAATGAGGCGGAGGAGGGAACCGACGTGACCGTGCCCGTCACCCTCACTGAGCCCAAGATCTCCACCGAGACCCTGAAAAACAGCCTGTTCAAGGACGTGCTGGGCTCCGGTTCCACCAAGTGCTCCAGCCCTGCCGAGCGCTGGTACAACATTGATCTGGCCGCCAGCCGGGTCAACGGCACCATCCTCATGCCCGGCGAGGTGTTCTCCTACAACGACCATTGCGGGCCCTACACCCTGTCCAGCGGCTATAAAAAGGCTGGTACCTATCAGAATGGTCAGAGCATCGACGCGACTGCCGGCGGCATTTGCCAGCTGTCCTCCACGCTGTACTGGGTGACCCTGAAGGCCAATCTGGAGATTGTGGAGCGCAACAAGCATGCCTTCAACGGCGGCTATATGCCGGTTATCGGCACCGACGCCACCGTATGGAGTGACCAGCTGGATTTCCGCTTCAAGAACAACACCGATTATCCTATCAAGATCGAGGCCTATCAGGACAAGAGCCACAACCTTCATGTGACCATCTACGGCACCGATACCACCGGCATCCATGGCGAGCCGTACAGCGTGGTAGTCTCCAAGGTGGCTTACAAGAACACCTACAAGCCGGACGAGAGCATCCCCGTGGGCAGCGCTCCCCAGCGGGACCCCAACTACAACCGCTATAACGGTTATACGGTGGATGTGTACCAGAAGCTGGTGGACAAAGACGGCAAGACGGTGGACACCATTTTCCTCTACCGCAACACCTACAAGTCCTCCGACGCGGTGTACTACTATAACCCCGCGGATGCCGCCCGGCTGGGCATCAATCCCGAGACCGGCCTGATGACCGAGACACCGGTGACGCCCACTCCCACACCCACCCCTACGCCGACTGCCACCCCGACGGCTACGCCCACTGCCACGCCGTCGGCCACCCCCACTGCCGTACCGACGGCAACGCCCAGCGCCAGCCCCTCGGCTCAGCCCACCCCGTCTCCTTCCGCGGAGCCGACGCCCACCCCTGTGCCTACCGCTACCGCGGGCCCGGGCATGGAGCCGGTAACAGAGAGCCCGGCGGCCTGAGCAAAGACATGATGTGATCCGCGGAGGCCCCCCGGTACCGCCGGGGGGCTTCCCCTGTTACAAAGGAGAAAAGACGATGTTTCAAGGTTTTTCCGGCGCTACCGTGGACTTTCTGTGGGGCATCCGGTTCAATAACGAGCGGTCCTGGTTCGAGGCCCACAAGGAGGAATACCAGACCCACCTGCTCGCCCCTATGAAGGACCTCAGCGCTGAAGTGTACGACCGTTTTCATGAAAAATATCCGGACCTGCCGCTGGTATGTAAGGTGTCCCGCATCTACCGGGACGCCCGGCGGCTGTTCGGACGGGGACCTTATAAGGATCACCTGTGGATGAGCCTCTGCCGCCCGCACGAGACGGGGGACTGCGTGCCGGTGTTTTGGTTTGAGCTTACCCCGGACAGCTGGTCCTGCGGCATGGGCTTCTGGCAGGCCCCGCCTCTGACCATGGCCAAGTTCCGGGCCAGAATGGACCGGGACCCGGCTTTTATGGAGAAGCTGACCCGCCGTCTGAACCGGCAGGACCGGTTTGTGCTGGAGGGGCCGGAGTACAAGCGGCCCAAGGCCGCACCCTCCCCGCTGCTGACCCCCTGGTATGCCAAAAAGAGCTTTTCCCTCAGCCATGAGGAGGAGCACTGCGATCTGCTGTGGTCCCATGACCTGGCGGACGCCCTGGTGGCCGACTACGAATTTTTGCTGCCATATTACCAGTATATGGAGCTGTTGGAGGGCGACCCCGACCCGAGAGGGGAATAAAAGCCCCGCCCCGGACGCATACTGAGGAGGCGAAAAACCTCCGGAAAGGCGGCGGGCGGGATATGAAATGGAACTGGAGGCGGCAGCGGTGGTCCGGCTGGACCCTGCTGCTGCTTTTTGCTCTGGCCGGGGCGACGGCCCTGGCCTGGTACGGGCGGGACATCGACAGTATAACAGCGGACGCGCCCCTGGTGGGAGAGGTGGAGGAAGAGGAGAGCGGCGGGCAGAAGCTCATTGCCCTCACCTTTGACGACGGCCCCCGGCGGTCTACCACCACAGCTCTGCTGGACGGCCTGGCGGAGCGGGGGGTGAAAGCCACCTTTTTCCTTATCGGCGCCCAGGTGGAGGCCAACCGGGATGTGGTACGGAGGATGGACCGGGAGGGACACCAGATCGGCATTCACACCTTTGACCATGTGCAGCTCACCGATCTGAACCGGGTGGACTTCGATGCTCAGGTGGAGAAGACACGGTCTGTGCTGAAAGAAACCCTGGATCACAACGATTTTCTCCTCCGTCCCCCTTACGGCATCCTGGACGAGAGCGTAAAGGCCTGGGCGGGCTGCCCCATTATCCTCTGGTCCATCGACCCGGAGGATTGGCGGGATCAGAACACCGATCGGGTGATCCAGGAGGTGGTGAGCCAGGCCAGGGACGGCGGCATCATCCTGATGCATGACATTTTCCCCGAGTCGGTGGATGCGGCCCTGGCCATTGTGGATCAGCTCCATGCCCAGGGCTACTGGTTCTGCACCATTGACGAGCTGTTTGCGGCCCGGGGTATCTCCCTGGAGGCCGGGAAGTCCTATTGGAACGCCTATCCGTAAAAAAAGCCCTGACGCATCTGCGTCAGGGCCTTTTTGTCAGTATTTCTGGGCGATGTTCAGCATGTCTGCGGTGAGGTCGGTGGTATAGGGGTTGATGCCCTGGGTGTTCACCAGCTCCAGCACCTGGTCGGGGTAGAGCTGATAGCAGTAAGTCCAGCCGTGGTAGGTCACCGTACCGTCCCCGGGCAGTACCGAAGCGGTGAGATTGTTGGAGAAGTCAAAGTACAGGGCTTTTTCCGCAAAATAGAGCAGGTCGCTCATTTCCAAGTCGGTCTGGACGTTCTCCAGAAAGATATCGTAGTAGGTGGCAAAGTTCTGAGGTTGGGACAGGGCCTTTTTCAGCACCGCCGTCAGCAGGTTCCGCTGGGTCTCGGTGCGGCCGATGTCGGCGTTGGAGTAGGCGTCGTAGGTTTTCCACTTGCCGGCGGCCTCATCAAAATAGGAATTCTGCCGGCAGCGGGCCACCTTCAGCGCGTCGGAGCCGGACAGCCACTGCATCCCCTTGTTGAAGTGGATATACAGGTCCTGGGTGGGGTCTTCATAGTTCATGTTCACTGGTACGTTGAAATCAACCCCGCCGATGGCGTCCACCAGCCTTATAAAGCCACGGGTGTTCACCTTCACATAGAAGTCGATGGGGATGCCCAGGATCTGCGACACTTCTTCCTTCAGCCCCTCAATGCCGTTATAGGCGTAGGTACCATTGAGCTTGTAGAAGTGGCTGCCGTCGGATTTCTTTACCCCGTCGATCATGGTGTCCCGGGGGAGAGAGACCAGACCGGCGGTCTGGTTCACCGTATCATAGGTGAGCACCATCATGGTGTCGGTGTTGCCGCTGACCTGATCGCTGGCCACCAGAAGGAAGGTGTAGGTGTACTCCTTCCGCTGCGGGCCCGGGTCCTCCGAGACGGCGGGGGAACCGTCCGGCTGCTGACCGCCTGACGGCGTGTTGTTCGCCGCGGGCGGGTTGTTGCCCTTGATCTCCGGAGGCCGTGAGGCGATGCGCACCCCCGCGTAGGTCACCACTATGACGGCGGAGAGCGCCACCACCATGCAGTAAAGGATGCGTGCCAGCCGCCCCAGCGGGGAACGGGCCCGCTTCTTCCTGCGGGCAGGCTTTCTGGTCGTTCTATTCGTTCTCCCTCTCTGGGCCATGGGGGGCGCCCCTTTCTCATCTCATTTGTAGCATGAAATTGTTATGTCAACAGTCAATTTCCAGTATACCCAATTAGACGGCGTCTGACAAGAGAAAGTTGCGCATCTTCAGAAGAATGTCAGAAAAAAGCCCGCGGCGCGGAGCATATCCCGCCGCAGGCTTTCGTTACATCCGGGACTGGATGCTCAGCACCGCCGCGCTCAGGGCGTTTACCGAGCTGAGGATGTCCAGCAGCAGCTGGTTCTGGCGGGCCAGAGCCTCCAGGACACCGTCCAGCTCCACCGTCCCGCCGGTCGGCCAGGTGGGGCAGCAGCAGGGGATGCTGTGTATGTAGCGCTTCATGGGTTCTTCCTCACAGGTGGGGTCGGGCTCCAGGTCCCTGCGGGCCAGCATTTCCTCCGCAACCCGGCGGGCGCGGTCCATTACCTGCTCCCTCTTGTGACAGCAGTTTGACATGGATAGGTCACCTCCTTTTAACCCATTGTATGGGGGAAAGGCGGAAATGGCGCTTGACTTTTTCAGGAAGCATGGTAGACTAACTGTATCATCTGAGACAAAAATGAGAGGCGGGTGGCGGATGACAGAGGAACGGGAGGCCCTGAAAGGGCTGCTGACCCATACCTTTTTGTTCCGCGGCGCGCCGGAGGAAGCCCTGGAGGCGGCCCTGTCCGACCGGCGGGCCATCTGGCAGCGGGCGGAGAAGGGTGAGGTGATTTATGATCCCGCCCACTTCCAACGCTGCCTGGGCGTGGTGCTGGAAGGGAAGGTGCAGGTGAACAAGGGGGCCCTCATTATGAGCGTGCTCAAGCCGGGAGATCTGTTCGGCGCGGCGGCCCTGTTCTACCAGCGGGACGACTACGCTACCACCCTCACTGCCCGCACCCGCTGCCGCCTGCTGCTCTTTCCCCAGTCCCTGATTGAGGAGTGGATGGAGCGCTGGCCTCAGGTGGGCCGCAGTTATGTGACCTATCTCTCCCAGCGGATCTGGTTTCTCACCGGCAAGATCGACGCCCTCACCGCCGGCACCGCCGGGCGGAAGCTGACCCAGTATTTGCTGAGCCGCGCCGCGGAGGGAACTGTGGTTCTGGACTGCTCTCTGACCGGCCTGGCCGGGCGTTTGGGGGTGAGCCGTGCCTCCCTCTACCGGGCGCTGGACGATCTGCAATCCCAGGGGGCCATCTCCCACCGGGGACGCACCATCCGCATTTTGGATCAGACCATACTGGAACAAGCATAGAAAGGAAGAAGACGCCATGAAGAAGAATCTGCTTGCCCTGGGCCTGGCTCTGGCCCTGACCCTGGGCCTCACCGCCTGCGGCCCCAAGACCGACCCGGAGGAATCCACGCCCCCCGTGGAGACCACCCCGGTGACAGAGAGCCAGGCCCCCGAGACGGAGACCCCCACTCTGGAAGGCACCGATATCAACCTGGGACTGCTCAATGGCCCCACCGGCATGGGAGCCGCCAAGCTGCTCTCCGACAATGAGGCCGGCGAGACCGTCAACCACTACACCGTCACCCTGGGTTCCGACCCGGCCAACGATATCCTGCCCAAGCTGAACAACGGGGAGCTGGACATCGCCGCCCTGCCCACCAACGTGGCCGCCAATCTGTACAACAAGACCGGCAAGGTGCAGCTGCTGGCCCTGAATACCCTGGGTGTGCTCCACATCCTGGAGAACGGGGACACCGTCAACTCCCTGGCCGACCTGTCGGGCAAGACCCTCTACGCCATTAACCAGGGCACCAACACCGAGTATGTGCTGGACTACCTGCTGACCCAGAACGGCCTGGACCCGGACAATGACGTGGATATCCAGTGGAAGACCAGCGAGGAGGTCACTACCCTGATGGCCTCCGGTGAGATCGACCTGTGCATGCTCCCCGTCCCCGCCGCCACCACCGTGCTGATGCAGAACAGCGACGTGCGGGACGCCGTTGACCTGAGCGACGCCTGGACCGAGTCCGGAGCCGCCGGCACCTTCACCATGGGCTGCGTGGTGGTGCGCACCGAGTTTGCCCAGGAGAATCCCGAGGCAGTCAAGGCCTTCCTCGCTGAGTATGAGGCGTCCATCAACTATATCAAGGATAACCCGGAAGAGGGTGCCAAGCTCATCGAGCAGTACGGCATCGTGCCCAAGGCCGCCATTGCCCAGGCTGCCATCCCCCAGGCCAACATGATCTTTACGGCGGGTGAGGATATGAAGTCCATCTCCAATTACTACGAGGTGCTCTTTGCCGCAGATCCCGCCTCCATTGGAGGTTCCATCCCCGATGACGCCTTCTACTACATCGCGGAATAAAAACAAAATCCTGCGTGCTGTCATACCCCTGGCCTTCTGGCTGGGGGTTTGGCAGCTTGGGGCGGTTTTTATGGACTGGCGTACCGGAGGTTACGGCTCCCTGCTCCTCCCCGGCCCCGGGGAGGTGGCCGGGCGGCTGATCGCCCTGGCGGTTGAGCCCGCCTTCTGGCAGGCGGCGGGGATGAGCCTGGTCCGCATTTTTGCCGGGTTTGCCCTGGGCGCTGTCATCGGCACCGCCGCGGCGGTGGCTACCGCTGCCTTCGCCCCGGCGGACTGGGTGCTTACCCCCGCCGTTAAGGTGGTGCGGGCGGTACCGGTGGCCTCCTTCATCGTACTGGTGCTCCTGTGGGCCCCCACCACCGGTGTGGTGCCCGCCATCGTGTCTGCCCTGATGGTGCTCCCCGTGCTGTGGGGAAACGTGGGCAAGGGCATCTCCCAAACCGACCCCCAATTGCTGGAGCTGGCAAAGGCCTACCGGTTTGGCCGGGCCAAAACCATGCGGCTCATATACATCCCTTCGGTGCTGCCCTATTTTGCCAGCGGCTGCGCCACCGCCCTGGGCCTGGCCTGGAAGGCGGGGGTGGCTGCCGAGGTGCTCTGTCTCCCCGCTCTGGCCATCGGCACCAAGCTGTACCGGGCCAAGATCACCATGGAGACCCCTGATCTGTTTGCCTGGACGGTGACGGTGGTGGTGCTCAGCTTCGTGCTGGAGCGGGCCGTTGGCGCGCTGCTGCGGCGGATGGGAGGGGGAAAAGCGTGATCTCAGTCCAGAATATTACAGCGCGTTTTGGGGAGAAAACGGTGCTGGACCGCTTCTCCCTCCAAATTCCGGACACCGGGCTCACCGCCCTGTCCGGCCCTTCCGGCTGCGGCAAGACTACCCTGCTGCGGGTGCTGGCCGGGCTCCAGTGTGTGGAGGAAGGGACGGTGACTGCGCCTCGGGACCCGGTGCTCCTCTTTCAGGAGGACCGGCTGCTGCCTTGGCGGACGGTAGGTCAGCACATCTCCGACGTGCTCCCCAAGAGCCGCCGGGAGGAGGTTTCCCGCTGGCTGGCGCTGGCCGAGCTGGAAGGAGAGGAAAACAGCGCTCCCGCCGCTCTGTCCGGCGGTATGGGCAGGCGGCTGGCTCTGGCCCGGGCACTGGCGCTGGGGGGCGGCCTGCTGCTGCTGGACGAGCCGTTCACCGGTGTGGACGCACCCCGGGCTGGGCGGATTCTGGAGCGCATCCGGGCCCTTGGCATGCCGGTGGTGCTGTCCAGCCACGAGAAAGAAGTGGTGGAGCTGTGCGACCGGGTGATCCTTCTGGACGGCCCGCCGCTTTCCGTGCGTTCCATATAAAGATTTGATTAAAAAGTGGGAGGACGCATTGCGTTTTCCCACTTTTATGCTACAATGTCATTCATAAAATCCAGGTAAAGGCAGCGTAAGGAAATGACGAATTCCACGGCGACAAAAGAAAAAAGGAGGCTCCGCTGGCCCAGGCTGGCCCTGTCGGAGGCAAAATACCGCTGGGTGGGCCGGGGCACGCTGGTGCTGGCCCCTCTGCTGGCGTTCAGTCTGGTGGAGTACCTGAACTATAATGATCCCTGGCAGGACTTTTCCCCGGTGCAGATTGGGCTCAACCTGATCTGGTACTATCTGTTGGAGCTGATCTTCTATTACATCCGGGGCCGCCGGGTGTCGGCGGCCAAGTGGGCCCTGGGCATTGCCTGGGGACTGGGGATGACCAACCACTACCTGATCTCTTTTCGGGGCCGTACCCTGTTCCCGGGGGATTTTCTCACCCTGGGCACTGCCCTCAACGTGGCGGGCGGTTACGACTATTCCCTGGATCAGATGCAGCTCAATACCCTGCTGATCCTGGTGCTGGCGCTGCTGGCCCTCTCCCTGCTCCCCAAAGAGGAGCGCATCCCCTTTGCGTGGCAGCGGTTTCTGCCGCCGGCGGGGATTGCCGGGGTGGTGCTGGCGGTGTTCTTCTGCACCGGGTTTGTGGAAAACCAGGGCATCGAGCCCTCCATGTGGACCACAAGAGGCAACGGCCTGGCGCTCAATTTCAGCGTGTGCCTGAAGTATATGCGGGTGGAGAAGCCGGAGGGGTACTCCGGAGAAGCGCTGGGGAATGTGACAGAGGGGACCGGCTCTGACGGGACCTCCGTCACGGTGACGGACCCGGACGGGACCACCCGCCCGGTGAATGTCATTGTCATTATGAATGAATCCTTCTCCGACCTCAGCGTCCTGCCGGGGGTGGAGACCAACATGGACGCCATGCCCTTCCTCCGCTCCCTCACGGAGAATACCATTAAGGGCTACGCTTACTCCTCTGTGTTCGGCGGCACCACCGCCAATTCCGAGTATGAGTTCCTCACCGGCAATACCACCGCCTATCTCCCCGCCGGAACGGTGCCCTATCAAATGTATGTGTCCGACGGGGACCCCACCCTGGTGAGCCAGATATCGGCCCTGGGCTACCACACCATTGCCGCCCATCCCTACCGCTCCTCCGGCTGGAACCGGCCGTCGGTGTACAGCAATTTCGGATTTGACGAGGTATACTTCGAGAGCGACTTCCAGAATCGGGAGTACATGCGGGGGGACTCCAAAACGGGCTATGTCACCGACCGCTGCAACTACGAAAACCTCATCCGCATGTACGAGGAAAAGGAGGCAGGGGAGCCTCTGTTCCTCTTTAACGTCACCATGCAGAACCACTCCGGCTACCAGATGGCCTGGACCAACCTCCCAAAAGAGGTGTGGCTGACCGGGGAGCTGGAGGGCCGGTTCCAGACGGTGAATCAGTACTTATCCCTCGTCTACCAGAGCGACCAGGCCTTTGAGGAGCTGATCGCCTACTTCTCCCAGGTGGATGAGCCCACCATGATCCTGCTGTTTGGCGATCACCAGCCTCAGGTGGCCACCAACTTCTACACCGATGTGCTGGGGAATGACCCGGACACCGCCCTGGCCCAGAAAAAGCAGATGGTGCCCTTCTTCCTGTGGGCCAACTATGATATTCCCGAGGCGGAGGGAGTGGAGCTCTCCCTCAACTACCTGTCCGCCCTGCTGATGGATGCCGCCAACCTGCCCATGACCGGCTACCAGAAGTATCTGCTGGAGCTGTGGGAAACCGCCCCGGTCATCAACACCGTGGGCGTGCGGGACGCAGACGGCAACTGGTACGGGGAGAACGAAGCCCTGCCTGCCGGTCTGGAGGAGGCGGTGTCAGGCTACCAGATGCTGCTGTACAACAATATTTTTGATAAATCCAACCGGCTGGAGAACTTCTTCAGTCTGACGGAATAGAAAAAGCCCCCCCGGAGATTTCTCTCCGGGGGGGCTTTTGTTTAACACAGACCCAGGATATAGCGGCACCAGAACTTCTTGTACCAGGGCAGAGCCTTGTCCACCCGGGCGGCGGCGGCGCGGGCGGCGTCTGCGGCCTGCGCCCGCTCCTCCTCCGTCAGGGTGTGGGGGCTGAACTTGGCCTTCTTGGCCAGTTCAAAGATCTCCTCCGGCATCTCACAGCCCCACTTCTCCAACCGCTTGAGCTGGAGGTAGGCGGCAATGACCGCACGGTTGGTGTTCTCCTGCTTGAACCGCTTTTCCCGGCGGAGCCTGCCCAGTCCCCGCCGGGCGGGGAAGGCCAGGAAGATCAGCACAACCGCCAGGGGGATAAGGATGACCCGGGGGTCCAGCTTGCGCGCCGTCTGTCCGCCGGCGCCGGGCGTGTGACTGGGCGTGGGGGTAGGCGCGGCGCTGGTCGTGGGTGCGGCGGTGGCCGAGGGCTTGGGTGTGGCGGTAGGTGTGGGTGTGGCCTCCACTGTGGCGCTCTGTCCGGGAGTGCCGCCGGCGTAGGCGGGGGTGACCTCGATGGGCTCCCAGCCGTAGCCCTCCAGATAGATCTCCACCCAGGCGTGGGCGGCGGAGTCGGGCACCTTCACCTTGCCGGAGGCGGGCACGTCCACCACGTAGCCCACCACGTACCGGGCGGGAATGCCCAGGTACCGCAGCATCAGGGTGGCGGCGGAGGCGAAGTGCATGCAGTAGCCCTCACGGCTCTCAGTGAGGAAATAAGATACAAAATCCTCTCCTTCCGGGGTGACGGGGGTGTCCGGGTTGTACTCCGCCGCATCCTCCAGGTAGGCGGCCACCACGTGGGCCAGCGCCAGAGGGAGGGTTCGGGAGGAATCCATGCCGACCACATAGCCGTTCTCGACCAGATCCCGATATTCCTGATAGGCGGGCTTATCCGAGCCGTAGTATGTTTCCAAAGCGATCTCCTGCATGGCCAGAGCCAGGGCGTCCATGCTTTCCTCCGGAACGTCCAGGTAGTTTCGCTGCACAAAGATGCGGTAATTCTTTTCCGGACC
Organism: uncultured Flavonifractor sp.; assembly: GCA_944385575.1. GTDB lineage: Bacteria > Bacillota > Clostridia > Oscillospirales > Oscillospiraceae > Flavonifractor. The sequence continues at coordinate 7,275 of CALWXT010000024.1, read as the reverse complement.
CTCCGCGTCCCCGGGTAGCTCCGCCCCGGCCATGGGGTCACAGTCAGGCTGGACATACACGCTGTGGGTCCACACGTCCTCCTGCCGGGCGATATAGGAATCGTTCACAAAAGCGGCACCCCCCAGCTCATTAGGCTGGGACAAGATGTGGTAGGGGGTGTACACATAGCCCGGGTCGGCACCCACGTTGCGGACGGTGACCTTGGCGTACTCCTTGTCGGGGAACTCCGCCCGGTCGGCCAGGGCGGGGAAGTTCATGGGTTGGTAGCCGTGCATGGAAGGACGGTAAATGGAGGATACGGCGGCGGATAGGTCGTCCCCACCCCACTGGATCTCCGAGTCGTAAATAGCCTGATCCAAAGGCGCCCAGCTGCCGCCGTTATATACGGCGCTGGAAAAGCCCCGCAGGTAGATCCGGCCCCGCAGGTCGGTTTCCACCTCCAGCACCGTCCGGCCGGAGAAGCCCAGAGGCCCGGCGTGGGACAGATCTACCTCGCCGTCGGCGTTGGACAGCGAGCCGCCCCCGCCCCACAGGCCGAAGGGACCGTTGCCCTGAAACAGGGCGATATCCAGGTGAGTGGCCCAGTTGCTCAGATCGTCCAGGGCGGTGTCCGCCCACTTGGGCCGCTGATAGCTCTCCCGGGGCATAGCAGCGGTGAGCAAGGCCAGCAGCAGCGCCCCGGCGGGCAGCACTGCCAGAGTGAGCCGGGTGGCTCCTTTCCGGTCCTGACGTCCCACCAGGGAGGTAAGACCCATGGTGCACCACACCAGGATCAGGGCCGTCAGGGGCAGCCAGGCCGGAGTGACGGAAATACAGATGGGGGCCAGCGGAAAGGGAAGGGTGACCCAGAAGGTGACCCAGAAGGAGCGGGCCCGCTGAATGGCCAGGCCCAGCAAAAGGCTCAGGGGCAGCATGACGGCCAGCACCAGAACGGTGGCGCACAGAACCCAGGTGCTGTCGGGCAGCTGGGCAATGGGCTGGATAAAGCCGTCCAGGCCCAGACTGGTGCAGAAGGTGTTGACCACCGAGCAGCGCAGGGAGATCTCACCCAGCACCAGCAATTCCCGCAGCTTCCACAGGCCCAGGCCCCACAGCCCGGCAATGACTGCCAGCGGGAAGGCCCACCAGCGGCGGGGGAGGGACCAGGTCAGCAGGCTGACCGCCGTATACACCACGCAGCCTGCCAGCAGCAGCGGGGGCCAGACCTGGGCGGAAAAGGCGGAGGTAAAGGAGAGCACGGTGCCGTACAGGCTGAGAAACAGCAGGATGCCGTCTCCCACCACCGAGGCGGGGGTGGGCCGGAAAGGAGGCCGCTTGGGCCGGGGCGCACGTTTTTTCATCTCCGGCCTCCTTTCACGTCCTGAGCCGTCACATGGAAGTGAAGGGGCGGTCCGGCAGAGGGCGGCACCTTCAGAGCCTCATCCAGGATGGAGCGGCCCGCAGGGGGCGCTTCCATGGAAAAGGCAATATCCAGGCAGGCAAGCAGGGTTCGCTCAGAATCCACAGCCCGGTCCGTCACCTCGCCGCTGGCCGGAGCGGCCCACTGGATATGGTGGGTCCTGCCCTTATCCAGCAGCAGGCGGGACAGGGCGGCCAGCCGGTCAAAGACCTGATCCAGCTCCTCCGGAGGTCCGAAGTGGTCGTAGGTGAGGATGACCTCCGCCTGACGAGGCTCCAAAGTCTCCCGCACCACCAGCTCGTCCTTCTTGGAGGACAGCTTCCAGTGGATGGAGCGCAGGGGATCGCCGGGCCGGTAGTCCCGCAGGTCGTAATCCTCACCCGGCCCACCGCCGGGACGGGGCTTCAATACCACGCCGCCTGAGCGGGGAGCCTCCAGCTCATCGGGAGCGGGCACCTCCGCCGGCAGGGGGAGGGACAGCAGGGCTGCCCGGGCCTTGCCGGGCAGAGGCAGGGGAAACAGGCCCAGCAGGTCGCACACCCAGGCGCTCTTGACGGCGCACACCAGCCGCCCGCAGTGGGGGGCAGAAAGGGGGATGGAGAGCTGGGCCTTTCCGTCCTGAGGCAGCAGGTGGCACACCAGGCCGCCGGTCTCCCCGGTGAGCTGGTTGCTCCAAATAAGGCGCACCTTCACCGGGGGCAGGGGAAAGAGATTTTTTCGTTCCAGAGTGAGGGTGAAGCGGGCCTCTCCGCCACGGGGGACGTTCCCCTCCGGCGTGAGGCGGAGCGAACTGCCCAGCAGGGCGGGCAGGCTCAGCAGCACCGAGAGCACCGGCAGCAGGACGACCAGCACCAGGGTGAAGGTGGACAGGTAGAACCGGAAGAAGATCTGGAACACGACCGCCGCCAGCAGCAGGGCGGCGTAGGAAATCCGCCGGTGGAGCATGGCCTTACCGGACGGTTGGGGCGGATACCTGCCGCAGGATCTCCGCCGCCGGATGGAAGCCCCCCTCGGCCTGAGCACGGGGGGAGAGGATGAGTCGGTGGGTCACCACGTCGTCAAACACCATGGACACGTCCTCGGGGTTCACATAGTCCCGCCCCAGGGTGAGGGCGGCGGCCTTGGCCATGGCTGTCAGGGCCAAGGAGGCCCGGGGGCTGGCCCCCTGCACGATCATGGGGTGGGTGCGGGTGGCGTTCACCAGCCGGATGATGTAGTCCAGAATCTCGTCGGAGACGTAGACCCTGTCGGCCTGCTCCCGCAGCTGGCGCAGACCGTCCAGATCTACCACCTGCTCCACCTGCTCCAGCGGATTGCCCTTCTGCTTGCGGCGCACCATGTCCATCTCGTCCGCCGGAGCGGGGTAGCCGATGGACAGGCGGACCATAAACCGGTCCATCTGGGAGTCGGGCAGCAGCTGGGTGCCCGAGGCGCCCGCCGGGTTCTGGGTGGCGATGACCAGGAAGGGCTGAGGCACGGGGTGGCTCACCCCGTCCACCGTCACCTGGCCCTCCTCCATAGCCTCCAGCAGGGCGGACTGAGTACGGCTGGTGGCCCGGTTGAGCTCGTCGGCCAGGAACAGGTTGCACAGCACCGCGCCGGGCTGGTACTCCATTTTTCCCGTCTCCTTGTTCAGCATGGAAAAGCCCGTGATGTCCGAGGGCATGACGTCGGGTGTGAACTGCACCCGGTTATATTGCAAACTCAGAGCCTTGGAAAAGGCCAGGGCCATGGTGGTCTTGCCCACGCCGGGGATGTCTTCCAGCAAAATATGTCCTCTGGCCAGGATGGCCAGCAGCACCTTGCCCAGAACTTCGTCTTTTCCCACCACAGCCTTTTTGACTTGGGTGAGGATGTCCAGGATTACTTTACTACTTCCAGTCATGGGTTGCCCTCCTTTGCTCTATGACAGTATTGTATCAAAGTGTTTCGTTATGTCAACAACAAAGCGGCAACAGGCTCCAGAAAGGAAAAAATCGCCCCAACCCCTTGCAAGAGCGGACATTTTATGGTATAGTACATACGATAGTAGTAGGTGTATGGTGAGAGTGGGGTTACGGCTCCGCTCTTTCTTATTGAAAAAACGGGGGAAGGAATTTTCTGGAAGTCCCCGGCAAGGAGGTCGAAGATGGCGAAGATCACGGATCTGGTGGCGTCTATGGCTGCCCCCATCGTGGAGGGTGCCGGCTGTTCCCTGTGGGACGTGGAGTACGTCCGGGAGGCGGGCGAGTGGTTCCTTCGGATCTATATTGATAAGGAAGGCGGCGTGTCCATCGACGACTGCGAAGCGGTGAGCCGTCCCCTGTCCGATGCGCTGGATGAGGCTGACCCCATTGAGGGAAGCTATGTGCTGGAGGTCTCCTCCGCCGGTGCTGACCGGCCACTGAAGAAGCCGGAGCATTTTGAGAAGTTCATGGACGCGGAGGTAGAGGTGCGCCTCTACCGGGCCATGGATGGCCGGAAGGAGCACGTGGGGCTTCTGAAGGGCTATGAAAACGGCGATGTGACCATTGAGACCGCCGCCGGGCCTCAGACCTTTTTGAAAAAAGACGTGGCCCAGGTGCGGCTGTACGTGCGGTTTTAAGGATAGAAGGAGATAGAACTATGCCGAAGAAGAACGCGAAAGCGCAGAAGACTAATGAGCTGGACGGGGCGGAGTTTTTTGCCGCCATCGACCTGATTGAGAAGGAAAAGGGCATCCCCAAGGCCTATATGCTGGAGAAGATCACCCAGGCTCTGGTGTCCGCCTACAAGCGGGACCACGAGGGCGCCGGCGACAACATCAGCGTGGAGGCCGACGAGGAGCGGGGCACCGTGCGCATGTTTGTCAAGAAGGACGTGGTGGAGGAGGTCGACAACCCCTGCACCGAGATGAGCCTGGAGATGGCTCGCTCCAAGCTGCCCCAGGCCCAGCTGGGCGACGTGATCCGCATTGAGATCAAGACCCGTGACTTCGGCCGTATCGCTGCCCAGACCGCCCGTCAGGTGATCATCCAGGGTATGCGCGAGGCCGAGCGGGGCATGATCTATGATGAGTTCTCCTCCAAGGAGCACGAGATCCTCACCGGCGTGGTCACCCGCATTGATCCCCGCTCCGGCGCCGCCAGCCTGCGCATCGGCTCCGGCAGCGAGGCCACTGAGGCCTTCCTGGCGCCCGGCGAGCAGGTGAAGGGCGAGAGCTATGTGGAGGGCATGCGCCTGCGTGTGTATGTGGTGGAAGTCCGCCGCTCCACCAAGGGGCCCCAGGTGCTCATTTCCCGCACCCACCCCGGCCTGGTCAAGCGCCTGTTTGAGCTGGAAGTGCCCGAGATCTACGACGGCACCGTGGAAGTCAAGTCCATCGCCCGTGAGGCGGGCTCCCGCACCAAGCTGGCTGTCTGGTCCGCCGATCCCAACGTGGACCCCATCGGCGCCTGCGTGGGTCCCCGAGGCCAGCGCGTGAACAACATCGTGGAGGAGCTCAAGGGCGAGAAGGTGGATATCGTCAAGTGGTCTGAGGACCCCGCTGCCTACATTGCCGCCGCTCTGTCCCCCGCCGACGTGGTCAGTGTGGACGTCCACGAGGAGGGCAAGAGCTGCCGCGTGGTGGTGCCCGACGATCAGCTGTCCCTGGCCATCGGCAAAGAGGGCCAGAACGCCCGCCTGGCCGCCAAGCTGACCGGCTGGAAGATCGACATTAAGCCCGAGTCCGCCCCCGCTGACGAGGATGTGGCGGACGAGGACGATGTGATCCTCGAGGACGAGGACGAGGTCGTGACCGAGGAGTAAGTCCTCAGAAATAAAAAAGGAACGGAAGGGGGGCAGAAGGATGCCCAAAAAGATACCCCTGCGTCAGTGTGTGGGCTGCCGGGAGATGAAGCCCAAGCCGGAGCTGATCCGGGTGGTGAAAAGCCCCGAGGGAGAGGTTTCCCTGGACTTCCGGGGGAAGAAGCCCGGCCGGGGGGCCTATGTGTGCCCCGATCCCGAGTGCCTGAAGAAGGCTAGAAAATCCCGGGCGCTGGAGCGGGCCTTTTCCGCCCCCCTGCCCGACGAGGTATATGCCGCTCTGGACGAGCAGATGAAGGCGGGTGACGGGGATGGATAGTGTCCTGCACCTGCTGAGCATCGCCCGAAAGGCGGGCCGTGTGGAGGTAGGCGAGGAGCCGGTGGGCGCCGCAGCCCGGGCCCATCAGGCCAAGCTGATTCTCACCGCCGCCGACGGGGCGGACAACAGCCTCCGCCGTGCGTCCCACTTTGCCGAGGCGGGCAAGGTGCCCGTGCTGCCCACGCCCTACACCAAGGGTGAGCTGGGCGGCACAGTGGGACGGAGTGCCTGCACCATGCTGGCGCTCACCGACATCGGCCTGGCGTCCGCCATCGCGGAAAAGCTGGCCGTGGCCGATCCGGAGCACTGCGCCGCTGCGGCGGAGGAGCTGAAGGTGGCGGCGGGCAAGGCACTCCAGCGCCAGAAGGAGCGTCGGGCCCACGAGAAGAACCTGCAGAAGAAAAAGAACAAACCCTGGGCACCGCCCCCTCCCAAGGCGGAGAAACGGTCGCCCAAGGCTCAGAAGAAACCCTTTGCCCCGAAGGGCAAACTGACCATTAAGAAGCAGCCATGAACAGACATGGCGTAAGGTATTGGAACAAGCCCGCTTGTTCCAATAAGAAAGCGCAGTGAGAGCGCCGCGTTTTCCTATTGGCGCAAGCCGGCCCAGTTGGAGGTGGCTTATTTGCTGAACAACAAGTATCGTGTGCATGAGGTGGCCAAGGACTTCAATAAGAACTCCAAGGAGATCACCGACATTCTGACCAAATATGCGACGGCTCCCAAGAACCACATGCAGCCCCTGGAGGACAAGGAGCTGTCCCTGATTTTTGAGTACCTGACCCAGCACAATCAGGTGGAGAGCATCGAGAGCATCTACGCCGATGTGTACCGGGAGCCCAAGCCCGCCGAGCCCAAGGCGGAGCCTAAGAACGACAAGCCTGCTGCGCCGGCTGCCAAGCCCCAGCAGCCCGCTGCCAAGCCCGCCCAGAACGAGGCGCCCGCTGCCAAGCCCGCGCCCCAGCCTGAGCAGCCCAAGCCCCAGCAGAACCGGCCCGCCACCCGCGTGCCTGAGAAGAAGGTCGTGGACACCCGCAAGAGCGGCAACGTGAACCTGGAGAAGTACGATCAGCGGCTGGAGGATCTGGCTGCCGGCAAGACCAAGCAGATGCAGGGCGGCAAGCAGAAGTTCCAGGGCGGCAACAAGCGCAAGGGCAACTTCCAGGGCGGCAACAAGCGCCGCCAAGAGGAGCAGGAGAAGATGCGCCGGCTCCAGCTGGAGATTGCCAAGAAGACCCCCCTCACCGTCAAGATCCCCGATGAGATCGGTGTGGGTGAGCTGGCCAGCCGGATGAAGAAGACCGGTGCCGAGGTGGTCAAGACCCTGATGAAGAACGGCGTCATGGCCTCTCTGTCCGACGTCATCGACTTCGACACCGCCGCCATCATCGCTGAGGAGCTGGGCTGCAAGGTGGAGCATGAGGTCATCGTTACCATCGAGGAGAAGCTCATCGACACTGCCGAGGACAAGGAGGAGGATCTGCTCCCCCGTGCCCCCGTGGTTGTGGTCATGGGCCATGTCGACCACGGCAAGACCTCCCTGCTGGACTATATCCGCAACGCCCACGTGGCGGCGGGCGAGGCCGGCGGCATCACCCAGCACATCGGCGCTTACCAGGTGAACGTCCAGGGCAAGGTCATCACCTTCCTGGATACCCCCGGCCACGAGGCCTTTACCGCCATGCGTGCCCGCGGCGCCATGATCACCGACGTGGCCATCCTGGTGGTGGCCGCCGACGACGGCATCATGCCCCAGACCGTGGAGTCCATCAACCACGCCAAGGCCGCCAA
>CALWXT010000023.1 GCA_944385575.1 uncultured Flavonifractor sp. | reverse complement strand
GAATTGGCAGACTCGCTAGATTCAGGTTCTAGTGTGCATTACGCACGTGCGGGTTCAAGTCCCGCCTCGCGCACCACAAAGCCTTGAAACCATTTGGTTTCAAGGCTTTTTACTTTATCAAACAGGGAGGCTGTGTCTTATGGTCGGTATCATTGATGTGGGCGGCGGAATGCGTGGCATCTACACCGCTGGTATATACGACTACCTGCAGGATCATCATATCCGGATTGCCTATTGTCTGGGTGTATCCGCCGGCAGCGCCAACCTGGTCTCCTATTTAGCCGGACAGCGCGGCCGCAACCGCCGGTTTTATACCAACTACGCCTCTCGGCGGGAATATATGAGCCTGCATAATTTTGTCACCACTGGCTCCTATGTGGACGTGGACTATATCTATTCCACTCTCAGCGACTCCCAGGGGGAGGACCCCATCGACTACTCCGCCTTTGAATCCAATCCCAGCCAATATGTTGCGGTGGCTACTGACGCCCGGACGGGCCTGGCCCGCTACTTTACCCGCGCGGACGTTCATCCGGACGACTTTTCCGTGGTCAAGGCCTCCTGCTGCCTGCCCATTGCCTGCCGCCCCTACCGCATTGATGGCATCCCCTATTTCGACGGCGGCGTAGCCGACCCGGTCCCCTATCGGAAGGCCCTGGCCGACGGTTGTGACAGGATCGTGGTGCTTCTCACCCGTCCCCGGGACTTCCGCCGCCCGGCTCTTAGCCACCCCCACATCGCCCAGTTGGCGCTCCACACCTATCCCAAGGCACTAGAGGCTCTGCTTCAGCGGCACCTGCGGTACAATCAGGCAGTGGAAGAAGTCATCGAGCTGGAAAAGCAGGGCAAGGCCCTGCTGCTGGCTCCTGCGGATATTGACGGAATCAGCACGCTCAAGCGCAACGGCCTGGCCATGGACCGGCTGTACGGCTACGGCTACCAGGACGGGGCCAAGCTGGAAGCCTTCCTGAGCCGCTGAAAGGAGAGGCAGCCCATGTTTGACGTTAGTCAGATTGCCCATTACCGGGAAAACAACCGTCTGGAAGCCAAGCTGGCCACCGGCGGGCTGCCCCACAGCATTTGGGAAACCTATTCCGCCTTCGCCAATTCCTACGGCGGAGTGATTCTGCTGGGGGTGGAGGAGCTGCCCGACCGCTCGCTCCGGGCGCAGGGACTGCTGGACCCCCAGGAGTTGGTGGAGGAATTTACCGCCCTGCTGTCCGACCCCAAAGTGGTCAGCGTCAACCTGCTGAAGGAGGAGGACATCCAGATCCTCACCGTGGAGGGCAAGGAAATTGTGGCCATCCGCGTCCCTATGGCGGAGCAGGATCAGCTGCCGGTATACATCGGCGGCGACATGGTCCGGGGCTCTTACCGGCGCAGCGGCGACGGAGATTACCACTGCACCCAGGCGGAGCTCAACGCCATGCTCTCCGGCCGCTCTCATTGAAAAAGAAAGGCAGGCGCCGGCATATGCCGGCGCCTGCCTTTTTTATGGAACAAGGAACAGGGAGAACAATACGGTAAGGATTCCGCATACACCGATAGCCAGGCCGCTCATGGCGCCCTCCGTCTCCCCCAGCTCCAGAGCCTTGGAAGTGCCCACCGCATGGGAGCAGGCGCCGATGGCCAGGCCAGCCGCTACCGGGTCCTTCACCCGGAACACCTTGATCAGCAGCGGCGCAAAAATGCTGCCCAGAATCCCGGTAAAGATGACCGCTACCACGGTAATGGCCTGAATGCCGCCCAATCTGCTGGAGACCTCAATGGCAATGGGGGTGGTCACAGATTTGGGAAGCAATGAGGCAGTTACCGCCTCATCCAGCCGGAACAGCCGGCACAGGCCGTAAATGCTGCCCATGGAGGTAAGGGACCCTGCCGTACAGCCCACCAGGATGGGAAGCCAATTTTCCTTGAGCAGCTGGATGCGGGTGTAAATAGACACCGCCAGGCAGACTGTGGCAGGCGCCAGGAACATATTGATGACCGCACCACCCTGGTTATAATCTTCGTAGGGGATGCGGCAGATCAGCAGCACCGCGGACACCAGCACAATGGCAATGAGCAGCGGGTTGCACAGCTCCAGTCCAGTCCGTTTCCGGATCTCCACACCGATCAAAAAAGCCAGGATGCTCAGAGCGATCCCGAAAAAAGGAGAGGCAAACAGTTCCGACATCATTTTTTCCTCCGATCCATCAGGGCGCGGGTCAGCCGCACCGCATAGGCAGTCACCGCAAATGTGAGCACCGTGCTCACCACACACACCACCAAAAAGGGCAGCAGGCTGCTGGCCAGTATGTCAAAATAGTTGATGATGCTCACGCCCGCCGGAATAAAGAAAAACGCCATATTGGACAGGAGAAAGTCGGACTTTTCCCGAATATGATCTACCCGCAGCACCCGGGTCAGCAGTAGGATGAGCAGCAGCACCATCCCGATAACGCTGGCCGGAAAGGCTATGGGAATCAGCGCTTCTACAATCTGACTGACCCAGCAGATGGAGAAAATGATGGCGATTTGAATGATGATCTTCACAGGGTCTCCGCCTCCAATATTTGAAATCCAGTTTTCGATTCTAAAACCTTCTCCCCCGTTTGTCAAACCAAGATTTCCCCTCCTTTTTTCTCGCTGTATGGTGCAATTTGCGCAAAGAGGGCGCGCCGCGGTATCCGCGGCGCGCCCTTCGCTCTTTGTTCGATTCAGTTCAGGTTTCGTCTTCGATGAGGCCGTAGTCTCCGTCGTTGCGCTTATAGACCACAGAGAACCGCCCGTCGTGATCCACGTCCTTGAACGCGAAGAAGGTGTGGCCCACCAGTTCCATCTGAAGCACCGCCTCATCCACCGTCATGGGCTTGATGGGGAACTTCTTGGTGCGGACGATCTTGTACTCCTCCTCATCACTCTCGGGGACGAAGGAGGAAATCTCCTCGGCATCCACCGTGCGGGAGAAGGCGTCCTGACGCAGGCGCTTCTCCAGGCGGGTCTTATTCTTGCGCAGCCGGCGCTCCACGGAAGAAACGGCGGCGTCGATGGTAGCAAACATATCGGAGGTGCTCTCCGCTACACGGATAATGGTGCCGCCGGAGCGGATCGTCAGCTCCACATTGTTGCGGCCCTTCTCTACGCTGAAGACAATGGCGGCCTCCGCGTCCGCCTTAAAATAACGGTCTAACTTGCCCACCTTTTTCTCCGCGTAGGCGTGGACCTTGTTAGGCAGATTGACTTTCTTGTCGGTAAACACGAACTTCATAGTTTTCAGCTCCTTCCGCCCTCCGGAGAGGGCCTTGCTGGAAACGGCCCGAGCCGTTTCCTTGATCTGATTATACCACGAAGTTTGCCAATTGTCACAACTAATTTGAAAATTTTCTGCGCAATTTCACCAATAGGCTCAGCCGCAGGTGTGGCCGCCGCAGGAATGCCCTGCACCGTGGCTGCCGCAGTCATGGCCTTCTCCATGGTCGTGGTGATGGGCGCACACGGTATTGGGATCATAGACCAGGCTGTTTGCCAGCAGGGCGTTCACCTGAGCATCAGCCTCTCCGGAGGCACCGGGAAACAGCTGAATCCCTGCCTGTGCCAGCGCATTGCGGGCGCCGCCGCCAATACCGCCGCAGATCAGGGCCTCCACCCCATGGGCAGCCAGAAATCCAGCCAGCGCCCCATGGCCGCTGCCGTTGGTGTCCACCACCTGGGCAGACACCACCTTGCCGTCCTGTACGTCATAGATCTTGAACTGCTCTGTGTGGCCGAAGTGCTGGAATACCTGACCGTTCTCATAGGTTACCGCGATTTTCATATTTTTCTCCTCCTGCTGTCATGTTTTGTTCTGTGTGCAGTTCCCGCATCCGCAGCGCCGCCGAGCACAGTCACGCCGGGCACAATTGCGTCCGGCACAGTCCTCCGCCTGGGGGCATAGCATGTAGTCACCGCCTGAGATGGTAAGCCGCCGCCCTTCCACCAGGGACAGCGCCAGCTTTCGCCTGGCTTGGTCATAAACCTGCTGCACCGTGGAACGGGCCACCCCCATCTGCCTGGCACACTCCTCCTGGGTGCACCCCAGCAGATCAATGAGCCGGATGGCCTCATACTCCTCCAGCGCCATTCCCACCGGCTCAGGGTGACCGCCCTCCAGAGGCCCGAAGCTGCTGCACCGCGGCAGGGCGCAGACCCGCCTGCATTTCTTTGGCCGAGGCATATCTGTTCCCTCCGTTTCTGGCTTATGCCATTTATTATAATCCTTTTTCGGCATATGTCAATAACATTTCATTTTTACTCATTCTACATTAACTATTTTCTTAACATGCATTTTCAATAAATAATATCCATATTTCCATTCTTAACTTATCTAAAATAAAATCAGTATTGTGCTTATCCATTTTTCTTTCATCTGTTTGCACTTAACCTACCGCTTCACTTACAATTATTTCATTCAGTCTGCCCATTGTATTAAAAACGCATCTGTAATATACTCTCAGCAGATCAATGACAAGGAGGTATGACTTATGGTTTTTGATCTGAAACTCGAATCTATTTCCGAGCTGGCCGACCTTCAGCAGCTTGCTGTCCATGCGGATAAGCCGGTGTATATTGCCAATGCGGACGACTCCATCCGGGTGGATGCCCGTTCCTTCCTGGGCCTGTTCGCGCTGGACTACTCCAAGCCCATGAAGGTCATCACTGACTCCCTGTATGTGGTGCGTATGCTGGAGATCCGGCAGCGCGCCCGGGAAGCCGCTATGGCCCGGGCCTGAGCAAAAAGGAAACAGCTTCCCCTGCGGCTTTGCCGCAGGGGAAGCTGTTTTTATGCTCGCATCAGTTCGCCCAGTAGAGGCTCAAACTGGACTCCTTCCAAGATAGACGTGCCCTCGGCCAGCGTGTGGGCCACACAGTGTTGCACAAACCCTGCTGCGCTCTGCGTCGCCTGTTCCAGGCTCTCGCCCCGCAGCAGGGCACCCAGCACCACACTTGCAAACAGATCACCTGTGCCCGGAAACTGTGCCGGTTCCTGATGGGACATGGCAAACCCTGTGCGTCCAGTGCTCCGGTCAAAATATCCGGCGCCGATCTGGCCGGGTTCCAGGCTCACCCCTGTCAGGACCACAGAGCGTTTTCCGTCCATACTCAGCCGTTCCAGCCAGCTGCGGATACCCTGCTCGTCACCGGGAAAACGTTCATACTCCTCTCCCAGCAGCAGAGCTGCCTCCGTCTGGTTGGGCGTAATCACATCCGCCTGTGCCGCCAGCTGTCCCATGCGCCGGCACATATCCGGCGTATAGGTGCGGTAGGGTTTCCCGTGATCTCCCATCACAGGGTCCACCAGCACCAGGGTTTCGGCCCCGCGGAATTGTCTGTAAAAGTCCTCGATCAGAGCGATCTGCCCCGCAGAGCCCAGAAAACCGCTGTATACCGCGTCAAAGGTCACGCCCAATTCCGCCCAATGGGCCGCCGTGCCGGCCATCTGCCCGGTCATATCCAGAAAGGTAGCCTTCTCGCTGGCCGGAAAAGCCGTGTGTGCGGACAGGTAGGCGGTGGGCAGCGGGCAGCATTGCCCGCCCATGGCAGCCAATACCGGCAGAATCACCGTCATGGAGCAGCGGCCAAACCCTGAAATATCCTGGATCGCTGCAATCCTCGGCGCATGTGCCATATCATTCCCTCCTCGTGGTAACGTCAACAGCCTCTATTATACCTTTATCGACGCAGAAGTGCAATTGACATTTTCCATGCGCAATGCTAAACTGTTAGCGGTTCAAAATTTATATGCGCCTGTGATGGAATTGGTAGACATGCGAGATTTAGGTTCTCGTGCAGCGATGCGTGCGGGTTCGAGTCCCTTCAGGCGCACCAAAACAAACGGACATCCGGAAGGATGTCCGTTTGTTTTTTGACATCAAACTCCGTCACAGACAGCAGGCAGCCTGCCTCCCAGGCGGGAAAGCAGTTCGTTGGTGATGGTGCCGCACTGCGCTGCCACCTGTTCTGCCGAAATTTTCTCCCCGCCGTCCTGACCAATCAGGGTAACTACGTCCCCCACCTCCGCCTCCGGCAGATCAGTGACGTCCACCAGCAGCTGATCCATGCACATCCGCCCGGCCATGGGGCAACGGCAGCCCTGGATCAGCACCTCTCCCCCATTTGGGGAAAGGGACCGGAACAGCCCGTCTGCATAGCCGATAGACACCACTGCCAACCGGGTGTCCCGCCCGCAGCGGAAGGCCAGGCCGTAACCCGCCCCTTCTCCGGCCGATAGATTCCTCAGGGAGACCACCCTGGCCCGCAAACTGAGTACCGGTTTTAATTCCGCCCAGATACTGCCCTCAGGCATCCCTGTACTAGCCACGCCGTACAGTGCAATGCCCGCCCGGCCATAATCGCAAGGCTGGGGCGGCAGATCCAGTATACCATAGCTGGCCTGAATGTGGACGGTACCCGGATCATATCCAGCAGCCCGCATCCAGGCTACCGCTTCATAAAAACGCTCCAGCTGCCGCTGGGTATAGGCTCTGTCCTCCACCGTATGGCTGTCAGACACGCACAGGTGGGAAAAGGTGCCTTGAAATTGCAGATACGGCAGGCGGCGCACCCGTCCAATCGTCTCCCAATCTTCTGCCGGGATGCCCAGACGGTGCATCCCGGTGTCCAGCGCCATATGGACCTTCAGCGGCAAACCCTGCCGGGACAAGGCACAGGCATGCCCCTCATCTGCCACGGTCTGTGTCAGCCCCCACCGGGCCAGCACCTCCGCCTCCTCCGGCGGTGTGCAGCCCAGCACCAGGATTTCTCCTCCGATACCCGCTCGCCGCAGGACGATCCCCTCTGCCGGACAAGCCACCGCGAAGGCGTTCACGCCCTGCTCCACCAGCGTCTTTGCCACCGGTACGGCGCCGTGGCCGTAAGCGTCAGCCTTCACTACCGCCATCAGGCGGCAGTTCTCTCCCATCCTGTCCTGCAGCAGCCTGGCATTATGGTTCAGAGCATTCAGATCGACCTCCCGCCACGCCCGGCCGGTCTTCCATTCCTTTCTCTCCATTTTCCTTACTCCCTCTCCAGTATCCGGGGCGGCTGGGCCACCACGGTGGAGCCTGCCGGTACATCCTTGCTGACCACCGCCCCGGCGCCGATCCTGGCTCCGGGACCTACACGGATGTTCCCCACCAGCACAGCCCCCGCTCCGATCCAGCAGCCGTTGCCGATATCCGGCGCTTTATGGTCCACCTCACAGATGGTAACGTTCTGATAAATGCGGCAGTTGGCCCCGATGACAGCGTAGCGGGAGATAAAAATACCGTGAAGCCCGTGTGGCAGAGTGGGCTCGCCCTGGATATCCGCCCCCGGCCCCACATAGCCCCCGTGGCGATGGGCGGAGCGGTTGAGCAGAAAGGTAAGCACATCCCGGACAGTCTTGCTTTTGGTTCGCTTCTGCAGCCAGTACAGCTGCCAGAACCAGCCCAGGTTGTCCCCTTTAGAGTAATCGGTCAGCATTCCGCGCAAGCTCATGCCCTCACCCCTCCCTGCACCATGTCGTCACGATCAACCCACCCCGGTTATCCCGGGAAAGCTGGCACCCGCCCTCACCCCGGGGTAGGTCCTCCTCCGGGCAGTCATCCGGCAGGCGGCAGATGCCAAACTGATACTCCCCCATGCGAAACCGGAAGGGCCTGTCTCCGTCCGGATAGCCGTCCATCAGCTCCAGATATTCCTCCAACGTCAGCCCCAGTTGGGTCATGATGGCCCCGTGTGGCACACCCACATAGCGGAAATGCCAGGGCTCATAGGCGATGCCGGTAATGTGTTCCTTTCCGGCAGGGTATCGGAGGATGAAGCCGTACTTCCCCGCCTGTTCCTGAAAGGCCCTGCATACACCGGTGTCCGGGAAATCGGGCCGGATAAAGTCGATATGGGGCGCAGCCAGGCTCAGGTCGATGGCAAGGCCGGTCTGGTGCTCGCTGCAGCCGGGCAGGGCCACATACTGCCGGGTAAAGGCTTCCCCTTCTTTCTCCATAGTGTCGTCCCAGATCTGCTGCTGTTCCTCCCGGCTGCGCCAGCCAGAGACAGGAACGATCTGTCCTCTGCCGCCCACCGCCTGGACGCAGGCTACCAGCAGGCGGGCCGCCTGCCGTTCCAGCAGCACCTGGGGCCAGTTCTCATCCGCCGCCGTCAGCTCAGGGCGCACATCCTCCGGCATGGGATGGGCCGCGCTGACCAGCAGCAGGGGGTCTCTCCCCCGTACCCAGGCCCTCACTGCCCCAACCCCACTTGAATGATGCGAGTGATGAGGCTGGAAAAGTCCACTCCAGCCGTCTCCATCATCTTGGGATAGCGGCTGTGGGCGGTAAAGCCGGGAATGGTATTGACCTCGTTGAACACGATTTCCCCCGCCGGGGTGAGGAACAGATCCACCCGGGCAAACACCCGGCAGTCCAGAGCCCGGTAGACTGTCTTGGCAGCCTCTTTGACCCTTTTCGCCTGTTCTGGCGTGATACGGGCAGGACAGTGGATGGCGGAGGTTTTCAGGGTATACTTTTCCTCAAAATCGAAAAAGCCCTGGCTCAGTTCGATCTCATCCACCTCTCCCACTGTCAGTTCCTCACCGCCCAGCACCGCACAGCCCACTTCAAAACCAGGGATGGCCTCCTCCAGCAGCACTTCCCGGTCGTGGGCAAACGCCTCCTCTACCGCCCGGGGCAGCTCCTCCGGCCCCGTCACCCGGGAAATGCCGAAGGATGACCCAGCCCGCACCGGCTTGACGAACAGGGGGAAGCCCAGCCTCTCCGCCGCAGCCATCATCTCCGCCATATCCGCCCCCCGACGAAAGGCAGCACTGCGGGGCACCTTTACCCCTGCAAGGGCCGCCAGCTTATGGGCGCGGTCCTTGTCCATGCACAGAGCGCCTGCCAGGGCGCCGCAGCCGATCACCGCCACCCCTACCAATTCCAGCAGGCCCTGCAAAGTGCCGTCCTCCCCGTTTTTCCCGTGTAGTATC
This sequence comes from uncultured Flavonifractor sp., assembly GCA_944385575.1. Lineage (GTDB taxonomy): Bacteria > Bacillota > Clostridia > Oscillospirales > Oscillospiraceae > Flavonifractor. The sequence goes on along the minus strand of CALWXT010000023.1, from coordinate 20,599 downwards.
GGAAAGGCCCCGTCAAAGGGCAGGGCCCTGCCGGAGCCATCCAGCAGCATCAGGCATTTCTCTCCCCGGTCGGGCGAGATGGCGCACGGCAGGCAGTCGGCCTTCCACCAGGTATCATCCTCCAGCCGCTCCAGAGGGCCTGTATAGTACCGCCAGGCCCCTTCCCGGGTGATACCCACCAACAGGGGGCGGTATTGGGTCCGGTCCAGGTGGCTGATCACGCCATAGGCGGACTGAAGGGAAACGCTGTACTCGCTGGAACAGCCGCCGAACAAAAAGAGAATGGTCTTCATGTCAAGTTCCTCCCTAAAGGCAAAGTGCCTTGCTTTGATACCCACATGGTACCAAAGCAAGGCACTTTTTGTTTTTCCATTCCCTTTCGGGTCTGTTGCAATGTTCTGTTGGAAATCTTGTGTTTTTCTTACAGCTTCCCCTCCACCGGCAGGATGACGGTAAAAGTCACCTGTTCGTCGGCACTTCTGGCATGGATGGTGCCGCCGTGGGCCTCCACGATCTCCTTGGCAATGGCCAGGCCCAGACCGGCATTGCCACTACCGGTGCCGCGAGAGCTGTCCAGGCGGAAGAACTGCTCAAACATCCGCTCCAGCTTCTCCGGCGGAATGGTGCGACCCGCGTTGTTGAAGGTTAGAATGATCCGCTCCCTCTCCTGCTGCCCCGCTACCCGCAGGGTACTGTTGGGATAGGCGTAGTGGCAGGCGTTGTTCAGCAGGTTATCAAAGACTCGCGCCATCTTGTCCGGGTCGCACACAGCCCGAAGCTGGGGCGGCAGATCCAACTCGCAGGCAATGTTCTTTTCCCGCAGGGCGGGGGAAAACTCGCTGGTGACCTGCTCCAGCATCCGTTTCAGATCCGCTTCCTGAAGCTCCAGCTCCAGGTGGCTGAGGTTAAAGCGGGTGATGTCGAAAAACTCGTTGATGAGATCTTCCAGGCGCTCCGTCTTGTCCAGAACCACACCGGTATATCTGGCCCTGGTCTCAAGGGATAGATCGGGCTCATCCCGCAGTAGGGTCAGGTAGCCAATGACACTGGTCAGAGGGGTCTTTAGGTCATGGGCCAGGTAAACCACCAGATCGTTCTTCCGCTGCTCGGCCTCTCTGGCCGCTTGGGCATCCCGCAGGGCCCGCTCACGGACCAGGTTCAGCTGGTCTTCCAGGTTCTTCAGGCTGGCAGGCAGGCGGATGGGTGCCTGCCCCGGCTGGGCCAGCTGCTCCGCACCAAACAGCACCATCTGCGTGTCCCGCACCAAACGACCGATAAACAGGTAGCTGATCACCACCCAGCCGATCAGTACCGTGGCCATACACACAAAGACGATGTAGTCCCGTACCCAGTACAGCAAATGGTACAAGGGACTGCTCTCATACCAGGTGACACTGGAACACACGAGAACCCCCAGAAGGGCCAGCAGCAGCACCGCCACCACCCACCCTGCCAGGAGCAGCAGGTACAGGCCCCAAGTCCGCCGGGTGGTCCGCCGGACTTCTTCCTCATTCCTATACAATGGTGTACCCCACCCCCCAGACGGTCTTGATGAATTTAGGCTTCTTGCTGTTCTCATGCATCTTCTCCCGCAGGCGGGCGATATGGCTCATGACGGTGTTGTTGCTGTCCATGAATTTTTCTCCCCATACCGCCTCGAACAGTTCCTCACTGGACACCACCTTGCCCTGGCGGGAACACAGGTACCACAAAATAGAGAATTCAAGCGGGGTCAGGGACAGTTCCTCTCCAAACAGCACGCACTTGTGGGTAGCTTTGGAGATTTGGAGCCCCCGAATATCGTATTCCGTAACCTCACCGCCGCTCCCGGCGGAGTTGTACTTCATATACCGCCGCAGCTGGGTCTTCACCCGGGCCGCCACTTCCAGAGGGTTGAAGGGCTTGGTGATATAGTCATCCGCTCCCAGTGTCAGGCCGGTGATCTTGTCCATGTCCTCCACCTTGGCGGTGAGCATGAGGATGGGGAACAGATGCTTCTGCCGGATCTTCTGGCAAAGGGTGAAGCCGTCCATATCGGGCAGCATCACGTCCAGGATGGCCAGGTCCAGCTTCTGCCGTTCCACACAGGCCAGGGCATCGGTGCCGTTGTCAAATTTGTGGACAGTATAGCCCTCATTTATCAAGTAGACCTCCACCAGGTCGGCAATGGCTGCTTCATCATCCACAACGAGAATGTCAATGTCCATCAGGCATCCTCCTTTCCCTGCTCTTTTCGTCCATTATAACCGCCCCGCCCCGCCATCTTCAAGGGGATAGGCAAAAAAGAGGAGCGCCCTTTCCCGGCGCTCCTCCTCAACCCGTTATTCTGTTATACTGCTCTGCCAGGCGCCGCACAGAGGGGCGGCGCTGTCCGACAGCAGGAAAAGAGCCACCCGGTCATAGGCGGGATATCCCGCCGTGTCCAGCTCAAGCACGTTCAGGCCGGACGTCCAATCAGCAGAGGAACACATCTGCACCCTCACCATGCGGCCCTCCTGATAAAAAGCCGTCATCAGGCTGGCCTGCTGACCCTCCTCTGCCCAGATCAGGCCTGCCAACAGAACTGCATCATCCCTTTGTACGCATCCAGCTAGAGCAGTGGTATATTTGTCCATCTGATCCCATTTCACCGGATACTCCTTGAGCTGGACGTGTGCCAGTTCCATATCTGGCCTGGTTCTGGAAACGGCCACGATCTCGCCCGTCTGGCTGTTATAATACAGACCGATCGTGTCATAGTTGCTACTGTACACATTATCCCTGGAGTTTTCCGCTTCAAACGGAATGACGCCAAGGGTCGCATAACTCTGATCCGCCAGATCAAGACAAATCAGATTCTTGTTCTTATCTACATAGTACAGCATTCCCTCATGCCACACTATACCATACTGGTTATAGTATCTTCCATCAAATTGGTGCAAAAATAACTGGATCTCATCTATCACCAGTTCAGGCGCCTTATCAGTCAGAGAATTTGCCTTCCATATATTCCCTTTTCCATATCTGCTTTCCAAATAATAATAACTGCCTTTATTGTAGTACATCCGGTTGTTCGTTTCCCGGAACAATCCCGTCGGTTCAAATTCCGGCGATACGGTAATCCCATCCGGGACAGTCCAGCCATAATGCCCTCGCTCCGGACCATCGCCTTTGATTCCCTCATCCGAACGCAAAAAGTTGCCATGCCCGCAATAGCCTGGCAGATCCGGTACCGGGTCATCCCATGTGGCATCTACATGATACCAGTTCCTGTCGATTTCCACCAGGTTCCACACGTGGTTCATACGATCACTGGATACCACCTTGCAGTCAACCCCGCACCGATCCAGCAGCAGTTTGTATGCCAAAGCATAGCCCTGACACACCGCATCTCCTTCAACCAGCGCTCCATAGGCAGTGTAGATCCGCACACCAGTCCGCTTCTCTACTTCCTCCATAGACTCGCCCTTCCGCAGAGCCGCATCTACCTCCCAGTTGTAGGTTACCTGCTCCACCAGATAATCGTGAAGGATCAGCGCCTTATCTGTGTCAGTTAATCCCTGGTCCGCCACAAGTTCCATGGCTTCGATCACATTTTGGTCCATCTCTGCCTGTGCGTCATCGGTCAGCAATTCCTCAATATACATCGGGACAGCTGATATGATCCGTCCATCCGGATAACGATAATAGCCAATACCCGTTCTGGCATAGTAAATCTCAGGATGGTCGTAGAGGACTTTGGTCACATAATAGAGCAGCTTCTCTTTCCCGCCATTATTTTCGTTGAGCTCATGGCTGCTGATATCCACTCTGTCGAGCCGTTGCTGGAACATCTTCAGAATATCTTGATACAAAGGTTCGTCCTGAATAGAACCGCTGTTTTGCAGGGACAGTTCCGGCTTTTGCCACTTAGGCAGTACCTGTGTCTGAACCGTGATAAATTGCAATTCTTCACACTCACTGACGGCCCAGGCTGTGCCGCTCAGCATTACCAACAACAGAATCAAAACAGCGACTATCTTTCCTTTCACAAAACCCCCTCCTTTGTCTTTCTATATTTTAACAGCACAAAGGGGCCTATGCAAGACGCATAGGCCCCTTTGGTTTGTGCTTGTAATGCGCTTACTTGGCCACGTTCTGGCCGAAGTTCATCAGGATCTGAGCCACCTCAGCGCGGCTGGCGGTACCCAGAGGATTGAGGGCGTTGTTAGAGCCGTTGATCAGCTTCTCGCCCACAGCCCACTTCATGGCGTACTCCGCCCAGTCAGAGACCTTCTCATCGTCGGAGAAAGTGGTCAGGTCGCCGGAGGTAGTCACGTCATAGCCCTTGAACTTGGCGTAGTTGTACAGCAGGACGGCCATCTGCTCCCGGGTGATGGAATCCTCGGGTCCAAACTTGCCGTTGCCATAGCCGTTCACGATATCGTTGGCGGCGGCCCAGTTCACAGCGTCGGCATACCAGGCGTCGGCAGCCACGTCAGTGAAGGAGCCCTCAGCAGGAGCAGTGCCCTTCTCCAGGTTGTACAGGATCTGGGCCATCATGCCCCGGGTCAGGTTCATAGCGGGGCTGAAGGTGGTGCCGTCGTTGGTGCCCTTCATCATGCCCTGCTCATACACATAGGCAACAGCGTCATAGTACCAGGCATCGGCGGCCACATCAGTGAAGGGCAGGGTGCTGGTCTTGACAAAGTCAGCCTTTACAGTGACCTTGGAGGCGGGCATTTTGAAGGTGTACTTGGTGTCGTTCACCTTGGTCAGCTCGATCTCCTTGCCGTCCTTGTCGGTAACGGTCAGGGTGTTCAGGGCATAGCCCTTATCAGCCGCGATCGTGATGGTCACGGTGGCGTCCTTGGCAGCGCTCTTGGGGGAGACGGTCACAGTACCGTTGTCAGCCTTCTCCACAGTGACGGTATAGGTGGTCACACCACCGCCACCGCCGCCACCGCCGGAAGGAGCATTGGGCGTAGCCTCGACAGTGGCCGCAGCGCTGTTACCCTCGGAGTTGGAAGCGACCACCTTGAAGGTGTACTTGGTGCCATTGGTCAGGCCGGTGAAGGTGTAGGAAGTAGTAGCGGCATCCAGAGTGATGACGGCCTCGTCATTGCACTGGACGGTGTAGCTGGTAACGGGCTTGCCGCCGTTGTCGGACACGGTCCAGGAGACAGTCACCTGGCTGTCACCGGTGGAGGCGCTGACGCTGGGAGCGGCAGGAACGGTAGCAGCGACGGAAATCGCATCGGACAGGATCTCACCGGTGTAGTCGCCCTTAGCCACCAGCTTGGCGGTAATGGTATGGCCCTTATCGGCATCGGCCACGGTGTACTCAACGCCGGTGGCGCCGGAGATGACCTGGCCGTCCCGCAGCCAGACGATATCATAGCTGTCCTCAGCGGCGTCAGCCACGGTGGCGGTGATCTTGCCGTCCGCCTGAGCCAGGGTCACAGTACCGGTCAGGGCAGTCTTGCCCACCACCACGGGAGCGCTGACGATGCTGCCGGTGTAGTCTTCGCTGTCGGGGGTCACGGTCACGGTAATGGACTTGTTGGCGCTGTCGGCAGGCACGGTGAAGGTGGCGTTGGTCTCGCCCTCCACAGCCTGGCCGTCCACAGACCACTGATAGTTCACGCCCGCGGGCTCCACGGAGGCATTGGCGGTGAGCACGGTGCCGTCAGCAATAGTGGCAGCATTGGCAGTGATGGTCACAGTGCCGGTGATGGCCTGCTTGGCTACGGTCACAGCCTCGCTGGTCTCGGTCTCACCGGTGTAGTTCTTGTCCAGAGCGGTAGCCTTGACGGTGATGGCCTTATTGGAATCGGCAGAGGTCACCACATAGGAGGCAGCGGTGGCACCGTCAATGGCAGCGCCGTCCCGATACCAGGTCCAGGTATACTGATCGGCGGCCACGCCGTCCAGCTTAGCGGTGAGCACGCCGCCCACCTGAGCAGTACCCACGATGGTGGGGATCTTCTCAGCCAGGGAGGCCTTGGCGATCTCGAAGGTGCAGGTGCTGTTGGTGCCGGTGTAGTTGCCCTTACCAGTGACGGTAACAGTAGCGGTACCGGCATTGATGTTGTTGGCATAGGACAGGGTGTAGTCGGTGTCCTTCACCAGGGTGGTCTCGCCGTCCTTCACGATGACGTCAGGCTCGAAGGCCTTGCCATTGTCATAAGTGGCAGAGTAACCCTCGGGCAGAGTCACAGTGGCGGAAGCGATGTCCTTGGGGTTGATTTTGAAGGTGTCACTGACGCCGCTGCCGGCGTGGGTCTCGCTCACCAGAGTGGCATACACCACATAGGTGCCAGCCTGGGTGGGCTTGGTCTCGGAACGAGCATAGGTAGTGTCCCCCGTACCCTCGTACTCAAACTTCCAATCTGGGTTGGGATCGACGCCGTGCTCCTTCGCCACCTGCTCGGCGGAGGGGTCACCCACAGCGGTGCCGTAGGTCACATCAGCGGGAGCGGTCACGGTGACATCCACAGGGTACTTCACGGTAACGATGACCTTGGCAGTCAGCGCGGTCAGCTTGCTGCCGTCCAGGTTGTCAGTGCCCACAGTACCGGTGAAGGTATAGGTCTTGTCGGTGTTGGGAGCAAAGGTGTCGCCGGTGGTCCACGTGATGGTGACCTTCTCGGTCAGGTCGTCGCCGAAGGTGGCGGTAGCCTCGGTCACGGAGATCTTGCCCTTCACGGCGTCAATGCTGTCCACATCGCCGGCCAGGACGGTGACATCGGGCACGCCGGACACATCCAGCTTGGTGATCTCAGCCTTGGTGATGTTCACGGTGATGCCGGTGGGCTGGGTCAGAGTGTAGTTGGCGTTATCGAGGGTAATCTCACCCAGGGTCACAGCCAGGTTGCTGCCCGCGTTGGCAGAGGCAACGGTACCGGTGGCAGGAACAGTAGCCTTCACCTCATCGCCATCCAGCACACCCACCAGGGTGCCGCCGGTAATGGCCACGGTGGTGGTCGTGTCATAGGCACGGTCGGTGGCGGTCACGCCGGTGATGGTGATGGCCTTGGGAGCCACGGTCACTTCAGCACCGGTGTAATCCACATTGTAGGCCTTATCCGCGGAAGTGAAGTTGAGCACGTAGCTGCTCTTGCCGGCGTCGGGGCGGGCATCAGCGTTCTTCACGGAGAAGGTGCCCTCCACAGGCTGGCCGTTGATGCTGGCGGAGCCGCCGGAAATGGTCACGATCTGGCCCCAGGTATCACCGTAAACGGGGTTCTCCTTCACGGTCACGGTGGGCCAGGTGATCTCGATGTCCTTCACGGTGATGGCGGTGGACGCCTTCACCTCAGTGCCGTTCACGGTGGCAGTCAGGGTGTACTTAGTGTCCTTCACGGCCCCGGCGTTGACGGTCACGGTGCCGTTGGCGAAGGTCACCTTCTCGTCTGCGGTGGCAAAGGCCCAGTCAATAGCGACATCCTTCATCTCGGCGCCGTACTGGTCCAGAACCTTGGTGGTATAAGCATACTCGTTCTTGCCCTCCACCGGGATGATCAGGGTGTCATCAGCACCCACCTTGGCGCCATCGCGGTACAGCTCCACGGAAGCGGCAGCGGACTGAGCGCGAACAACATTGAACTTAGCGGTACCGGAAAGCTCGCCGCTGGTAGCCTTCACGGTAACCTCGCCGGCGGTGGCGGCGGGAGCCACGGTGATCTTGCCGTCGGCATCAATGGTAACGCCTTCGGGGGCAGCAGTCAGCTCCCACTTCACCTCAGCGTCCTTCACCTCTCCGCCGTACTGGTCCAGAACCTTGGCGGAAGCCTGAACGGACACCGCCTCAGCGTTCAGGGCAGGAGCGGTCACAGTGGCCTCAGGCACAGTCACGGACACGGAGGCGGGCTTGGGGGCCTCACGGGCCACGGAGACAGATGCCTCACCGGACACGGAACCGGCGGTAGCCTTTACCTTAACGGTTACGGCACCGGCAGCGGCGGCCTCGCTGGTCACAGTCAGAGTACCGTCCGCCATGGTGATGCCGGCAGCGTCAGCAGGCTCAATGCTCCACACTACCTTCTCGCCGGTCATAGCGCTGCCGTACTGGTCGGTGACCACGGCAGTATACTTCTCCTCCACGGAGCCGCTGGCAGGCACGGCAATGCTCTCCGCGCCGCTGACCTCCACCTTGGAAGCCACGGGGGCCTCACGGGTGACCTTGATAGTAACCTCATTGGAGGTCTTGCCAGCCAGCTGAGCGGTCACAGTGATGGTGCCCTCCTCAGCCATGGCAGGAACGGTGATGGTATTGCCGGACCGGGTGGCGCCGGTACCGCCGTCCTTAAAGTCATAGGTCACCGCGTCGGTGGGATAGGGCTCACCGTCCACATCAACGGCAGCGGGCTTCAGGGTGACGGTCTGATCGTCCTTGCCGTTTACGACCACAGCGGTGGGGTCGGCAGACAGGGTCACGCTGTCCAGAGACTGCTTGTCGCTGCCGATGTAGGTCAAATCAATGTTCAGGGTATCAGCGTCATCCTTACAATAGGTGTAGTTAACACCATCCTTGTCAGACACCAGGGCGCCGCTGGCATTGGCCAGAGCCTCAGGCGTTTTATAGAGTCTAGAAAGGATGCTGCCCTCAGATTTGTCGGTCTCAATCTTGAAGCTGCCCTTGGCCAGTTCACTGTTCAGCTTGAAGTAGAAGGAGAACAGAGTGGCGCCGTCCAGCTCATCCACAACCTTTGCGGCGGGGTTAGAGGGAAGAACCGCAGTCTCGAATGCTGTTCTGTCTCCATCCACGACCCAGCTGATCAGCTGGCTATAGTTCTTTCTTGCCCGGTCTTTGATGATGTCGGAGAACATAAAGTTGGTGAAGGTGTCCCCATCGGTAACCTCCACTTCGCTGTAACCATTCTCAACATCTACGGGTACAATTGCCTTGTTGTCATAGGACAGAACCACATTGGCCGTGTTCAGGCCGCTGGATGTAACGTGGAAGGTGAGCTTATAAATGTCCCCCTCCACCTGCTCCATGGTGGTAGAAATGGCAACCTCTTCCGCAGCCGCCGCGGGGACGGCCACCATGCCCACCAGCATCGCCAGTGTGAGCAGCAGGGCCGCCGCTCTTTTCAAAGAACGCACAGTGATATACCTCCTTTATTTGTCGTGTCACGCTTCGGTAACGGCGACCTGGCCATAGTTACCCAGCAGGATAGACAAGTCCAGAATGGTCACCTGACCATCGCCGTTGATATCAGATGCGGTAACAATTACCTGTCCATACTCACCCAACAGCTTGCTCAAGTCCAGAATCGTCACCTGGCCGTCCACCTCAATCTCGCCGCCTAGCAGCTCCTTGGCGGTCACCATGGTGGCATCCTCCACCGTCAAGGTAGTCTTGGTGTAGGACAGGTAGCCGGGCATGGTGATGGTCAGAGTGTAATCGCCCGCCGTCACACCATCCAGGTTAAAGGTGCCCTTCGCGTCGGTGGTAGCGGTATAGGTTTCAGCTCCCTTCAAGGTCACGGTCGCTCCGGAATAGTTGGTGCGGCCCTGCAGGGTCACACTGCCGCTCACCGTAACGCCCTGGCTCTCCAGAGTGCCCAACACCTCGGGGGACTTGCTGCCGCTAAAGGTGCCGCCCAGCAGCACCACACAGTCCGGCGTACTCCGGGGGATGAAGGTAAAGGTGATCGTCTCACCCTCAGCCGCCATCTGGTCGATGTACATGATACTATCCTCGCTGATCGTGTAATCCTCCGGCGTACCTGCCACCACCAGCAGCGCATACTGATCGCCGGACGTCACACCCGTATAGCTGGCCGTGTACTTGCCATCGGCATAGTCCACCGTTCCATCCATATCTGTGGTGTAGCCCTCCGTAGCAGCCAGCGCGGAGCAAGTCAGCGCCACGGTGAGCAGGCCCAGGCACAGCCCGAGTCTCAGCCATTTCCTCATATCTTTCCCTCCTTCTTTTTATACAAAGCTCCCATACATATTCAAGAGGCGCACTGCCTCGTCCATTGTCTTGGCCTCTACATCGCCGGCGGGGTCCCAGCCGTATTCCGGGTCGATCACCACTGCCAGATTGCGGGCCTGATCCCACTCGACCTGGTAACCCAGCGCCTCGGTAACAAAGCGCACAGGAACCATGGTGCGGAACTCATTGTTAACAGACGGTGTAAACTCCGCAGGAACGTCCAGCTTCTTTTCCACCCCGTCCAAGGTGTAAGTCAGTTCGCCAACCTTCATGCGGATGGTGTGGCCGCCCTTGGTGATGACCGCGGTCTGGGTGTCGTTCTCCCAGCCCACCTCGGCTCCCAGCCGCTCGGCTACAAACCGTACCGGAACAAAGGTCCGGTTGTCATGGGCATAGGCGGTCACATTGGGCTCGCCAGGGTAGATGGCGGTCACACCGCCCTCCACCACCGCCGCATGGCCGCCGATCTCCAGGAAGATGCCGGCCTTGAGCAGTTCGTCAGCCGTGGGCTCCGGTTCACCGGGCTGAGGCACATCCACTGTGCCACTGCTGCCGCTCCCGTCCGTATATTTGAACTCCACTGTTACAGGAGCAGCAATTCCGCTTTCTACAACTGCGCCTCCTGTGGGCAGGACTTCCTTCCAGGGCGTGCCGCTGTCCTTTACCGCCAGCTTGAGCACTACCGGCTGTTCGCCTACCTTCTTGAACCGGAAGGAAAACAGGTCCAGTCCGCCCTCTCCCACGATGGCAACACCAGTCTTGGGTTCTGCATCCACAGCCACACTTTTCCCGGGGGTCACATAGCCGGTGAAGTCGATCAGATGTTTCTCCGTATCAATGGAGGTCCCAATGGTAGCCATCCAGCCATTGTCGCGCTCTGTGGCAAAGGCGGAGAAATCATCGGTCTCTTTTCCGCTGGCATCCACAGGAACCACAGTGGCCGGATCATACCACAGGATAAACTGGAACGCATTGAATGTGGCATCATAGATCCGCAAGTCCATTGTGAAACAGCCGTTGGCATCCGGGGCACTGCCCTCAAATACCGCCCGTGCTGTTCCGCTGTCTGCTGCCAAGGCACCCGGCGCCAGACCGAGAACCAGGCACAAGGCCAGTGCAAGGGTCAGAATTCGTCTTCTCATTCAGTTCCTCCTTCCAGTTCTCGGCCTTCAGAGCTCTTTTCTGCTCCATCCGGATCAGAAAAAAGGCCCAGGCCCTTTTGGGCACGTTCCTCGCGAATGGCCCGCTTGAGGCGGCTCAGCGTCACGGAGGTCATCCCCAGCAGGGATGCCACATGTTTGCCGCTGACCCGCTCGATCAGGCCGGGATAATATTTCAGGAACCATTGGTACCGTTCCATTGCTGTATATTGGTACATCAGCGCCTTCATCGACCAGTGGTAGCGAAGCGCATTTGTCAGCAATCCATTGTAAGCGCGCAGCAGCTGGGGGCTGTCATTCACCAACTCCATCAGATCAAACACCGGGATTGCAAACAGTTCGCAGTCTGTCAGCGCTTCAATGCTGACAAAGGACGGCTCGCCAAACTTGATGCAGGATACGGCAGGGTCTCCGCACTGGAAGGCGAAGCAATCCGTGATATCCCGCCCCTTGGCGTCCAGAAAGAAACCGCGAAGTACACCGCTGACCAGAAAATAGACTGAGGACTGCACCTCCCCTTCCTGTGCAATCACCTCGCCTTTTTTTACATTCTTCTGCCTTGTCTTGCCCGCAAGCCGCCGGATCAGGCCCTCATCGGACAGTTGAAACACATTCGTATAGAATTCATCTGCCCGCATGGCTTCAACTCCTTTTCCTATGTTACATTATCCCATTATACTGGCTAACCGCGCTTTGAGCATTATCCTAGATTAATTTATCCTCCAAAATAAAAAATTTTTTACATAATATGCAAGTTGCATAGCATTCATTTTAATAGGGGCTCTTACAATATAATTATACTACCTGTTGTCAAGTGCATGAATATTTATTCGTTATTTTGGGTAGAAAACCGCTCCCCAAAGGTATTCCGGGGAGCGGCCCACTTTCTGCATGCTGTTTACCGTATTTTTATCTATTCGAAGCCGTGCGCCCCCGCATGATGCAGACGCATTATCCCTCTCGGCACACGATATGAGCCTGATCCTTGTAAATGCAATTCTCCGGCACCACACCCCGGACACAGGAGGTGGGATATACGCTGCTGTGCCGGCCGATCACGGTACCGGGGTTGAGTACGGAGTTGCAGCCAATCTCCACATAGTCGCCCAGAATGGCACCCATTTTCTTACGTCCGGTTGCCAGGGCGGTCTCACCCTTTACCACCACCAGCGTCTTGTCCGACTTTACGTTGGAGGTGATGGAGCCGGCACCCATATGGCTCTTATAGCCCAGGATGGAGTCGCCCACATAGTTATAGTGGGGCGTCTGAACGTTATCGAACAGGATCACGTTTTTCAGCTCCACCGAGTTGCCTACCACACAATTGGCCCCCACCAGGGCGGAGCCCCGAATAAAGGCGCAATGGCGCACCTCTGTACCCGGCCCGATGATACAGGGCGCTCCCAGATAGGCAGTGGGGGCCACCACGGCACTCTTATGGACCCAGACATGCTCCTGAGGCTGATCATATTCCTCTCCGGGCAGCTTGGCACCCAGTGACAAAATCAGGTCCTTGATGCCGTCCAGCGCCTCCCAGGGGTACTGAAACTGCCGCAGATAATCCCCGGCCAGCGTGTGGGAAAGGTCCAGCAGATCGGCAATGGTAATCTTCATACAGGTCCCTCCATATCGGGAAATTCGCACACAGCAAAATTTCCATCCTCACTATAATTTGCCGCCGGGCAAGGAAAACCACGGGGCAGCGCATGCGCGCCATCAATAGTGTAACTTGTTAATCCAATAAAATCAACCGGAAACTGCTCCTCAGACCATCTCTGTCGCCTGGCGGTTCAGAACAGGAATATAGAACCGGAACAGGCACCCAGCGCCGGGCTGTGATTCTGCCTCCACGCTTCCGCCATGCTCCTGCGCAACAGCCCGCACAATAAACAGTCCAAGGCCCTCACCGCCCAGGCTGCTTCTCCGTGTAAAGCCGCGTTCAAAAATATGGGGTAGATCCTCCGCCGCAATGCCCGGACCGGTATCACGGACCATGATACAGGCCGACTGGTCCACACCCTTCAGCGAAAGCGTAATAACTCCGTCCGGCGGCGTAAAAGAAAGCGCATTATAGCACAGGTTTTCCAGTGCAATGCGCAGCCGTTCCCGGCTGCCCCGCACAAATATCTCTTCCGGAGGTAATTCCAGGCGGAACTCCTGTCCGGCAAGTTCAATATCCTGTTGATTAAACTGGTAGAATTCGGTTAGAAAGTGATTCAGGCAGATATCCTCCATATTCAGAAGGCCCCGCTCGCTTCTGGAAAAATCCTGGAGCAGATTGAATCGCTCCCCCACGACCTCCACACGGTCTGTCAGGGCATCCAGGTAAAACGCCGTCTCCTGATCCAGCGCCACGTTGCCATTGCGCACCAGTTCTGCATAGCCCTGCAAGGCCGACAGCGGGTTTTTCAAATCATGCAGCAGATTGGCCAACAGCTCCCGCCGCTCCTTCAGCAGCGTTTCCATACCCCGGGTCTTGCGATCCACTTCCTCCTGCAAATGGAAAGCAAGCCGGCTGTTTTCCCTGGCCAGGAAGACGCACCTGCGTACCGTCAATGCAGCAAAGCCCAGCACCAGAGCAAAGCCTCCATATTCCTCCAGCCAGGCGCCCCGGATCGGCTCAAAACAGCCCACTGTGGTTACAGAGGCCGTGATGGACAGCCCATAAAACCCCGCTGCGCAGAGCAGGCGCTTTCCCATCGGCCTGCCCTCCCGCAGGGTGCGCCCCGCCAAAAACAGCAGATAACACCCCGCTGCCAGCTTCCACACATAGAGACTGATGCCGTAAATATTGAAGAACCATGGCGTATATGGTAATATAAGTAAAGGGAACACCGTGGTATATACGCAGAGCGCCGCGGCAGCCGGAACGACAATGATCCGGTGATACCGGCGCACAGCAGCCCCCGACAGTTCACCGGCCATCAAAATGGCACACAGCAGCACCAGATTCCCGCACAGATCCTCCAGCGCGTAGAGCGGACTGACCAGTGGGACACCAAGGGCTCGGAAAAACGGGTAGGAAACCCGCACCGCAAACGCCAGGCTTAAAAATCCCATCTGCCGGGGCAGCCTGTCCCGCCGGGTCAGCCACGGAATCAGATTGATCACCGCAATGGCGAATGAGGAAAAACACAGGAATCCATAGACCGCAAGGCGCATCGCAAGAAGCCGAAAGACCGCTCCGGAGCTGCCCACTGCCGGCGGGTAGTACATTCCGGAGTAATAGTGGGTATAGTTGGCACATTGTATCACGATCTCTGTACTTCCGTCAGAGGTAAACGCATACAGTCCGTCTATCACGTGGGGCATATATGGATCTACGCTTCCGTGGGAGCCAGCCAGCGCCCCGTCCAGGAACACTTGCCCCGCGCAGAGGAGCTCCGGCAGGTAGAGAGACAGATGTGTTCCCGGGTCGCTGTATAGCACCAGCCGGTACGTGGCGGTACCGTAAGGCGTCCCCAGGTCATCGGAGAAATTCGCATGTTCTCCGATATAGGTATAGGCTTCTGCCGTGATGCCATCGGAAAAATCCGCCGGCTCCAACAGCTGTCCCGGATAGTACTCCCAGCCGTCCACCAGAAACGCGACATCTTTTTGATCCCCCTGAAGGATATTATATCCATATCCACCCGGGAGAGCGGCGGTATACTTATTATCGAATGCAAAAAGCAGGCTGTAAATTGCTGTACCAGCAGCCAGGACTGCAATAACTAGAAGCAGGCCCCACTTCGTCTGTTTTTTCATAAAACACCACCACAAGAGGAGAATCAGTCACATGGGATGGAGAAAAAAAACCGCACTCGGGCTGTGTGTTCTGGTTCTGTGTCAGGCATGCATCATGCCTGTTCTCTCCGCAGAACTGCCCGTTATTGATACCACTGTCCCGGCTTCTTCCGAGAGCCCGGTGTCTTCTGAGACCCCGGTACCATCTGAGACCCCGGCACCCTCTGAGACTCCGGTGCCCTCCGAGACTCCGGTGCCCTCTGAGACCCCGGCACCTTCTGAGACCCCGGTGCCTTCTGAGACCCCGGCACCCTCTGAGACCCCGGCACCTTCTGAGACTCCGGTACCTTCTGAGACCCCGGTGCCCTCTGAGACCCCGGTGCCGGAAGATCCCCCTTTGGAGTCCTATCATGTTACATTGGGTGACTGCTGCATCGGCAGCGGAACAGACAGCAGTTACACCACCATATCTCCGGAAAATGCGGGCCGTCCGATCCCGGAGGGGTACTACCCCGGGGAACTGACCGTTGAGCTGACAGGACTGGTGGTCGTGGAAGAAGGCGGTTCACTCGCCATCGGAACCCTGTCCATCGACGGGCCGGAGTGCAGCCCGGTACTCACCGGTTCGGGACAGATCATCGTCAAGGCCGGGGGCCGTCTGCGGCTTACCGATGTAGTCCTCGAGGCTTCTGGAGAACACCCCCTGATCGTGCAGGAGCCCGGAGCTTCCATTGAATTGCAGAGGATGCAGGCAGAGGCAGGTACGATCACCTGGTCTTCTCCGCTGGTGGACAACCACTATACCGCGCCGGACGACATCTGGCTGGAGTGCGGGACACCGCTGACGGAGGAAATGCTGCCGGAAACGATGGAAGTGGACGTACAGGAGCAGGGGGCGGCAACATGGACAAAGCTCCCGCTTGTCTGGGATTTCAGCGTTTATCAGGGGCAGACAGAAGGCACGCTCACGCTGTCCGGCAGTTTTCTGGATGAGGATGGCCAGCCCCTGACCAGTTTCCTGCCGCTGGAAGTGACGGTACACTGGTACATACCTGAGAGATTGGTGGTAAGCAATGCGGTATGGAAGGGCGATCTGCTCCCAACGGTACAACTGACTGTCCTCAATCTCCCGCCCTTTGCCGATATATGGGGGGAAGTCTCCACTGACAACGGCGCCACCTGGACCCGCTGGGAGGGAGAGGACCAGTTCTTTATTGTAGATGTGGAGGGGGACGGCAACGCCTGTGTTTTCGTTCTTCCGGACGAGACGCCGCGCTTGTTCCGCATCCTGGCAGAAGATCCCTGGGAGCATCTCTACTGGCGTTCCGATGCCTTTGCACTGGAACCGGAGGAAACGGATGACTCCGGCGGAAACCGGGGCGGCAGCACCAATCCGCTTCCTCCGGAGCGCACACCAGAACCTTTGGAGCCCTCACCCACGCCAACCCCCGAGGTGACACCACCGGTGACTTTGTCCCCCTCGCCGCCCGTGCAAAATGCGACCGACCCGCCGACCGAGACAGCTCCGCCGCCGGCTGAGACAGCGGCAGTGAAGGAACCCGCAGCATCGCCAGAGCCTCCAGAGCAGCTTCTGTCAGAGCAGACCGCCGGTAAAGTGGAAAAGCCGCTTGTGGAAGTAAAGCCCCAGGAGACACAGACCACGAATGCCGAAGTGTCCGATCCCGAACCGGAGGCCGACACTTCTCCGGAGCCGGAGGCCACAGCGGATTCCTCCAATACACAGCCGGTGCCGGAAACCGCTCAGCCTTCGCCGCCCACGTCGGCAGGGCATCTTCAGATACTTCCGGTTGCCGGCGGCATAGCCGTCTGCGCCGCGCTCGGCCTGGCTATTGCAATTCTAAGCGCCCGGCACAAAAAGAAATAGGAAACAAAACCGTCCCGGAAAATCCCGGGGCGGTTTTCTTATGTCTCCGGCTCAGGACAAAACCGATATCCTTTCCTCCGGATCGTCTGGATATAGTGCCTTCCGGGTGCAAGCTGTTCCAGCTTCTGCCGCACTCTCGCCGTACACACCTGCATGTTGTGCAGGCCCTGGTTAATGGGCGCCTTCCACACCCGGTCATAGAGCTGCTCATAGGAAAACACCTGGTTCGGATGCTGGGCCAGAAACGCCAGAAGATCAAATTCCAGCGTGGTAAAGGAGGCCGTCTCCCCCTGATACCGGACCTCCCGCAGGCCCAAATCAATTTCGAGCGAGCCAAAGCGGAGAACCTCGCTCGTCTCCACCCGGTGATGCCGCTGGATTCGCAGCCGCAGCCGCAGCTCCAGCTCCACCAGGGAATAGGGTTTGCCCAGATAATCGTCGCCCCCGGCCACCAGTCCGCGGATGCGGTCATCCGTACTGGCATAGGCGGAAAGAAACACGATGGGGACGCGGCTCACTTCCTGCAGGCGGCGGCAGACTGTAATTCCGTCCGCGCCGGGCATATCCACATCCAAAACCACGGCATCCAGGGCGGCTGTGGCGGCCACTTCCAGCGCCCGTTCCCCGTTGTCTGCCCGGTAGACCTCATAGCCCTGCTTTTTCAGATAAGCTTCGTTGGCGGCCTGGATGTGCGGATCATCATCTACCAGTAAAACCCGATACACGGCTCCGCCCCCTTCCTTCCTGTTTTATTGTATCATATCACAAATGAAAATCCAGAAAAAATCACAGGCTTGTCACATTTTCAAAAGGCTGGAATTTGACAGCTATTTTTGTATAATATATAATTAATTTACATTATTACATGAGGAGGAACAGTGCATGGCGCTCCAAAAGAAACTGGCAGGCGGCTTTGCTGCCCTGAACAGCGGCCGGATCGCAGACTGCTACAGCAAAGTTATCCTGCGAACCGTCGCCGGCATGGTGCGCGGCGGCTTCTGCGGGGAAAACCGTGGAACGCTGGAGCGCTGCGCCGCCCAGGGCCGTGTTCCGGGGAAGGGTGAAAAGGGCGGGCTCTGTGCCCGCCAGAACGGCCGGTGCCGGCAGAGTATCTGGGTCCGAACGGAGGACCTGGAGGAGGCAGACTGGCAGGACTGGTCATACTCCGTGGATGGCGGCGGGATATGGGAAGAAACGCTGCCGGAGTGGGATCTGAAAGAGTGCTGGCACACGGAAGGCGGCCTTGGCCTGTATGATCGCCCAGCCTCCTGCGATGGCTTTCAGCGGATAGTTCCCATCAGGAACCGGAAGGAACTGCTGGAATGTGTTCAGCAGCTCAACGGTGCTCCGGCAGATCCCGGCACCCTGTACCGCCTGGAAGCAGATCTGGATTTGGGCGGCATGGCCTGGACTCCCATCGGCCTGGATGCCAACACGCCCTTTGAGGGCTGTTTTGACGGGGGCGGACACCTGATCCGCAACTTTGTGCTCAACAGCCGCAGACATCCCTATGCAGGCTTTTTCGGCTGGATCGGAGCGGGCGGCACGGTCCAAAACCTGGCTCTGGACTGCGTCCTGCTGGGCGGGGGAAGCATCGCCGCCCCACTTTGCGGTAACAATGAGGGAACCATCTCCAACTGCACCGTCAGCTTCCACGGCGCCCCTTCACGCTGCACCGGCGGCCTGGCCGCTCAGAACAGTGGCATCATCACCCATTCAGCCGCGGTAGGCACCCTGGGCCGGAAGGCACTCATACCCTGGTGGGCCGCCGCTCTCTTACTGCTGCTGCTCTGCATTCCCGCGCCCCTTTACTTCTCCCTCACCGCTCAGGCCGCCGCTCAGGAGGTCTTTGCGCCGGTCATTCTGGACCCTAACGCCAAGCCCATCGACCCGGAAACCGAGCTGACGCCGGAACCCGGCCAGCAAACCGACACAAGCGCCAGCTTCATCATGAATGCTGAGATGTACGTCAGCACGGAAAACTACGTCGGCAGTGCGGGGCTTCGCTGCCCCTCCTGGAGCAGCCGGGGCTTTGTGGCCACGGTGCGCCTGACACCGGAGGATCAGGCTAGGCTCGGCTATGACGGAGGCGACTTTGTCACCCTGTACCAATCGGGCCTCATCGCCCCCGGCTACGGGGTGGATGTGATCACCCTGGCTCCCCTGCCGGATGGAAGCAGGCTGCCAGCCGGCACGTACGAGCTGTCCGTCCTGCTGGAATTTTACGATATGGAAACCAATGAGAAATCGGCCGTCAATACGGAGGTACCGTTGGAGGTCACCGTGGGATGAGCGGCCGCCCAGGAAAGGAGGTACCGCTTTGGCCGGCCTGTTTTATCGCCCTAAGCATCTGCTCAAACCAACCGCCCCGCCGGGCGGTTCCAGCCGGTTCCGCCGCAGGGTGGCCCTTCTTTTGACAATATGCATGCTGCTGAGCCTGTTCCCCGCCTCAGTCCGGGCCGCAGGCGCGTATGAAGTCAAGTTTGTCAACTATGATCTGAGCCAGCTGCCAGACAGCGGCACCTATTCCGATGTCCCGGAGGGCGCGCGGCTGTACACGGCGAACGAGTTGCGCAAGGAGGGTGTGGAAATTCCCTCCGGCGAAAACTGCACCTGGTACCTTTATTATCCGGGCGGTCTGGATGTGTCCGCCTATGGCCCCTATGCCATTGCCGACCCGCCGAAGCGGACGGGTTACCTCTTCCGGGACTGGGCTGCGCAGAACGCCTCCGGCGACAGCGTCTACACCGTAACGTCCGACACCACCTTTGTGGCCCGCTATATCAGCGAAAGCCAGTATGTGCTCAGTCTCTATTACCAGTTTGACAACGAGGAGGCCACAGTAGCGGCCGAGACTACCACCATACCATATGGCTACGGAGATACCATCTCCGTGAAACTGCCTCAGACGGACTCGCTGGCCGGCCTGACCCCTGCCATCCCGGAGAGCAGGGAGCTGAACCAGTGGATCAGGGACGGCGTTTTCTCCGGCACTCTGAACAACGCTTTTTTGGAGGCTTGCCTGGGTGCCGGATTCGTGGCCTGGGACGCGGAGGCCGGAACATATCAACAGGATGAGGACGGAAACGTTCAGATCCGTATTCCCGTCACCTACTCCCTGACCGGTCAGGTCAGCTTTACGGTGGAATATCTCTGGCAGGACCCGGAAAATCCGGACGACTATACCGTACACGAGCGCGCCCCCGGTTCGGTTGAGGGTACTACCCGGGTCAGCCTCACCGAGCTGGGCATGGTGAGGCACTACGAGGGGCTCACCCTGACGGCGGCCTCGGCAGAAGACAGCAGCAGCTACAACATCAATGCCGACGGCAGCAGCGTCATCCAGCTGTATTACGACAGGAACCTTCACCATATCTACTACCGAATGAACGGCGGCAACGTGGTGGACCCCATTCCTCTGCGCTACGGGCAAACCATCCCGGAAAATATCGGAACTGTTCACACGCGTCCTGGCTACACGTTTGAAAGCTGGACCTGGTACGGTGAGAACGATCAGCTTCTTGAACAAGCACCCTCTGTTATGCCTGACCACGATCTGACCATGTCAGCCAACTGGGCAGGTACAGACACTACGGTCACCCTGGTCTACTGGCTGGAAAACGCCAATGACGACGGCTACACCGTGGCCGGGCAGCAGAAGATCCCCGTCACTTCCGGCCAGACGGTGGCCTACAAGGCACCCGACGGCGTTTCCTCCACTGACGTCTCCATCAACGACTATCTGACGCCGGAATCCATGGAAGCCGCCGGCATTCAGGACGGTGAATACTTCACCTTCTCTGATGCCGACAGCAGCACCAAGTGGGCTGCCGGCGTGGAGGGGTCGCCCAAAACCGCCGCCGGAGACGGCTCCACCGTCATCAACATCGGTTATACCCGAAATGAGTATACCTTGGTGTT
>CALWXT010000022.1 GCA_944385575.1 uncultured Flavonifractor sp. | reverse complement strand
GTTTTCTGCGAAAGCAGGTCACTGGCGGCTGTAATGGCTTAGCTGGGAAGGCGGCGGATTTGCGTTGGCGGGCATAGTTCCGCCTGGACACATCAGTCAGAAGACCTACTAAGAGCTTACCCCCGGATCTCCGGGGCTGCTCTGACAAAAAATGCCTTATGCGGCAGCACGTTTGTGCTGTCGCTTTCACGCAGTGACGACACAGGAGCGGACAGAATTGTCCGCTCCTTTTTTGTCAGGTACGGCCCCGTTCCAAAAGCCCTGTTTTTTGAAAACAGTTTTTATAAAAATGGTTTGAAGGAGTGGAGCTTTGTGAAAAAAAGGATTCTTTCGTTTTTTCTGGTGCTGTGCCTGACCCTTGGACTTCTGCCGTCAACGGCACTGGCCTCCGGTACGGCGCAGCCGGTGTCCAGCGTCGGTGAGTTTGCCGCCATGGAGCCGGGTGGGGATTATATTTTGACAAGTGACATTACAGTGTCCGCCCCCTATGGTCAGGCCTTCAGCGGCAGCTTTGACGGCGGAGGGCACAAGGTGACCCTCGCCATCTCCGGCGACAGCAAGCTGGGGCTCTTTTCTGAGCTGTCCTCCGGCGCGACCGTCCGCAATGTCATTACTGACGGTTCGGTCAGCGGTACCAGTCAGGTGGGCGGCATCGCGGGCCTCAGCTCCGGTACGATTGAAAACTGTTTGAATACGGCGTCCATCACCGCCGGCAGCAAGTATGCGGGCGGCATCGCAGGACAGTGTACCGGCGGCAGTATCACCGGCTGCGGCAATACCGGAAGTGTGGCGCTCAGCGGAACTGACCAGTACGCTGGCGGCATTGCCGGTCAAACCAAGGCCACTGCCATTACCAACTGCTATAGCCAGGGTGAGATTTCCAGTCAACGGAACCGTTCCGGTGCAAACCTGGGCGGTATCGTCGGCTACGCAGGAGATGATTACGGTCGCGGCAGCAGCCTGAACAACTGTTATAGCACCGGCGCCATTACCGTGCAGGAAAAGGCCACCAATTTTGGTGCCATTGCCGGATGGATGTACAATTCCACATCGGAAAACTGCTATTATCTGGATAGCAGCTGTACCATCGGTATCAATGGTAATGACCAGACGGTTGCCGCTAAAACATCGGAGGAGATGAAGGGTGCGGACTTTGCCGCCGTGTTGGGCGAGGGCTTCCGGGTAAAGACCGGGGACTATCCGGTCCTGTCCTGGCAAATCTCGACCGCTTCCGCTGTGTTTACCATCGCGCCGTCCAATGCTGAGCTGACCATCCGCAGCAGCGACAGCGTCGTGTACTCCTCCAGCCAGGGGGAGACGCGAATCGCGGCCCTGGCCGCCGGCAGCTACAACTATACGGTCAGCTGTGAGGGCTATACATCAAAACCGTCATTTTCGCTCAGGCTTTTGATCTCCTTTTTTTGTCTCTGGAGTTCCGCCACCTGCAACTGATACATTTCTTCTCTTCAGACTTTTGATAGGCTCGCAGGAGTAACTCCCCTCTATGTAAAAGGGTAGCCTGCTTAATAAATGGTCCAAATATCCGCTCTGTGTCCCGCCAGCCCTGCTCTATGCGCCGGCGGGCACCGGCGGCAGTAAAATCCAGGGTGCCATCCACAAGCCCACCCAAATCTGTCTGTGGGATGATCTCCAGGATCTTTGCTCCGGGATAGCGGGTTCGATCTACCGGCTCGTCCCGGCTCAGGTGTACCACAAGGATATACTCCACTCCCATTTCGTACACCGGCTGTACCGGTATATTGTCTCCAACAAAAAAAATTCCCCCGTCAGAATAGAGCGTACCCTGGAACTCCACAGGGTCAAAGATCAGCGGGAGCGCAGAGGAGGCCAGCAGCAGAGCCTGTCCCTCTTCGGCACTGTACCGTCGCAAGTCAAAACGCCTCACACCGGCATCCAAACCAAGGGCAAAGCATGTAGCATAGCAGGGTATAGCCGAATTTTGGATAGCCGAAAAGTTCACACCCTGGCTAATCAGCTGAATCAAACCATCACGAGAAAAAATACCGTCTCCTCTGAGTTTGCCCAAAGCGGCCTTAGCGGCAGTCACAGATAGCGCGCCTAAAGAGCTGCCACCCATCCCCGCCACAAGTGCAGCCTTGCACAGGTAGTCCGCCACATCTTCTGCCGTGATTTTCTTAGGAGAAAGGATTTGCTCCGGACTGATCTGGAGCCAAAGATGTTCCGCCCGCAGAAAATCCCCCGATGCAAACAGCGCCGCATTCAGCGCTCCAACAGACGTACCAGACACCGCGTGGATATACGGCGTCAGTCCATTTTGGTGGAGATACTTCCATACCCCGATCTGATATGCCCCTTTTCCACCGCCTCCAGCAAATACGAGGCCAATACCTTTCACTGTTCTTTCCTCCTTACCTCGCCTTGATCGTCACCGCAGAAAAATAGCTCCGCCGAATATAATCGGCCGCCGTATCAAGCGAGCTATATGGTATAATTACACCATAATTCGCCCCTCCATCGTTTGTTTCTATGGGCCATTTTACGACACGAAAAGGCAAATGGCAACCTATGACATATAAATCATATCCTTGTGAATTCCTACCAGCAAATCAATGCCTTGGATCTCTGGCAGATACGGTATCCTGGGCATAAGCTCATGGAGAACACTCCACAACAAATTTTACATTTAACTTAAAACTCCGTATACTGTCGTTGAGAGAAAACAGGAGGAATAGAAATGGCGGACAAGTACTCTAAAATTGCCCGGATATTATATCTGTACGAGCAGCTATGCACAGGAAAGCTTGTCAGCAAATCCGAAGCGGCTCGGCGGTTCGGCGTGGATGAGCGGTCTATCCAACGGGATATAGACGATATCCGTGCCTTCCTGGATGAGCGCGTGGTAGCGGATGCTAGCGACACAAGGCATCTATGACCGCCGGAAGAAGGGGTTCCTCCTGAGTGGTTATCATTCTCCGCTCATGACCAACAGCGAAATCTTAGCCGTCAGCAAAATTTTGTTGGAAAGCCGGGCTTTCACAAAAACGGAGATGTCGCAGATCCTGGATAAGCTCATCGCCGGATGTGTCCCGTCAAAAAACATGAAATTGGTCACAGATCTGCTGGCAAATGAAGAATTTCATTATATTGAGACATCCCATCCCGCAGGGCTCCAGGAGAAGCTGTGGGAGATCGGAGAGGACATTCAGCTGCGGCGCCTGATGAAGCTCAGTTATACCAAGCAGGGAGATAAGCCGGCGCCCGTCACCCGGATTGTGGAACCAGTGTCCATTTTGTTTTCCGAGTATTATTTTTACCTGCTCGCCTACATTGTGGCACAGCAGGCGGATGGCGGCTATACACACAAGTATGACTATCCGGCAGTGTTCCGGGTGGATCGGATTGACTCCTACACCCTTATGGAGGAACGATTTTCGCTGCCCTACGCAAATCGTTTTCAGGAGGGTGAATTCCGCAAACGCGTCCAGTTCATGTATCCCGGCAGACTGGAGAAAATACGCTTCCGATACACCGGAGAGAGCGTGGACGCCATTCTGGACCGTCTTCCCACCGCAAAACTGTTATCCCAGACAGCCCACAGTTTTGAGTTGGAGGCTGAGGTCTACGGGAAGGGGATCATAATGTGGCTGCTTAGCCAGGGAGAGCGCGTAGAAGTACTTAGCCCTGGACATATACGTGCAGAAATGCGCAACACCATTTTAAATATGCTGGAACTTTATCGTTGAGTGATTCAGGATGTATGCTCATCCTGCCGGATCTCAAGTTTATCCAAGGTTTCTTTCGAGAGAGCGGTTCCAATCGTTTCTGCGACGGCCTCAATCTTTCCGCAGTACCCACGGAATAACTCATATACTCTAGAAAAATACGTATTGGCATGAGAATTGACATCCTCCTGCAGCTCTACCATAATTTCATGCATATTTTGGATCTCATACTCGGTCTTATCATGGAGCAGGCGGGCAAGCCCGTTGAGAAAATCACTTTCAAACATATCCACATTGTGATCCCAACTTTCAATGCGGACTCGTCCATGAAAATAACTACGCCTATACATCTGGTAATAATCGGCGCTCTCATGCAATTCCTGGTTAAACTGTCTGCAGAGGTTGTCTTTGGAAAAATAGATCAGGTTCTTTAGCTCTGCAAAGGCCTCCTTAAGCGCATCCTCTCTGGAGCACCACGTTGCAAGCTGTTCCACGATCTCACCGCAGCCTTTCATAATAAAACCGGCATATTGCTCCGCCAATTCACCTGCGGTACAGGTCTGACTATCTGGGGTAAAAAAGTTATTTGCTTGGTCATAAACGGAATCAATCTCTTTTAGGACGGCATTTTCAGCCGCGGACTTCGAGCTATAGAACTCGCCTTCCACACTGGCATCCCAGGACAGCCGCAGATATTTTGAGAGCTGCCGACCCTTCATTGCAAAATGGAGTTTGCTAGAGAGAGGGTCATGGTTGTCCGCAAAGTTATCGTATCCATTGGCCTCCGCCGCCTGCTCTGCAATGAAAATCGTTTCTTCGGAGATCGTCGTGGGCAGGTCAATGCCCTCAAAGGTGATGCCCGCCCGTCTGTATTGTTCCTCGGTAAATGCCGCCTCCATCTTAGGCGACCCAATTCCGATATAGTGGACATTACTAACCGTGATAGGCACATGAAAAGAGGCCCCACAAAGATAGATTCTCCGCTTTCCGTCGTGCAGATACTCCGCCAGTTCCGACTGATTGGTAGCCGTATCAAAGGTGTGCTGCAGCAGCTCCGGGTCATCGGAATACTGCCCTATTAGGCGGCATTTTCGCTCATAGTCGGCCTGCTGTGCTTTTGTTAAGAAACCAGCCGCCACATAATCCACCCCTAAAATGCGGCAAAGTTCCATCTTCACCTCAAATCTGTCCGCGTGGTGAAGTTCGGCTACTAATTCCGCCTGTTTCTCATAGAAACAATCAAGCAGCCACCGCTCAAGCGAACCGTCGAGAAAAGCGCTGACGACTTGGCCGAGGCAAAAATGTTCGCGCAGTTCTTCAAGAGATCGGATATTCCTATCCCCAATTGCTAATTTTTCCATTTCGTACCTCCCGCATGTTTTATTTGACGCTTCTATTTAAACCATACCATACAACAAGGACAGATTATGTCATCGAAAGCATCGTGTTGATGTCTTGGACGCAAACATGAATTTTTATAGGCCAGAAAAACCGCTGTTTTCGAGAGAAAACAGCGGTTTTTTATTGGATGGAATTCTTTTGGCCGCAGGTGGAAGAAACTCCGCATATTATCAGTCAAGCGGCAGCGTCATGTTTTGATAGCGCTGCTGCATGGCAGCATCGTCATACCATACATCCAACATAACCTCCAGATGATTGCTGGGCATTTCTCCCTGGCTACGCTCATCCATCCGCAAAAACGCAGCCGCGGAGAGCGCAACGTCAAGGGCAAATAATACGGCCAGCCCAGACGCAACAGCCTGTCCCTTCTTGGGCGAGATCTTTGCCATCAGTTGCAGCAGGTTAGGCGTCAGCCAATAGATCCACACAACTCCGGCCAGGCCCCAAAATACTGCATATAGCAGGTTAGTACGGCCATCCAGGTTCAGCGGCAGGTTGGAATAGTCCCAGAAAAGGCGGTGGTAAGCCAGTTCAAGGAACAGGCTGGCCAGATATTCAAAGCCTCCTCCTAAAATGGCTCCTCCGGTAAAAACGGCCCACACGCCATACCGCCGCAATGGAAAAAGAGCCACGGTCATCAGCAGTGCGCCCAGTCCCCACACAACGCTCACAGCGCCATAGAGCAGGCTGCTGCGGCTCATCAGAATACCGGTATCAAGCCAGACGATCCACATTTCAAACAGGCATCCGATAAACGAACTGCTCAAAAACAGGAAAAACCATTTGTACCAGCCCAGCTGTGGAATCTGAAAGGGCGGTGCAAATGCTGCCGCAGAGAAAAAGAAGACCGCAGCAAGAGCTATTAGAATCATAAAGGTAGTCAATCATTACCTACTTTCTGGTCTAGGGTGTAATCTTCGGGGGTACTGGTCTGTCTATAATCATGCTACCATATCGTTAGGAAAAGCTCGGTTGTCCATACAACCAGAAGATAGATTCGGCAAAAATAAAACCAGGACGCTTCATGCGTCCTGGTTTTTCGGTAAATAAGCGATGTTACGGCGTCTCTGAATCGGGAGTGGATTTTCTGGACATCAGGGCTGTAATCAGATCGCTGACGCCGTCGGCTACAAGGGCCGCGCCAAAGATCATAATAACCAGCCGGGCAACATGAAAGGGATTGACCACCAACAGGATTCCCAGGATCGCGGGAACGAGGGATGAGAGCAGCAGGGGGATGAGGATGGTGGACTTGGACCGGATCGCAGCGATAACCAGCGGAGCTTTTCCCACGCCATCTACCAAAAGAAGGGCGCCAAGTACCAGCGGAAGGAAGGAAAGGATCGCCTGGGGCCACAAGAGGGAGAAAGCAGCAAACGCCATGGGTAGAATCGTCAGGAAAAGATCTCCTCCAGGGGCCTGCCCGGCTTTGCGTCCCTGGATATACCGCCACAGATGGCTGACCGCGTAAGCCGCAGCGCCTGCGGCCAGCGCCCATACAAAAACGGAGCCGCTGATTCCCGGGAAGAGGAGCAGGGGAATTCCAAGAAGCATATAGAGCAGCGCGATCCAGACAGAGGCTGTCCGGGACCAAAAGAATTGCAGTGTCATAATAGTTACCTCCTTAAAGTCGGAAAGAAGTGAGAAAATTGGGGAGTCAGACAGCACATCAGCGTGCGGCTTGCTTTAGATCAGGTCGTAGTGGTGCAGCAGTTCCAGAAGGGTCGTGCCGTCCAGCTTATCCAAACCGGCACGCATGGCTATTTTCAGATGCAGCGGCAGCTTCATCTCCGTCAGCTTTCGGCCGTCCAGCAGGTAGTGAGCCGCATTGAGCAGGCAGCGGATATCATAAACAGAGTTATAGACTTCCGGGACGCCCCGCTCCACATCCAACAGGGTATAGACCGCTTCCATGGCGGTTCGGACGGAATATTCCGTGGTAAAAATCGTATCCCGCTCGGTCTGGGCAAACTGGCCCAGGAAAGCAAAGTTGACGCAGCCCTCAGGAACCACATCCGGGCGGTCCCCCGCGGTACGGGGCATGAAGAAGGCCGTAACGTATGGCATCATGCAGGGCACGGTGCTGGCACTCTCCCGGGCCAGTTCCTCAATGAGGTTTTCCGGCACGCCCAGATGGTACAGCCACTCCATGCAGATTTCTACTCCCGTACACTCCTCCATAGGCTTTCCTACGAAGTCCCCCGGCTCGTTGGGGTAAAGGCCGTAGATCCACCCCACCAGCTGTTCCCTTGGCTGCCCCTTGAAATGGGGCTGCCGGTTGAAGGTCCAGCTCATCAGCCATGCGGAGTCCTTTACGGTGACGATACCGCCGGTGACTACCTTGCCGGAATAGGGGTCCCGCTGACAGATTTCCTGAACATAGGGGGCAATCTTATCATCCAAAAGGGTAACAGTGGCCGATTCCCATTTGGTAGCCTGGATATCCGAGCAGAATTTCTCAGGCCGGCCAAAGAGGGTATTCTGCACGGCGATATTCTTCCACAGAGCCCAGCTGGAGCCTTCCCCGTCGCCTACCGCCAGCTGAGGCGGACGCCCGTTGTCACCCAAAGCCGTGCTTTCCGTACAGGAACCGTTGGTGACAAACACCAGATCGTCCTCCGTCAGCTCCATAACTTCTTCTTTACCGTCACGAATCAGAATCAGCTGGTGGGCGACTTTTTTCTCCGGCAGGAAGTGGAACAGTACATTGGTCACCTTGACGCCATAGTGGAACTGGACCCCATGCTCCTTCAGATAGGACACCAGGGGCAGGATCAGGGACTCATACTGGTTGTACCTGGTGAACTTCAGGGCGGACAGATCGGGCAGACCACCGATGTGGTGAAGGAAGCGCTGCAAATACAGCTTCATCTCCAGGGCCGAATGCCACTTCTCAAAGGCAAACATGGTCTGCCAGTAAAGCCAGAAGTTGGACTGATAAAACTCCTCGTCCAGCATATCGTCAATCGTCTTGTCGTAGAGGGCTTCATCCGGTGTGAAGAACAGCCGCATCAGCTCCAGAGCGGCCTCATCGCTGAGATCAAACCGGTTTCCGGTGTTGGCGCTCTCACCCCGGTACAAAGTAGCCCGGTTTTTGGAAAAGTTGGGATCATCCTTGTTCAGCCAGTAGAACTCGTCCAGGACGCTGGCGTTTTCCACCTCCAGGGAGGGGATGGAGCGGTACAGATCCCACAGGCATTCATAGTGGTTTTCCATCTCCCGGCCGCCCCGGATGACAAATCCCAGTTCCGGAACCAGCATCCCATCGCAGGCACCCCCTGGAAGGGGCGCTTCCTCCAGAATATGAATACGGTCGCCAGGCATCTGACCATCCCGGATCAGAAATGCTGCGGCGGACAGACTGGCCAGACCGGAACCAACCAGCCATGCGGACTTGGCGTCCACATTCTTGGGCTTGCGGGGGCGGGCAAAAGCTTCATAGTTTCCATTGGTATAGTACATAATCGTACCTCCTGTTAGTAGCCCAGCTGTTTGGCTGGTTAGGTTTTCCCTATGGACCTATCATAATGCACAGGAAGGATATAGTAGGTTGTCCACACAACGGAATGCAACTTTTCTGAAGAAAGGGTGTTTTTCTGCCGGGGCCGGACCGCTCCTTTCCAATTGACAAATACTCCAAGATTCGCTATGGTTGTCCTGTAAACATTCCCATTGGAAAGGAGCGCAGCAGATAGGATGGACCAGGAGAATATGCTTTCTATCTTGAAAAGAGGGCTTCTGTTTCGCAACATGGACGACAGCGAGATCTTGGAGGCGCTGGGAACGATGTGCGCTCACCGCAGGACCTATCCCAAGCGCTCCTTAGTGATACGGGACGGAGACGCTATGAACCAGGTAGGTGTGATCCTGTCCGGAAACCTCCACCTGTTCCACATCGACGCAAACGAAAACAGCAATCTGATGGAGAATCTGGGCATTGGAGAATCCATCGGCCTGCTGAATGCCGTTGGAGGATACCGACTGCATATCTCCGCTGAGACTACGGAGGAAACAGAGATCCTATTTTTAAATGTAAGTCAGCTGCTGCGGCAAAATGTTCTGACGGCCCCAGTTCAGATCCGGGTCTTGCAAAACCTGACTCTTGCCGTGGCACAGCAGGCCCACCGCCTGACCCGAAAGCTGGAAGACAGCATCCGCCGTTCTACCCGTGAACGGCTTCAGGACTATCTGTCGGATCAGTTTCATAAGGCCGGCAGCCGGACCTTTTCCATCCCTTTGAACCGGCAAGACCTGGCCGACTTCCTGTTTGTGGACCGCAGCGCCATGTCCAACGAGCTGTGCAAAATGCGGGATGAAGGACTTTTAAAATTTGATAAGAGTAAATTTGAACTTCTGATTGAGATGCCCATTACCGAGGAGGAGCCGGATCCCAACAGGTAAGTTCATTTGCAGTGGCACAGAAAAGGTGCTCCGGAGACGGTATATTTGTCTCCGGAGCACCTTTTTGTTTTCCGTTGGCTGGACAACCGTTAAAACGGCTACGCTCTGCTATGCTGTCAATAGAGAACCCAACCCATATACAACCACCACACAGGAGGAACACAAGATGAAACAGGAAAACCATCCGCTATATAAAGTATTGGACGCGGACTATCAGATCATTGAAGGCCCGGAAAAACGGCAGATCGGCATACGAATGCCAAGGCGTTTGGCCGCGCTGATTTCGTCGGTTCTGAGGCACACCGGAAAGCGGCAGTCTGCCTGAACGCTCTTTGCACCACCCGCATCTCATGTCCCGCCGCCGGGACATGAGAAAAAATCCATCCAGCTATTTTAAGGAGAATCCAATATGCACTCTAAACACACTTTACCCAAGAATCAAACAGAAAAAGCGGAACTTTTCAACCAAACACTTACAGAAGCCATGATGGCCGCCCTCAAAGCGATCCACAGCGCAGCTTCTCCCGACTCAATGGACACAGAAGATCTGGCCCGGCAAAGAAAGGGGCAGGCAATCCTGGGGAAGCTCATGTCTCCGCCCATCGGCTTCAGCTGGGAGCCCTTCTCCCTGGGGGAAATGCCCATGGCATGGGTCCGTCCGGAGCGGGGCCATGACCGGAGCAAGGTGATCCTCTATTGCCACGGCGGCGGATATACCAGCGGAAACCTGGGCTACGCCAGGGTACTGGCCGCAAAGATGGCCAGCGTGACAGGCTGTGAGGTCCTGGCCTTTCAGTACCGGCTGGCCCCTGAGTTTCCCTATCCCGCCGCCCTGGAGGATGCTCTGAAGGCCTGGGAATACCTTATGCACCAGGGCTGGGGTGCAAAAGATGTGATCCTGACCGGAGATTCCGCCGGAGGAAATCTGGCACTGGAGCTGACCCTTGCCTTGAAAGAGGAGGAGCGGTTCCTGCCTGGTCGCCTGGTTCTTTTTTCTCCCTGGACGGATATGACTGCAAGCGGAGCTTCCTACACCCAGCGGGAGGAATTGGACCCTATGCTGACAAACCGTTACATCCAGTCGGTACGCGGCGCATATGCCCGGGATGCCGATTACAGCCAGCCCCAGTTTTCCCCGCTGTTCGCGGATCTGTCCGGCCTGCCTCCTACTCTGATCCAGGTGGGAGAACGGGAAATCCTGTTTTCCGACTCGGAGCAGCTCCGGGACAAGCTGATCGCCGCAGGGGTCCCCTGCGTCCTGCAATGCTGGCCGGACATGTGGCATGTGTTTCAGATGTTTCCGGTAAAGAGCGCGGGAGAGGCCATGTCTTCCATGGAGGAATTTTTAAGACGGCTAGAATAAAAAAGGCGCGCCGCATATGCGGCGCGCCTTTCTGCCTTCTTCAGGGAACCAGGACAGCAATGAGTACGACGGAAATCACATAGTAGAGCAGAGAAAAGCGGAAATTGCGGGCCAGGGCGATCTGGCGGGCAGGCAGATGGAGCAGATGGGACAGCAGCAAGATCAGCCCGGCAAACGGGGAAAGCATATAGGCCAGGCAGCAGCCCAGGGCTGTGGACAGGGCAAGCTGCAAGGCGCTGGCGTTCCCCGCCAGCTGAGTAAACAGAGGGGCCAGTACTGCCAGAGACACCATAGGATGCACGCCGATGAGGGAAAATGCAATGATGACCAGCGGCACCAGCGCCAGCAGAAAGATGGCCGGCAGCGCGTTGAGCGGGGCCGCCGCCCTTTCCAGGACCACGTCCAGGCCCATATATTGCAGCGCATTGGAGAAAAAGCCCATGGAGATAAAAAAGGCGCACAGACTGCCTGAATCCGGAAGAACATCCATACAGAACTTCTTTACCTGACCGCCCAGCTGTCCGCCCGGCGCCTGCACAAGCAGCCAGAGGACAGAAACCACCGCCACCGCCAGGATCAGCCGTTCTCCGCTGCTTGTATCGGGAAACAGCGGTTCCAGGCAGGAAATGCCGCACACGATCACCACGATGACCGCTGCCAGCGTCCCCAGCTTGGCCAAAGAGCGGCCAGAGAGAGGCGTCTTTTCACCGGACAGCCTGCGGCGGCGCAGCCTGGGGTATTCCAATCCCCCGCCCAGCGCGATCCCCAGGCAGGCCAATCCGGCGGCGGGCAGCACATATCCCGCCCAGTCCAGCCCGAACAGCTGGAGGGTCATCAGCACGGTGACTGATCCGGGCGCCCACAGGAAGGCGGTGCAGTGTCCCCTGGCGATCGCACCGGAGACATAGCCGGGGTAATCGTCAATCTGTTCCGTCAGTTCCTTGTCAAAAGAGCTCAGGACGATGATGACCTCCCCGATATTCAAAATGCTGCAGAGCAGGTGTGCAAACACCTCCACCAGGAAATACAAAATGCCCTGATTGCCGGCATAGCGGCGCATGGCATCCGAAATGGCCTGGCTGTAGTCCCCCGCTCCGATGGCAATGGACAGGGTCTGCATCACCACAATGATGGCAGCGGTAAGGAGCATGGAATTCAGCCCCTGGGCCCACACCTCAGCCGGCGCCCCCTTCCAGAGCAGCATGGCCACACCGCAGAGAGTGAAGATCCACGCCGGAATACGGAAGGAGCGGGACATGCGCGGCAGAAAGAGCAGCAGCAGCGCGCCGGAAACCACGGCGCGGGGCCAGAGCAGCTCCCAGCCGGTCACCGGGCGCAGCAGGTAGAGCAGGCCGATGGCCAGCAGCAGCCCTGTGTCCAGCAGGGGCGGAACGGTTATCTTCTTGGATTGCGCCATGGCAGTCCCCTCCTGATATGCAAAATAACGCCAGAAAAACAGCTGTGGTGGCTACCGCTCGGTGCGGCAGCCACCACAGCTGGCGGCCGGAATGGTCCGGCCGCCGGGTGTGTTTGCATGCGGTAATCAGGTTATACCCATCAGGTTGGGCAGGAACATGATGATGCCTGGTACGTAGGCCATCAACAGCGTGACTGCGAAAGCAACCACGATGAAGGGAAGCAGCTGCTTGGAAATGTCGATCAGAGAAACCTTGGTGATGTTGGAGGTGACAAACAGGGTCATGCCCACGGGCGGGGTAACCAGGCCCAGGGTAATCATGATGCAGAACCAGACGCCGAACTGCACCATGTCCATACCGGCAGCCTCAGCCAGAGGCATCAGCACGGGGGTGAAGATCAGCTGAGCGGCGGTAGCCTCCATGGCGCAGCCCACCACGACCAGGATCGCGAACATCAGCAGGATGATGATGGCGCCGTTCTGAGTGAAGTTCAGCACAGCCTCGCAGATCTTGTCGGGGATCTTGTCCACGGCCATGGTCCAGCCCATGATGTTGCCGAAGCCGATGATGATGAAGATACCGGCGGTAACGGGCACGGAGCGCATGAAGACGGTGGGCAGCATGGAGAACTTAAACTTGCGGTAGATGATACCGGCCACGATGGCGGCCACAACGGCCACGGCGCCGGACTCCTGGGGCGTAAAGATACCCAGGGTGATGCCGCCTACCAGGATCACGGGCACCAGCAGGGCGGGGATGGCCTTCACGAAGGAAATGCCGAATTCCTTGGCATCGAAATGGTCGGTGCTGCGGGGCAGATTGAGGCGCTTGGTCTGGAGACGAATCACCAGGATGTAGCCCAGGCCGATCAGGATGCCGGGGATAGCGCCGCCGGCGAACATGGCGGTAACGGACACGCCGGACAGCACGCTGAAGTACACGAAGGTGACGCTGGGGGGAATGACGGGGCCCAGCACGCCGGAGGCGCACACCAGGGCGGAGGAGAAGTCATTCCGATAGCCGTCCCGGATCATCTCAGGCACCACCACGGCGCACAGGATGGCGGCAACCGCGTTGGCGGAGCCCAGGATGGCGGAGAGGATCATGGCAACCAGGACCACCACGATAGCCAGGCCGCCGCGGAAGTGGCCCACCAGGGAGCGGACAAAGTTGATGAGCTTCTGGGTCACGCCCATGGCATTCATCAGCTCGCCGGCCATGATGAAGAAAGGAATGCAGGTCAGGCTGGAGACGCTGGCGCCTGCAAAAATTTTCTGGGTAATGATGTTGAAGTAAGTATCCACACCCATGGTGGCAACGTGGGTCAGACCAGCCAGGCCCAGCACCACGCAGATGGGCACGCCCAGCACCAGGGTGGCCAGGAATACGATCACAACAAAAGTCATGCGTCGGTTCCCCCTTCCTCCGGCTTGGCCGGGTGTTTCTCATATGCGCCGGAACGGCAGTTGCAGAAAATCGTGTAATACTTTTCCAGAGCCAGGAGAATCAGCATACCGATGCCGATGGTAATGGGCAGGTAAGGGATGGCCATGGAGATACCCAGGCCGATGCTGACCTGACGGTAAATGGAAGGCAGCTGCAGGTTCTCAATGGAGTTATAGAAGATGTAGCAAGAGAAGGCAAGGACAATGGTATTGATGAGCAGTTCCAGCGCCACGCGGATCTTGCCGTAAATGTGGGTCTGGACCATGTCGAAGGACACCAGGCCGCCCGCCTCCCGGTAGGCCACGGAGCCACCCAGGAAGGCCACAGCCACGATGCAGTACCGGACGAACTCGTCAGCCCACACAAAAGAGTGGCCCAGAATATAGCGGCGGATAATCTCTGCCACGGAAGCGACAAGCATGGCAGCCAGGATAAGTGCAGTAATCCACTTGAATATCTTACACAGGACATCCAGAATGCGTGTAAATATTTTCATAAATCGTTCCTCTCTTAGTCTCGGGCGGGGACGAGAGCCCGTCCCCGCCCGAACTCAGGATAACAACAGGCAAAAACTCAGCTCAGGGACTCCACGTATGCGATGAAGTCGGCGATCAGGGGGTCCTTCTCGCGGTACTCGTCCCAGATGGGGGTGCAGATGTCCACGAATTCCTGCTTGGCATCGCCTTCGATGACATTGAAGGTAGTGGAGCCCTCGGCCTCGATCTCAGTGCGGGCCTCGGCCTCATAGTCGGGCAGATAGGTGTTGAACACGTTGTCGCAGCCCTTCTGGAAGCCGTCGGTGATGATCTGCTGCTGCTCGGCGGTCAGGCTGTTCCAGAAGTCCAGGTTGAACACCACGAAGGCGGGGTAGGGGTACATGCCGATCTCGGAGATGTACTTGAGCTGCTCATAGTGCTTCAGAGCGTAGATGGAGGTAATGTTGATCTCCTCGCCGTCCACGACCTTGTTCTGCAGGGCAGAGTAGACGTCGTTGTAACCCACGGTCATGGGGGAGGCGCCCAGGCGGGTGATAGCGTCGGTCAGCATGTTGGAGGGAGCGATGCGCAGCTTCAGGCCGCTCAGGTCATCCACGCAGGTGATGGGGCGGACGTTGTTGGCAAAGTGGCGCATGCCGTTCTCGGAGAAGCCGATAATCTTCAGGCCCAGATCCTTCTCGATCTGGTCATAGATGGCCTGGGCGGCGTCGCTGCTCAGAGCAGCCTGCTCGGTCTCATAGTCGGTGATCAGGAAGGGCAGCTGGAAGCACTCGGACAGAGTGGTGTACAGGTTCAGGGAAGACGCGGAGCACTCGGTGGCCTGGATGGTGCCGTCCATAACCTGCTGCATCATGTCGGACTCGCCGCCCAGCACGCCGTCGGGGATGAAGTCCACAGTGATGGTGCCGCCGGAAGTCTCGGAGATGTAGTCGATGGCGTCCTCATGGCCCATGGCGGGGGGCATGGAGCTGGAACCGTAGCTGCCGAAGGTGATGGTGACGGGCTCGCCAGCAGGCTCACCAGTCTGTTCGGTGCCGCCGCCGGAAGGAGTATTGGTGTCGCCGGAGGGCTCATTGGAGTTGCCGCAGGCGGTGAGGAGCATGGACACGGAGAGAATTCCGGCCAGGAGCAGAGCAGTTTTCTTTTTCATACTTACCTCCTAATACTTTGTGCGGAATGGTTCAGATGAGTGATGGGTGTTGTGCATGTAGGGGTTGCAATGGGTGCCTTGCGCCGGATTACAGGCCCAGCAGCTTGGCGGGGTTCTCCTTGGCAATGAGGTTGATGTCAGCCTCGCTCAGACCGAACTTATCCATCAGCAGACGGATGAAGCGGTACATGCCCTCCACGGGGGAGCCGTTGCCCTTCTGGCCCATGTCGGAGTCCAGAATGATATTGGACAGAGGCACCGCCTTGAGCATGTCGGCGATTACCTGATCATCCACAGTACCCAGCTTGGAGCCAGACGTAAACACGCACACATTGAGCTCAATGTACGCGCCCATCTTGGCCCACTTGGTCATCTGCTCATAGGTGGCGCCGATGTGGAAGTGGGGATGATTGACCAGGATGCGCTTCACACCCAGCTCCACAGCCTTCTCCACCAGATGGTCGATCTCCCAGGCGGTACCGTGGCCGGTACCCAGGATCACGTCCTTCTCAGCAATGATCTTCAGGCACTCCACAGCGGCGGGGTCCATCACGCCGTTCTCGTCCACGTAGACCACCGGCACCTCGGGCACGGACATCTTGCCGGCGCCCACGAAGTTGCCCTTGTGATGGTCAATGTGGTTCTTGGAGGACACGGTGGGGAAGTAAATGATCTTGGCCCCCATGTTGATGGCGGCATCCAGCGCCAGGGTGTTGAACAGGCCCATGGAGTTGTTCAGCGCCATGGAGCTGTAGATCTCCACACCCTTTGCATCACAGTGCTCCTGCACCATCTTCACGCCCATGCAGGAGGGAAAGTAGTGGTCCTTCACCAGGAAACCCCGGTAGCCAGCCACAACAGCTTCCTTCAGCATGTCGGCGGCATCCACTGCCCGGTTGGCCACAGAGGGACCGGCATGGACGTGCAGATCAATGATACCCTTCAGAATTTCTCGCTCATCAAACATAGTATACATTCTTCCTTTCCAGGTTTCAGCAGGTTATTTCTTCAAACTTTCCAAAAATTCGGTATATTTTTCCTTGAATTCGGGGCGGGGCGTCCCAAAAATATCCATCTGGAAGCAGGGAATGTCGGTGTCATGGACGTCCACATAATGCTCCACGCCGCCGGGAACCACAACAAAGCCGCCGGGGGTCAGGTGGTAGGGCACGCCGTCCACATAGTAGTCGCATTCGCCCTGAATCACCATGGCCACCTGCTCCTCAGGGTGGGAGTGGGGCCGCTTCTCGTGGCCGGACTCCACAATGCCGATGGTAATGGTCACGTCGTCCGCGCCCATAGCCAGGGTCACCTGCTTGATCCCTTCCCGGATGGGACGGAAGGGCATCTGATTCCAGTTGCCGGACATGATTTCGCTCATTTCATCTTCCTCCTTGACAAGTGGTTTTGATGGGTCTGCAGTTTGAAATACCGGTCAAATTGCGTTTTATGGTACGCCCGCCGGGCCTGTGTGCCGACCCGGTGACGGTGGCGCCGTGTGAAGGGCTGCCCTGCAATTACCAGAGCAGCATGTCCCGGGCCTCCTTGCGGAGTGCTTCCCGGAACTGAGGATGGGCGATCCGGATCAGCCCCTCCACCCGTTCCCGGATGGGACGGTCCCGCATGGGAGCGATCCCGTATTCTGTGACAATGTAATCCACCAGATTTCTGGAAATGGACACCGCAGCTCCGGGACTCAGCACGGAACGGATTCTGGAAAGCCGTCCGTCTCTGGTGGTGGAACTGAGGGCGATGATGCCCCGCCCTCCCTTGGAGTGATATGCCCCGTAAGCAAAATCCGTGGCTCCGCCTGTACCGGAATACTGCCGGTAGCCGATGGACTCGGAGCAGACCTGGCCGGTGAGATCGATCTCCAGCGCTGTGTTGATGGAAACCATGTTGTCATTTTGGGCAATCACGAAAGGATCGTTGACATAGCTGCAGGGACGCAGTTCAATCTGAGGGTTGTAATCCATGTAGCGGTACAGCTCCGCGGTACCCAGTGCAAAGGCCCCGATGGTCTTTCCAGGATGGAGGGTCTTGCGGCTGTTGGTCACCGCTCCGCAGGCCATCAGGCGCGCCATGGAGGTGGTAATCATTTCCGTGTGGATGCCCAGCTCCTGTTTGTCCCGCAGGGCCTCCCCCACCGCGTTGGGCATGCTGCCGATGCCCAGCTGGATGCAGTCTCCGTCCCGCACCAGGGTGGCTACGTTTGCTGCAATCGCCCGGTCGGTATCGTTGAGAGGCGGTTCCTCAATGGACGCCACAGGATAACTGACAGCCACAAAGGCATCCACCCGTTCTACCGGTACATTTACCGTGCCGAAGGTATGGGGCAGGGCGGGATTGACCTCCAAAATCACCCGGTCGGCCGCAGCCAAAAGCTCATACTCAGCCTGCTGAGAACAGGGGAGCTGCACGCAGCCATTTTCATCCATGGGCGTGCAGGCCGCCAAAAACAGGTTGGGCCGCTTGGCCCGGATCATGGTCTCCGCCAGGCTGTGGAGATTGGCGGGTATCAGGCTGACCCGGCCGTTCCGGTGCGCCTGATGCAGCAGCCGGTTATAGAAAATGCTCAGTAGGTCGATCCGGCCGTTCAGCGCAGCATCGTTGATAAACGGGTAATCGCCCACAGGATTGGTGACCCAGACAGTCACGTCCGTCACCCGCGGGGCTATGGTATGTAACTGGCCCAGCAGAGCCGCCGGTTCATTCCCGTACCAGCCGGCGGCTATGGTATCGCCGGACTGGATCTGGTCCAGGACCTGTTGAATGGAACGAAATTTGGATTGATAGAGAGCGGCCTTCTCCATTGACTGCTCAGTCCTCCCGCAGGCCGAAGTGCCGCTCCAGGTCCGCGTAGATGGGCGGGAAGCTGGGCTCCTCCTGAAGGCCAAAGTAGGGGGCGGGGATGCGGGCCGCGCCCGCCTTGTGGGAATCGGCCAGGCCACGGACGATATCCTCCAGCTTGCTGGCCGGGGCGGCAAACACCATCTCGTCATCGCCCAGCAGGCCGAACACCTTCTCGCCGCCGCCAGGAACCACCACCTGGCACTTGTCGGTCTGGAGGGTCACAGCGATCTCACTGGCGCAGGCGCAGCGGCCCATGAACTTGGACTCGATCGTACCGCCGGAGTGGTAGAGGGACGCCTGTACCAGGCGCACCGCCTGGCCGGGATTGCAGTAGAACAGCACCACATCCGGATCAAAGGAAGCGCGGTGAAGGGGGGCCAGCAGGATGGCCGACAGAGGCCGTTCAGACCGGGGGGTGATGCTCTGGGTAAGGGCACCGTGCTCCAGCGTGTCGGTATAGGCCGGGGAAACGATGCTGCCGTTTTTGATGAACTCGGGTACCTCTTTAATTCCCATCAGGATCAGGGAGTTAGCGCAGCGGTGATCCTCCTCGCAGAAACCGATGGTCCAGCCGTACCGGCGGGCCAGAGCCACGCCCTGGCACAGGTTCAGCTTGTGACCCAGGTCCCGCAGCGGGCGGCGGGTACGCTCAGGAAACTGAGAGGCATCGTCCAGAATCTTTACCGCTACCGGGAAGGTGGCGGTACGCAGGTACTTCTGTACCGCCTCATCCAGCTCTTTACAAATGCTCATTGCTCTTTCCTCCTCAGGCCTTGACGCTGTCGGCGCCCTTCAGCTCCAGCATCTCGCGCACCTCGGCGGGAGTGGCCACTTCCAGGCCCATGATATCGGCCATGGTATGTACAGCCGCCACCTGCTCGCCGCTGGACTGAGCCAGCTTGCCGGGCGTCAGGTAGAGGTTATCCTCCAGGCCCACACGTACATTGCCGCCCAGCGCCAGAGCGGTGGCGGCCATAGGCATCTGGTGGCGGCCGGCGGCGGCCACGGACCAGTGGAAATCGCCCAGCTGCTTGCAGGCCGTCTCATACAGGAAGTTCACATTGGCCACCGTGGCGGGCAGGCCGCCGGTGATGCCCAGCACAAACTGGAGGTAAGGCGGGGTCTTGACGACGCCCTCCCGGATGAAGTAGGCGATGTTGTTGATCATACCCACGTCATAGACCTCAAACTCCGGCCGGGTACCATTCTCATTCATGGTGCGCACATACTGCTCCAGCCCGTTGTAGGTGTTGGAGAAGATGTTGCCCCGGGTGCCCAGCAGATAGGGCTTCTCCCAGCCGAAACCGTCGGGAATCTTTTTGGCAATGTCGGCCAGAACGAAGTTCATGGAACCGGCGTTGCAGGAGGCCAGCTCGGGCTGGAGGGCGGGGATGGGAGCCAGCCGCTCATCCAGCGACATCATCTGGCTGGCTCCGGTGGTCACACAGCAGATCACGTCGCAGCGCTCACGGATACCGGCCACCGTCTCCCGCATCAGTTCCAGGCTGGCATCCGGCTCGCCGGTGGTCTGGTTCCGGGTGTGCAGGTGCACCACCGCGGCGCCCGCCTCATAGGCCCGGACAGCCTCGTCAATCAGCTGCTGGGTGGTGATGGGGAGATAGGGGCTCATGCTGGGTGTATGGACGGCACCGGTCAGAGCGGCGGTAATAAAAATCTTCTTGTTCTTCTTCATACGCTTTATTCGGCTCCCTTTCTTCCTGAAGGATTTCTGCCCATAATATACGCAAACCGCGTGCCAATTTGGAAATCGACAAAAAACTCCTTTTTTCCCTTTGTTTTATGGGAGGTCTTGCACTTTTCGCCAAAATGGAGTATGATGAATCTAATTCAAAATTGCATTAAAATTCATCATTCATTCCCACCCAAATTTATGCAAATCGTCCGCAAACCGCTGCGGCAGAATGGATCTTTTCCAAGTAATGCAAAAACAGTTTAAAAATCCGAAAACGATTCGAGGGAGATTACACAATGGCGCAAACCATACAGCCGTGGGAGGATACGCGGTATTTCACCATCTATAGCATGGCCGATCTGGTCAACCAGCCCATCCATATCATCACCCCTGACGGCATTGTCCGCTTTGTTAACAAGGCCTGGTGCATCATGTACCGCAAGTCCCTGGAGGAAGCGGTGGGCAGGCACATCCACGACCTGATGGAAAAAGAACATCTGAATTTCTACCTGTCTCTGAAGGATGAATCGTCCATGGAACCAGGAGAGATCAGCTACGAGCATTTTACCGAGCCGAAAAAGACGTCTGCCGCCGTCCAGGCTGTACAGGAAGGCAAGCAGGTAACCTGTATGACTCAGACACCGGACTTCCGCCAGATGATGGTCACTGCCACTCCTTTTTTTGATGAGAGCAGAAACGTTATCTTTGTAGTCACACTGGTACAGGACCTGACCGCGCTGGGCCGCTGGAGGGACGCCATCGAACGGGAGATGCAGAAAAATTCCGTGCTGCAGCAGGAATTGCAGTATCTGCGCAGCAATCAGGCCAATTCCAACCTGATCGGAAACTCCAAGGCCATTGTCTCCCTGCGGCGGCTGATCACCGTGGTGGCCTCCTCCGACGCCAGTGTGCTCATCTCCGGCGAAAGCGGCGTCGGTAAGGAAATGGTGGCCAAGGAGATCTACAGCGAGAGCCAGCGGAAGGACAAGCCGTTCATCACGGTCAACTGCGCCGCCATTCCGGAAAACCTGCTGGAATCGGAGCTGTTCGGCCATGAGAAGGGCGCCTTTACCGGCGCCATCTCCACCAAGATCGGACTGTTCGAAATGGCCAACGGCGGTACCATTATGCTGGACGAGATCGGCGAGTTCCCCCTCCACCTGCAGCCCAAGCTGCTGCGGGTTCTTCAGGAGCGGGAATTCCGCCGGGTGGGCGGCACCAAGAAGATCCCCATTGATGTGCGGGTCATCGCCGCCACCAACCGGGATCTGATGGCCATGACCAAAAACGGCAGCTTCCGTATGGATCTGTACTACCGGCTCAACGTGTTTCCCATCCAGATTCCGGCTCTCCGCCAGCGGAAAGAGGACATCCCCCTGCTGGCCTCCGCCTTCCTGAATCAGTTCAACAAAAAGTACCAGAAATCCAAGTTTTTCACCACCCAGGCGGTCTTTACCCTGGAACAGTATTCTTGGCCCGGAAACGTCCGCGAGCTGGAAAACGCGGTAGAGCGGCTGGTGGTAATCGGGGAAAAGGACGCCATCACCGTGGATCAGGTTTGCGCCGCCATGGGCAATGATACCGCCGAGTCCGTCAACCTGCCGGGCAACGTCAGCCTGAAAGAATCGGTGGCCATTCTGGAGCGCAGGCTGATCTCTGAAGCCCTGTCTACCTACAAGACCACATACAAGGCGGCCGAGGCTTTGGGCACCACCCAGTCCACCATCGTGCGCAAGGCGAAAGCCCTGGGGATCACCGGCTGGTGACCCTTCCACCCAACAAAAAAGAACCGCAGGGGGCTCCTGACAGGTGCCCCCTGCGGTTTTTCGTTTAAAGATGCTCCTGTACCAGCAGATAGGCCTGGGCAGTGGCCGCCTGGATATTGGCCGTCTGCCCGATGGACAGAAAGGGAATGCCCGCCTGAGTCAGCTCCTCCTCCAGAGCTGTTTCCGGTGCCAGACCGGCGGCGGCAACCACGGTGTCCACATCGGAAAGAGTATGGACCTGCCCATCCCGCTCGTAGCTGATGGTCTTGCCGCTGACCGAGACTACTCTGGCGCCGGTCAGCAGATGACAGCCCTTTTCCTGCAGGCGCAGCATCAGCAGAGACCGAGCAGAGGTTCTGTCCTCCCGGTCCAGCACGGTGTCCATCTCCAGCACGGTGACGCTGCGGCCATTGGCCTTCAGGTCCCGGTGGGGCGGGAGAAGGAAATCCGCCGTCTCACAGCCTACTGACCCGCCGCCCACGATCACGGTGTTCTGACCGGGGATCTCCCTGCCGGCCAGCACATCCCAGGCGGTGACCAGATGTTCCGCGCCCCGGAGGAAGCCGGGCACCAGGCTGCGGCTTCCGGTGGCCAGAATGATCTGGTCCCAGCTTTCCCGCTCTACCCACTCCCGGGTGATCCGGCAGTTCAGGCGGATATCTACTCCCGCCTCCCCGGCCCGGCGGGCCAGGTATGCGGTGGCTTTTGCAATCTCCTGCTTACAAGGCGGGAAGGCTGCCAGATACATCTGCCCGCCCAAATGGTCCTCACCCTCAGCCAGGGTGACACTGTGGCCCCGCTCCGCCGCGCAGATGGCCGCAGTCAGCCCTCCGGGGCCGCCGCCCACCACCAGGACCTTTTTCTTGTCCACCGGCTGCTGGGAGGCCGGGGGCAGTCCCTCCCGGCCGGCCTCCGGATTCATGGTGCAGCAGAACCGCTGGTCGGCGTTGACCGCGGCAAGGCAGCGCAGACAGCCGATACACGGGCGGATAGTCGCCGGGTCCTGCCGGGCCTTGTTGGGGAATTCCGGGTCGCAGATCAGGGCACGGCCCACATAGACCGCGTCGCAGGCCCCCTGCTCCAGCAGCAGCTCCCCCACCCAGGGCTCATTGACGCGCCCTACCACGCCCAGGGGGATGCGCACCGCACGGCGGAGCCTGGCGGCCCGCTCCATATTGAAGCCCTGGGCCCGGCCAAAGGGCGCAGTGGTATTCCACGGGCTGTCAAAGCAGCCGTCCGACAGGTGGATCATAGAGGCGCCCGCCGCCTCAAACATCCGGGCCAGCTCCATTCCTTCGGTAAAGGACTGGCCGCCCGGCTCCTCGTCGCTGGCCGACATGCGCACGATGATGGGGAAATCCGGCCCCACCTGCTCCCGCACGGCCCGGATGACCTCCACCGCAAACCGTGCGCGGCCTTCCACACCGCCGCCGTACTCGTCCACTCGCTTATTGTGCAGAGGCGAGAGGAACAGGCCCAGCAGGCCGTGGCGATGACAGCAGTGGATCTCCACCGCGTCAAAGCCCGCCAGCTTGGCCCGGCGGGCGGCTTCGGCAAACAAGGTTACATAATGTTTGATCTCAGGGACGGTCAGGGGCCTGGGCAGTTCGGAATAGGGCCGCGTCACCACAGGTGAGGCCGCCACAGGCTGGCGGCCCTCATTATAACTGGACGGGGCGGCTACCGCCGGATGGAGCAGCTGGGCCCCTGCCATGACGCCGTACTTGTGGAGCAACTCCGTCAGCTGGCGGAGATTTTCCACATGCCAGTCCTCATACAAACCCAGATTGCGGTAAGTCCCATAACGGCTCAGCTTCTCGATGAGCACACTTGCCACGGTGATGTAGCCCACGCCGCCTTTCGCCCGGGCCTCATAGTATTTCAGCTCGTCCCGGGTGAGCCTGCCCTGGGTGTCCGCCATATGGGTGGAGACAGGCGCCATGAAGATCCGGTTTTTCACCGTCATGCTCCCCACCGTCAACGGGGTAAAAAGATGCGGGAACCGCTCCATGTTGTCCCTCCGGTTCTCCATCTGTCCGCTCATTCGCCGGCAAAGAAGACGGACATGGGATTGATGTCCACTTCCTCCTCACTGGAGGGCTGGGGACGCAGATAGTCCACACCGTAGATGGCACGGGCGGTAAAGGACACACCGCCGCCCAGGGCAACCGGGCTGCTGGCCCCCTGCACC
Source organism: uncultured Flavonifractor sp. (assembly GCA_944385575.1). Taxonomy (GTDB): domain Bacteria; phylum Bacillota; class Clostridia; order Oscillospirales; family Oscillospiraceae; genus Flavonifractor. Next base: position 6,347 of record CALWXT010000022.1, on the reverse strand, counting down.
AGACGCAGCGCACCGCAGTCCTTGTCCTCCTCCACCCGCAGGGCAGAGAGGGTCGTGTAGGCCGACAGATACATACCCTCGCCCTCGTCGGCCAGCTCCGCCATGGGCTTGATCTCCTCGGAGGTGCTGATAAAGGTATCTTTGATACCGGCGGCGTCGGTAAAGCACATGTCGGCATAGGCAGTCTCATTCACAGGACGCAGCATCCCGCCCTGCTCCAGCACCTGGGGACAGAAGGAGCGGACCTTCAGGGACTGATACTTCCCCGCATCCACCAGAAGCTGGGTGGACAGGGGCAGCTGGGTCCCGTCCTCCGGCGTCACAAACAGGTCGATCACCAGTCGGTTCAGATTGACCCACATGATGTGGCAGCCCACCTTTACCGCGCTGGAGCACCCGCCTTCGCCGGCCTGGCACTGGCTGGCCATGAACACATAGTTCTCGCCCTCGTCCACTACGTCCCAGACCTTGTGGGCCAGAGCCTTGCCCAGCTCACCGGCAAAAATGGTACCGGGATTGCCGTTCTCATACTCCGCCAGGGCCTTGCCGCCCCACGCCACGTTCTCCAGCACGCCGTCGTTGTTGTGGACGTAGATCCCGCGGATCGCGCAGCCGTAGTTTGTTACCTCAATATAATCGTTGGTGTTGTTGGGAATGCGGAACAGCAGCACTTCCTGCCCCTGCTTCGTCATACCGAATACTTCTTTTTTTACTGTTTGACTCATACAAGATTCACCCACCCTGTTTTGATATCAGCATACACTTGTTGGGAACATGTTTCTGGTACAAACAGAATGTGCAAACCATGTGCCAACTCCCCATCCGCAGTTTTCAAGGGCAGCCGCCCCAATATCGAGTTGTTTTTGCATCATAATGCACGCTTTTAATGCAAAAATGATTCAATCATCCCTTTCGCCCCCCGGCAAACAGGGGCCAGATCCCTGTTCTGCGGGATTTGCGCGTCTTTTCAAAGCTGGCATCATTCTTGCTTTATATCCGGGCAGAGAACCGTTCGTCGGTCCAATCCACATTTTGAACTTAGGAAGGAGAACTATTATGGCCAAGATCATGTACGGCAATTACAACGACCTGCCCTGGATGCCCAACCACCGCAAGGATGTGGACGGTAAGGTGATGTGCTATATGAAGTGCTTCGCCATGGAGGCCGCCAACATGCATATGTGCATCGGCAAGATGTACAACGGCATGCCCATCGGCCCCCACACCCATCCCAATGAGCAGATCGCCACTGTGGTGAAGGGCGAGTGCGACTACTGGGTGGACGGCGTGCCTTACCGCCTGGCTCCCGGCTGCTGGGTCAACGTGCCCCCTCACTATGTACACTATGCTCACGTGTACCGCTCTCAGGGCCCCTGCTATCAGATGGACATTATGTCTCCCCGTCGTTCCTCCAGCTGCGACGAGTACAAGGCCTGGCTGAAGTCCGAGTTTGACATCGACTGGGATGCCGGCGGACGTGAAGTGCCCGACCTGGACGCTCCCCAGGACGCCAGCGCTGAGGTGCGCGCCTGAGCCCTCCACCATCTTCGTTCAACAGAAAGGACTGCCGCAGCTATGCAAATGCGTAATCTAGTCAAGGAAAAGATCGCCGCCAACGGCTATGCCCTGGGCGCCTTCGTGGCTTCCAGCTCGGCCACCAACTGCGAGATTCTGGCCATCAACGGCCTGGATTTCGTGCTGATCGACTGTGAGCACGCCCAGACCGACGCCGAGACTCTGGTACATATGTGCCGCGCCTCCGAGCTGTACGGCATGGCCCCCCTGATGCGGGTCTACGACCCCGATGACGGTCCCATGATGAGCCGCATGCTGGACGTGGGTCTCAACGGCGTCATGGCGCCCCTGATCAACACCCCGGAGCAGGCTCGGAACATGGTCAACTTCACCAAGTATGCCCCCCTGGGCAAGCGCGGCGCCAACGGCGGCCGCGGTCCCCGCTGGGGCAACTACCCCGACTATGTGCACACCTGCAACGACAACGTGCTGACCATTGCTCAGTGTGAGTCCCTGGAGGGTGTGAAGAACATCGAGGAGATCGCCGCCGTTCCCGGCATCGACTGCATCTTTATCGGCACCGGCGACCTGTCCCTGGACATGGGGATCCAGTTTAAGGCCGATTCGTCCGCCAGCCACTCGGTGGACTCTCCCGAGATGGTGTCCGCCATCGACAAGGTCCTCAAGGCCTGCCAGAAGAACAACGTCATCCCCGGCATCGTCACCGCCAGCGCCGAGGATGCTGCCCGCCGCATTAAGCAGGGCTTCCAGTTCGTAACCTGTATGAACGACCTGGGCTTCTTCTGCAGCCGTTCCAAACAGCACCTGAACAGCATCCGGGAAAAGGTGGCGCAGGGCTGAGTTCGGCCCTCCCACTCCGGAGAAGGGCGTACCGCAAAACCAAAACGGTTGCGGCGCGCCCTTTTTATTATCGCCATTACGAGGAGAAAGGTGAGTATTATGGCACTTATGACCGGCGAACAGTACATTGAGTCCATCCGCAAGATGAACATGCAGGTCTACATGTTCGGCAAGAAGATCGACTCTCCCGTGGATAACCCCATCCTTCGCCCCGCCCTGAACAGCGTGCGCATGACCTACGATCTGGCTCAGAAGCCGGAGTATCAGGATCTGATGACCGTCATTTCCCCCGAGACCGGCGAGCGCATCAACCGCTTCACCCACATCCACCGCTCCACGGAGGATCTGCGCAACAAGGTGAAGATGCAGCGGCTGCTGGGCCAGCAGACTGCCGCCTGCTTCCAGCGCTGCGTGGGTATGGACGCCTTCAACGCCGTCTACTCCACCACCTATGAGGTGGACCAGAAGCACGGCACCCACTACCATGAAAACTTCAAAAAATTCATGCTCAGCGTCCAGTCCGGCGACCTGACGGTGGACGGTGCCATGACCGACCCCAAGGGCGACCGGTCCAAGGCCCCCCACGCCCAGGAAGATCCTGACCTGTTCCTCCGGGTGGTGGAGCGCCGCCCCGACGGCATTGTGGTCCGGGGCGCTAAAATGCACCAGACCGGTATTCTGAACTCCCATGAAGTCATTGTCATGCCCACCATCGCCATGGGTCCCGAGGACAAGGACTATGCCGTGTCCTTCGCCGTGCCTGTGGACTCCGAGGGCATCTTCATGATTATCGGCCGCCAGAGCTGCGACACCCGCAAGCTGGAGAACACCGAGCTGGACGTGGGCAACAGCGAGTTCGGCGGCGTGGAGGCCCTGGTGGTCTTCGACAACGTCTTCGTGCCCAACGACCGGATCTTCCTCAACGGTGAGACCGAGTTTGCCGGCATGCTGGTGGAGCGCTTCGCCGGCTATCACCGCCAGAGCTACGGCGGGTGCAAGGTGGGCGTGGGCGACGTGCTCATCGGCGCCGCCGCCCTGGCCGCCGACTACAACGGCTGCTCCAAGGCTTCCCACATCAAGGATAAGCTCATCGAAATGACCCACCTGAACGAGACCCTGTACTGCTGCGGCATCGCCTGCTCCGCCGAGGGCCACCCCACCGCCAGCGGCAGCTACATGATCGACCTGCTGCTGGCCAACGTGTGCAAGCAGAACGTCACCCGCTTCCCCTACGAGATCGTCCGTCTGGCCGAGGACATCGCCGGCGGCCTGATGGTCACCGCCCCCTCCGAGGCCGACTTCCGTGATCCCAAGCTGGGTCCCGTCATCGACAAGTACCTCAAGGCCGCCCCGGGTGTGACGGTGGAGAACCGGCTGCGCGTCCTGCGGCTCATCGAAAACCTGTCCCTGGGCACCGCCGCCGTGGGCTACCGCACCGAGTCCATGCACGGCGCCGGCTCCCCCCAGGCTCAGCGTATCATGATCGCCCGCCAGGGCAACCTGGAGCACAAGAAGGCGCTGGCCAAGGCCATTGCCCACATCAAGGAAGACTAAAAAGAAACAGGAGCCATCTGCTATGACATATGCACTGAAAGCCCCGGCACGCTACGTCCAGGGCGCGGGCGAGCTGGACAGGCTGGGCCGCAATTTGAAGAAGCTGGGGAACCGTTTTCTGCTGATCGGTTCCGACAATAGCTGGAACCGTTTTGGCGAACACGTATGCAGGAGCCTGGAAGCGGAAGAAAAGCAGGTCGTATTCGGCGGGTTCTGCGGCGAGGCCACCAAGGAGGAAGTGTTCTCCAAGATGGACCTGTGTAAGGCGCAGTCCTGTGACGGCGTGATCGGCATGGGCGGCGGAAAAGCCCTGGACACGGCCAAGGCCGTGGCGGAAAACCTGGGCCTGCCCTGCATCATCGTACCCACTGTGGCCTCCAACGACGCCCCGTGCAGCGGTGTGGCCGTACTGTACAACGAGCAGGGTGTGGTGGTAAAGGCGGTCCTCATGCGCCGGAACCCGGATCTGGTGGTGGTAGACACCGAGATCATCGCCAAGGCTCCCGTCCGGCTGTTCGCCGCCGGGCTTGGAGATGCGCTGGCCACCTGGTTTGAGGCCCGGGCCTGCCACAAAAGCGGGGCGCGGACCATGGCTCGGGGCAATGTGTCCAACACCGCTCTGATGATGTCCCGCCTGTGCTACGACCTGCTGATGGAGCACGGCGTGGAAGCGTTGGAGGCGGTCAGGCAGCACACCGTCACAAAGGCACTGGAGGATGTGGTGGAGGCCTCCATCTACCTCAGCGGCCTGGGATTTGAAAACGGCGGTCTGGCCGCCGCCCACGCCATCAACGACGGCCTGGCTCAGGAGCCTCAGACCCACGGCATGTATCATGGCGAAAAGGTGGCTTTCGGCGTGCTGGCCCAGCTCGTCCTGGAGGACGCGCCCCGGGATGAGCTGGCCCGGGTACTCGCCTTTATGAAGCAGGTGGGGCTGCCCACCACCTTCGCGGAGCTGGGCATCCAGACCGTGAATGAAGAAAACCTGCGCAAGGCGGCCGAGGCCGCCTGCGTACCCACCCAGTCCACGCGAAACCTCCGGGAAAGCATTACCCCCGAAGAAGTATACCAGGCGATGCAGAAAGCGGACGCACTGGGCCGTTCCGGACTGTAACACACCAAAATTGCTCAACCGATCGGGAAGAAACCGACCGGAATGAACCATCAAAGGAGAAGCTGATATGGATTTTACCCTTTCTCGAGAGCAGGCTTTTGTTCAAAAAATGGTCCGGGACTTCACCGAACGGGAAGTCAAGCCCATCGCCGCTGAGACCGACCGCACCTGTGAGTATCCCCGTGAAAATATTGAGAAGCTGTTTGACTGCGGCGTGATGGGCATGTGTGTGCCCAAAGAGTACGGCGGCGCCGGCGGCGACGACCTCTGCTCCGCCCTGGCCATTGAGGAGCTGAGCAAGGTGTGCGCCTCCACCGGCGACATCGTGGCCACCCACAACGGTCTGTGCTGCGACCCCATCCTGCGCAACGGTACGGAGGCGCAGAAGAAAAAGTACCTGTGGATGCTCACCCAGGGCCACAAGGTGGGTGCCTTTGCCCTGACCGAGCCCAACGCCGGTTCCGACGCCTCCAAGGGCGCCACCACCGCCCGGCTGGAGGGGGATCACTACGTCCTCAACGGCAGCAAAGTGTTTATCACCAACGGCTATGTGGCCGACGTGGCTGTGGTGTTCGCCATGACTGACCCCTCCAAGGGTACCCGGGGCATCTCCGCCTTCATCGTGGAGTCCTCCTTCCCCGGTTACTCCGTGGGCAAGCACGAGGAAAAGCTGGGCCTCCACGGCTCCCCCACCGCCGAGCTGGTTTTTGAGGACTGCATCGTACCCAAGGAAAACCTGCTGGGCCAGGAGGGCAAGGGCTTTAAGATTGCCATGCAGACCCTGGACGGCGGCCGCATCGGCATCGCGGCCCAGGCCCTGGGCATCACCGAGGGCGCCATGGAGGAGGCCATTGCCTACACCAAGAGCCGCGTCCAGTTCGGCAAGCCCATCGCCAAGTTCCAGAGCACCCAATTTACCTTCGCCGATATGAAGGTGGCAGTGGAGGCCGGGCGCCTGCTGACCTATCAGGCCGCCGCCCGCAAGATGGCCGGCCAGCCCTTCACCCTGGAGGCCGCCATGGCCAAGCTGTTCACTTCGGAAAACGCCATGAAGTATACCGTCAAGGCGGTGCAGATGTTCGGCGGCTACGGCTATACCAGGGACTTCCCCGTGGAGCGCATGCTGCGGGACGCCAAGATCACCGAGATCTACGAGGGCACCAGCGAGGTGCAGCGCATCGTGATCTCCAGCAATATGGCTTTAAAGTAAAACAGGAGGAGAAATCACGATATGAAATGCATCGTTTGTGTCAAGCAGGTACCTGATACCTCCGGCGTGGTAGCGGTGAAGGAAGACGGCACC
>CALWXT010000021.1 GCA_944385575.1 uncultured Flavonifractor sp. | reverse complement strand
GCCCCAGGGCGTCAAGCATCTTTGTTTCTCTCCTTTTGGATGTAGTCCAGCAGCAGGTTGACTGCCGCCTGCGGCTCTCCCAGCGGCAGGGTGGGAATGCCGGGCAGATGCAGCGGCAAATCGGTGACCAGCGCCACCAGCGTGGCCGGGTCCGATACCGGGGCCTGGGAAATTTCGCCCCGCACCACCTCCAGCTTGGGCCAGGCGGTGTACTTGAAGCCCTCCAGCAAAATCAGGTCGGCCTCCGGGAACTGGCCAATGAGGACATCCTCCGTTACCGGCTGCTTTTTCACGATCTTGAATTTCTCCCCGTCAAAAATGGCGGTGCCCGCCGCCCCGGCGGCCATGAACCGGCCGGTGTCGGTGCCCGGCGGGTCGGGATCGAAGGAGTGGCCGTCGTGCTTGATGACCGCCACGTTCAGACCCGCCTCTGCCAGCAGGGGGAGCATGGTTTCAATGAGGGTGGTTTTGCCGGAGTTCTTCACCCCGGAAACGGCGATCACCACACTCTTACCCACGGTCGTACACCCCCGACTTGCCGCCCTTCTTGTGAACCAGGTGGATCTCGCCCAGCTCCATGCCCTTGTCGATGGCCTTGCACATGTCATAAATGGTGAGCAGGGCCACCGATACCCCGGTGAGGGCTTCCATCTCCACGCCCGTTTTGCCGGAGAGCTTCACGGTGCATTCCGCCCGGACGGCGCATGCCTCCTCCAGAATCTCAAACTCCACTGACAGATGGCTGAGCAGCAGAGGGTGGCACAGGGGAATCAGCTCAGAAGTGCGCTTGGCGGCCATGATGCCCGCCACCCGGGCCACCCCCAGCACGTCCCCCTTGGCGGCGGTGCGGCCGGTGATGGCGTCCAGAATGGGCCGGGTGACGAAAATTTTCCCCTCGGCCACGGCGGTGCGGAAGGTGGGCTCCTTTCCGGTCACATCCACCATGATGGCGTTGCCTGCCTCGTCGAAATGATTGAATATAGGTTCCATAACAACCTCCTGATTACAGCAGCAGGATTCGTACCCGCGTGCCCACCTCCGCCGGAGGCGAGCCCGCCGACAGCTCCGCCAGGCAGTTGCACCCCACCAGGGAGGAGAGCAGCCCGGAGGAGTGTCCCTCCGGCAGGGTAATATGTCCGTTCTCATACCTGCCCCGGATGAACCTCCGCTTGGGACTGGCCTTTGGGAAGGGGGTGTCCAGCACGCCTTCCCCCCATCGGGGCCCCGGCTCTCCGCTCAGAATGGCCAGCAGGGGGCGGGCCAACAGCTCAAAAGTGGTAAAGGCGGCAAAGGGATTGCCCGACAGGGACAGGATGGGCTTATCCTGATAGACGGAGTACATGGCAGGGGTGCCCGGCTTCAGGTCCACCCGCCAGAACACCTGCTCTGCTCCCAGCAGGGGGAGGGCCTGGTGAAAAATGTCCTTGTCGCCCACCGATACCCCGCCGGTGGTGATCAGCAGGTCGCAGCCGGCCAGCAGCTCCCCTATGGCCTCCGCCACGGCGGCGGGGTCGTCTCCCCGATGGGCGGCCCGGAATTCGAAGCCCAGTTCCGCCAGCCGGGCGGCCAGCAGAAGCTGGTTGGCGCCGTAAATCTTCCCGGCAGGCCGGGGACTGCCTGCCTCCACTACCTCGTCTCCGGTGGTGAGCAGGCCCACCCTGGGCCTGCGGCAGACCTCCACTTCTGTGAGCCCGGCGCTGGCCAGTACGCCCAAGGCGGCCGCGTCCAGGCGCACGCCCTTTTTCAGCAGCACGGAGCCTTTCTGGTAGTCCTCGCCCTGGTAGACATAATTTTGATAAGGATTCAGAGAGACGAACACCTTCACCGGTGCACGCTGGTCAGTGTCCTCCTGAGGCACCACGCAGTCGCAGCCGGGGGGCAGCATGGCTCCCGTCATGATGCGTACCGCCTGGCCGGGCCCCACGGGGATTTTCGCCTCGTCTCCGGCGTATACGGTGTCCACCACCTCTAAAACGGCGGGATGCTGCTTGTCCGCGCCCGTCAGATCGGCGGAGCGGAGGGCGTAGCCGTCCAGGGGAGAGCGGTCAAAGGGCGGCTGGTCCAGAGGAGAGGTGACATCAACCGCCAGGGTGCGGCCCAGAGCCGCCTCCAGAGGAAGCCGCTCCGCGCCCAGCGGGGAGAGGGGGAGGATCATCCGGACGAGCGCGTCCTCCAGGGAAATTCCAATGACCATTTACACGCCTTTCCCGAAGGGGCAGATGGGATAATGGCACTCGCCGCAGCCCAGGCACAGCCCACCGTGGCCCAGGGCCTTCAGGTCAGCCCGGCTGACTCGCACGCCGGCGGCAATGCGGGGGAGCATCAGGTCGAACACGGTGGCTTTGGCGTACATGACGCAGCCGGGCAGACCCAGGATGGGGGTACCGTCGGCAAAGTAGCCCAGCAGGAACATGGCACCCGGCAGTACCGGGGCGCCGTAGGACACGATCTCCGCTCCAGTGGCCTTGATGGCGCCGGGGGTGCGGTCGTCGGGGTCCACGCTCATGCCGCCGGTGCACAGGATCAGATCCACGCCCTTTTCCTTGAAATCCAGGGCAGCAGCGGTGATAGCGGCCATGTCGTCTCCCGGCAGGCAGTGGTGGGTGACCTCGATGCCGTAGTCGGCCAGTTTCTGGATGATAACGGGGGTAAAGCTGTCCTGAATGAGGCCGTTTGCCACCTCGCTGCCAGTGGTGATGAGGCCGCAGGTCTTCAGCTTCCAGGGGGTGAGAGAGAGAATGGGGGTGGTGCCCGCCCGGTCTTCCACTTCCTTCAGCTTGTCCTCGGCAATGACCAGGGGGATGATGCGGGTACCAGCCAGCTTGTCCCCCTTGCGGACGGCGGTGTTGGTGTGGCGGGTGGCGATCATGATTTCATCCTCACCGTTGATGGCGTTGAGCCGCGCCACGTCCACCTGAAACAGGCCGTCACAGTCGGCGATGAGCTCGATCTTGCCCTCCTTCACTGCTGTGGGGTGCATGTGTTCGTTCTGGCACAGGGCGCGCAGCCGCTCCGCCGCCTCGTCCTCGTGGAGCATGCCGGGCTGCTTTTCCCACACATAGAGGTGCTCCTTTCCCATGCTCAGAAGCACGGGAATATCCTCCTCAGTGACCACATGTCCCTTGCGGAACCGGGCGTCCTTGGTGACGCCGGGGATGATCTGGGTCAGGTCGTGGCAGAGTACGTGGCCTACCGCCTGCTTGGTGTCGATCAGCTTCATATCGTGTTCCTCCCAAACAAAAAAGAGGTACCGTCTTCTGCGGTACCTCCGGCCAAAAGGGTACAATACCCCCCTTTGGGAAAGAGGCTCCTTTTCAAAGACGGAAGGCCGGGCCGTTTCCAGCCGGACCCTGGCGGCACGCCATAGGCTGAAGCCCTTAGGCGGTACCGCTCGGAGCGGATGATGTTGTGTTCAGTATACCAGATTCATCGGAAAAAGCAACCGGAGAAGCTTAGATCCCGTAGGTATCAGGATAAAATGCCTTTACCGCCGCCGCCCGCTCCTTCATCAGGGCGGGCCACACCTCCGGGGCGATCAGGGGCGTGTAATCCATAGGGTTTTCCGGCAGGTTGGCGGCCAGATTGGTCTGATTCAGGTGGCTGGGCAGGCAGATGTCCACCGGCTCTCCGGCCAGCGCCTCGCAGTCCCCGATGAATTGGTGGGCCAGACGCTCCGGCAATCCCAGCGCCCGCAGGGCGGCGGGCCGCATGGTGTCCGCCCCCACGCCGCCGTGCATGGCCAGCCGCCAGGTTTTTCCGGTTTCCTCGTCGGTATCAGTGAAGAAGAAAGAGGTGGTGCCCGGGGTGTGACCGGGTGTGAAGCGGGTGCGGATGTGGAACCGGCCCATGGAGAAGACCTCCCCGTCTCCGAAGTGATGGTGGACGGGGAAGGGGACGTACCCCAATTCCGGAATAGGGTGCTGCCGGTAAAAGACCTCATCCACCGCGTTCATCCAGATCTCTGCCCCGGTGAGGGCGTGGAGGGCCATGGCTCCGTTGCAGTGGTCGCCGTGGCCGTGGCTGATGAGGATGGCCTTGATCTGCCGTGGATCAAAGCCTAGCCGGTGGATGGAATCTATGATGAGGTAGAGCAGCTCTTTCATGCCGGTGTCCAGCAGGATCAGCCCTTTGCCGCTGTCCAGCAGATAGACGCTTACGTCGTTGTTTCCGCCCACCCCGTAGACGTGAGGCCCAATGCGGAAGGGGGGCAGAGCGTAGTTCCAGATGTGCTCCAGATCGTGGAGCGCCCCCGAGGGGGGCACACGGCAGAAATCCATGGCGATACCTCCTATGGCCTTCAGTATAGCATAAAAAAGAGGAATGTGGTAGAATGAGGCAAAAAGGAGGGAGAGGCATGGGAGAGCTGCGGGGGCGCTTTGCCCCCAGTCCCAGCGGGCGGATGCACCTGGGCAATCTGTTTTCCGCCCTGCTGGCCTGGCTGTCGGTGCGCTCCGCCGACGGGGTTATGGTGCTGCGGATGGAGGATCTGGACCCTGACCGCTGTAAAGAGGAGTATGCCGCCCAGCTGGCGGACGATCTGCGGTGGCTGGGGCTGGACTGGGACGAGGGCTATGAGAAGGGTGGGCCTCACGGCCCCTACCGGCAGAGTGAACGCACGCAGCTGTATGCCGCCGCTTTCCGGCGGCTGGAGGCACAGGGCCTGATCTACCCCTGCTTCTGCACCCGGGCGGAACGGCTGGCCGCCTCCGCCCCTCATCGCTCCGATGGACAGGTGATCTATGGTGGAAAGTGCAGACACTTGACAGAGGAAGAACGAAACGAGCTGGCCAAGACACGCCGGCCCGCCTGGCGTTTGACAGTGCCTGACAGGGATATTGCCTTCACAGACGGCCTGCAAGGCTATTATGAGGAGAATCTGCTTTCCGACTGCGGGGACTTCATTCTTCGTCGGTCCGACGGGGTGTATGCCTATCAGCTGGCGGTGGTGTACGACGACGGAGCCATGGAGGTCAATCAGGTGGTACGGGGCCGGGATCTGCTGGACTCCACACCCCGGCAGCTGTATCTGTATGAGCTGCTGGGCCTGACCCCACCGGAATTTTATCACGTACCGCTGCTGACGGCCCCGGACGGACGGCGGCTGTCCAAGCGGGAGAAGGATCTGGATATGGGAGCTCTACGGCAGCGGTTCACCCCGGTGGAGCTCACCGGCCTGCTGGGGTACTGGGCGGGGCAGCTGGACCGGCCGGAGCCGGTCTTGCCGAAAGAATTGGCTCAAATTTTTGACTGGTCAAAGGTGCCGAGAGAAGATATCATAGTGGAATAAAAAGCGGCGGGGAGTTCCCCGCCGCTTTTGCTGGATTCAGATGCCGTCCTTGTTTACCGCCCGGTTGATGGCGGAGAGGATGCCCTTCAGAGGGGCCAGGTTGATGTTGTGGCTCATGCCCACACCGAACCAGTCCTTGCCGTCCTCGTCCTGGAGGTGGATATAGGCCACGGCCTGGGAGTCGGAGCCCTGCTTGATGGCGTGCTCACTGTAATCCACGAAGGTGAACCGGTCCATCTTCTGGCCGTGGATGGCGTTGAAGAAGGCGTCGATGGGGCCGTTGCCGGAGCCCTGCACCTGGAAGGTGGTGTCGGTGTGGCGGATGGTGCCGGCGAAGGTGACGTGGGAGTGGCCCTCCTCGTCGGTAAACTCGGCAAAGGAGTGGCGCACCATCTCGTAGGGCTTCACCGCGTCGATGTAGTGGGTCTTGAACAGGTTGTAGATGGCCTCCGGCTTGAGCTCCTTGCCCACCCGGTCGGTCTCCACCTGGACAATGTGGCCGAACTCGGGATGCATGGCCTTGGGCAGGTCATAGCCGAAGTTGTGCTGCATGACGAAGGCGGAGCCGCCCTTGCCGGACTGGGAGTTGATGCGGATGATGGGCTCGTACTGGCGGCCCACGTCGGCGGGGTCGATGGGCAGGTAGGGCACCTCCCAATACTCGGTGCCGCTGTCGGACATGTAGTTGACGCCCTTGTTGATGGCGTCCTGGTGGGAGCCGGAGAAGGCGGTGAACACCAGCTCGCCCACGTAGGGCTGCCGCTCACCGATCTTCATTTTGGTAACTCTCTCGTACACGTCCCGGATCTTGTTGATGTCGGAGAAGTCCAGCTTGGGGTCCACGCCCTGGGTGTACAGGTTGAGGGCCAGGGTGACCATATCCACGTTGCCGGTGCGCTCGCCGTTGCCGAACAGGGTGGCCTCCACCCGCTCGGCGCCTGCCAGCAGGCCCATCTCCGCGGTGGCCACGCCCTCGCCCCGGTCGTTGTGGGGGTGGAGGGAGATGATGGCGCAGTCCCGGCTGGGCAGCTTCCCGATGAAGTATTCGATCTCGTCGGCGAAGTAGTTGGGCATGCAGTTCTCCACGGTGGTGGGCAGGTTGAGGATGATCTTGCGCTCGGGGGTGGCGCCGATGGCCTCAATGACCGCCTGGCAGATCTCCACAGCGGCGTCCATCTCGGTGCCCATGAAGGACTCGGGGGAATACTGATAGCGCAAATCCATACCGGCGTCGATGGCGGGCTGGCTCAGCTCCCGGATCAGATGGGCGGCGTCCACGGCGATCTTGGTGACGCCCGCCACGTCGGTATGGAAGACCACCTTCCGCTGGAGGGTGGAGGTGGAGTTGTAGAAGTGGAAAATGACGTGCTTGGCGCCCTCGATGGCCTCGAAGGTGCGGCGGATCAGATGCTCTCTGGCCTGGACCAGCACCTGGATAGTCACGTCGTCAGGGATGTGGCCGCCCTCGATGAGGGTGCGGATAAACTCATATTCGGTTTCGGAGGCGGAGGGGAAGCCCACCTCGATCTCCTTGACGCCGATATCCACCAGAGTGTGGAACAGCTCCAGCTTTTCTGTCACGTTCATGGGGTCAATGAGGGCCTGGTTGCCGTCCCGCAGGTCCACGGAGCACCAGATGGGGGGCGCCTTCAGCTCCTTGTCAGGCCAGGCGCGCTTTTCCATTTTGAGGGGGACGAAGGGGATGTACTTTTCCTGTGCGGGCTTCATAATAAAATTCCTCCTTGGGTCAGGATGCAAAAAGAAACGCCCCTGACCAGATTATGGTCAGGGGCGTATGATACGCGGTACCACCCTGCTTCCGCCCGCCGTCACCGACGGACGCTCATGGCCTCCAACAAGGCCGCGGCCTGTAACGTGGCCGTGACGGCCCGCCCTACTAAGAAAAGGTTCAGGCGGACGGCTCCGGGCTCAGTATCCACACGCTTCCCCGCGCCGGTTCGCACCAACCACCGGTTCTCTGAGCGGGACGGGACGTGCTTTCTTCCCATCATTGCCTGTATCAGGATTTGATTACGGCCATTTTAGCTGAACTTCCTGGTTTTGTCAAGAGGAAGTTTCCGTCCAACATACCAGCTGTTCTTCGATCCAGGAGGTCTGGACGGAGGAATGAGGGAAGGCAGTGTAGAGTGTGTTGCCCGCCCGGGAGGCGGAGTTGTAGTAGTCGGCCAGATATTCCAGCCCGTCCTTGGAGTAAATCGCCAGGTAGAAGGGCTGGCTGTCATATTCGCTGGAATCCCGGATGGCCAGCCGCTGCCCGTCAAAGGCCATGTCGAGGCCGTGCCTGGAATCGTGTGCCCAACTAAAGCTTCCGCGCCGCAGCTGGGTAGCCTCCCAGTTGTCCCCGGTGAACGCCAGGCTCCAGCCATCTGTCTGCCGGCTGACCACCGCAAAGCGGTAACAGTAGCGTTCGCCCCTGGGGCCGTAGGTAATGGGGACAAAGAAGCCGTTCCCTTTGTAGACCTGCATATAGGTTTCCGTCTCGGAGAAGGGGAGCAGATCCAGAGTTTGGACGAGGTGTACCTCTTCGTCAAAGATCCGCAGCCGCAGCTGGCCTTCCTCTTGGGTGAGCAGGAAAAATTCCCTGCCGTCCTCTATGCCCCAGAAATCCACAACGATGCTCTCCTCCGGCAGCGACCAGAGGGTCTCGATGGTGCCGTCGGTGTGTGCCTCATTGGGGGTGTAGCGGTAAATTCCCCAGCCGCCGGGGATCTGGCTGCCATCCAGCGCAATGAGCCGGTCGGTACCCGGCCCGTCGCTGGCGGTATAGCTGTTGGACAGCGCGAAGATCGCCCGCTCGCCTTGAGCCGCGGCGTAGCTTTCCATGAGGGGGAGATTTGCCTCATAATAGTAGGAACCGCTGTTTCCGTCGGCGCTTCGCTCCACGGTGATTTTGATTTGTGTGCCTTCCGGGATAGGAATGGAGAAATAAGACTGGAACAGCTCCGACAGCCGCTCGCCTTCCAGGTAGTAGTCGGTGCTGGGGCGGATATTCAGCGGCCAGGCGTCGAAATAGTCGGTAAGGACAAAGGTGTAGGTGCGCTCCTCACCCGGCGGGGTGTCATTCCATACCTGCTCCTCCAGCGCTCCCCAGGCGGAATCCCATCCGTAATAGCTGCTGATCTCCACAGATATCGGGGTGTTCTCCTGGGGGGGAGAATAGGTGTGCCGGGACAGCGTGGTGGAAAAGACGGTCTCCGCCTCCTCCGGGCGGCCGGCGGGGAAGGTAGTGACCCAGAATATCTGGCTGCCGCAGGTCAGAGGGAGGGTCAGTTCCACGCCGTCGGCGGCCTCCGGGTCGCCTGCCAGCACCTTCCGCTCAATCGTTACCTGACTGCCGGCGTTCGGAATGGCCAGCCCGGCTCCCACCAGCAGCCCGGCGGACAGCAGGGCCAGCAGCAAGATCAGCCATCGGCTCAGCTTCATATCCTCACTCCCTGTCTGTCAGCTCGCCCAGGGCGCGGCTTACCCGGTCGGCCTTGTATTGGTAGGTCTCCTTCACGAAATCCATCAGCCCACGGCCCTGCTCCTCCAGCTCCAGGGTGGTGATGTCGCCCGCCACCTTGCCCTGGTGGATAAGCACCGCCCGGCCGATGAAGTGCTGCACCTCCTCCAACAGGTGGGTGGACAGCAGGATGGTCTCCTCCGGCTCCAGAATGCCCAGCAGGACCTTGTAAAAGTCCTCCCGGTTAAAGATGTCGTTGCCCGCAAAGGGTTCGTCCATCAGGATATAGTCCGCCCCCTGGCTCAGGGCCAGGATGACCTCGAACTGGTTCTTCTGCCCGGTGGAAAAGCTGCGGATGGCTTTGTTGCGGGGCAGCTGGAAGAAGTCCATCAGGGCGGAGAAACGCTTTGTCCGGAAGTTCGGAAAGTGCTCCTGATAAAAGTCCCGGTGGGCCCCGGCGGTGAGGGCGGGGAAGTAGGAGTGCTCGCAGGTGGCGAAGGAGAGCCGGGCGATATTTTTGGGTGTGATGGGGTCGCCGTCCAGGGTGATCTCCCCCTGATACCGCAGCAGGCCCAGGATGCACTTCATCAGCGTGGTCTTGCCCGCGCCGTTTTCCCCGAACAGCCCCACGATCTCACCCGGGCCAATGGACAGGTTCACCCCATCCAGGGCCTTGGAGCCTTTGAGATAGCTTTTTTTCACATCCTTCAGTTCCAGCATAGCCTTAACCTCCTGTCCTGGCCCACACGTCCGGGGGCAGATGCCCCGCCGGTGTGGCGGCCTGATACCAAAGAAAGAGCAGCCCGAACATCACCAGCCCCATCAGGACGGTGATGACCAGCAGCAGGGCGGAGCCGGTGATACACCTCTTGGCCAGCTCCTGCCGCCGTGGCAGGCGGCGCATCAGATAGTCGCTGCGGGCTCCCCACCGGTGCCACAGGAAGTGGCCGATGGGCAGCAGGATGAGGCACAGCGCCGTCAGACCAAAACCCAGCAGGGCGTTGCCGAAGATTTGAGGATAGGGGGGTACCAGCCTGCCCGGGACCAGCACCAGCTCATCCTGGTAGGTGCGCTCGTAGAGGGCGTTCAGCGCCGGTGTGAGCCGGGACAGAAACAGCCCCATAGCGGTGAGGGCGGACAGACCCAGGGCGGCGGCTGTCAGCATGATCTCGTTCTGCCAGGGCCAGCCCATCGGAAACAGCCGGGAGAGAGATTCCCATTTATTCCTCATCTTCATGCCACCTCCAGACGCCGAATACCGTCAATACCCCGGTCATACTCAGAATGATCAGCTGGACGCCGTAGCCGTCGGAGCCATCCATGCCAATAGGGAAGGTAAACGCGGCCAGAATGACCAGGGGAAAGGTGCTCCACGCCTTCCGTCCGTGCCGCCAATGGAAGGGGAGGGCGGCGGCGGACAGGCCCAGGACGGCGCAGCCCAGCAGGTTGCGGATGGTCACTCCCCAGTCCCACGTGGGGAGCAGGGCGTGGAGGTAGGGGGAGCGGGAAAAGGCCATCAGAAGGGTCTGCTGGTTGATATATTCCGTCGGCATGATCTGGAGATAATACCGGCTCAGCGCCAGCGCCGCTGCCGCCTGAATGCCCCAGAAGATGAACAGCAGCAAGGCGTTCACGCCGCCCCACAGCAGGACGACCACCCGCTCGTCTGCCGCCAGCCGCCGCAGGGTGTAACCGGTCTTGGCGCCCCGTTCCATACCGGGCAGCACCAGAACGGCGCACACCAGCACAAACCCCACAGAAAAGGCCAGGGAGAGGTTCCCCTGATGCACCACTTCCTCCAGGCTGAAGGTGACTCTGTGGGTGTCGTACTGCGTATCCAGGGGAATAGTGAGGAACAGAAGAACCTGTACCCCGGCGGCCAGCGCGGAGAGCAGCAGCACCTTCCACACCGACAGCCGGGCGGCAGGGGTCAATACTGATAGCCAGCGTTTCATAGCCCTTCCTCCTCACTACTTTCATCCCACAGCCGCTCCAACAGAGCCAGAGCGGACTCCTTTTCCAGCCCCGCCTGCCGCAGGGCGCGTATCAGCAGCCCGGCCTCCTGCTCCAGCAGCTGCCTGCGGATCTGCTCCACCAATTCCGGGGAGAGGGCGATCTCACTCTTGGCGCCCGAGCGGGAGGAGATGATCCCCTCGTCCTCCAGCAGCTTGTAGGCCTTCTGTACCGTGTTGGGGTTCACCCCCAGCTGGGCGGACAGCACCCGGCGGGAGGGCAGCTCGTCTCCCGCCTGCACCGTCCCGGCGGCAATGGCCCGCTTGACGTGGCGGATGATCTGCAAATAGATGGGCAGACCATCCTCCGGTACAAAGGTGGAAAAGTCGACCAAGGCCCTCACCTCCTTAACTGTACTACTCGAATAATACACTTTCTAACTGTATTATATGAGTAATACGGTTGCCTGTCAAGGGGAGAAGCCCCTTTTCTTTTTCGCCCGTTTCCGCTATACTGGAACAGATATTGAAAAAGCGAGGAACTGCTATGCTGCTCTCTGGAGAAAGACTGACAAAGATATACGGGACCCGGGTTTTGTTGGACGGGGTGTCCTTTTATGTGGACCGTGGGGACAAGGTGGGCGTGATTGGGGTCAACGGCACCGGGAAATCCACCCTGCTCCGCCTGCTGGCTGGGGTGGAGGAGCCTGACGAGGGCACCGTCCGGCCCGACCCCAATGTGCGCCTGGAATATCTGCCCCAGAACCCGGTATTTCCCGGGGAACGGACGGTGCTGGAGCAGGTGCTGGCGGGGCTGAGTGATGATGACAGGGCTTTGGCGGAGTATGAGGCCAAGACCATCCTCAACAAGCTGGGGGTGCCCCGGTTTGACCAGAAGGTGGGGGAGCTGTCCGGCGGAGAGCGCCGCCGGGTGGCTCTGGCGGCGGTGCTGGCCCGGCCCAGCGACGTGCTGATCCTGGACGAGCCCACCAACCACCTGGACAATGACATGGTGAACTGGCTGGAGGGGGAGTTGAAGGCCTGGAAGGGCTCCCTGGTGATGGTGACCCACGACCGGTACTTTCTGGAGCGCATCGTCACCTCCATGGTGGAGGTGGAGGACGGGAAGCTCTACACCTATGAGGGCAACTATGACAAGTATCTGGAGCGGAAGGCGGCCCGTTTGGAGAGTGAGAAAGCCAGTGAGCGCAAGCGCCAGGCCATCCTCCGCCGGGAATACCAGTGGGTGATGCAGGGGCCTACCGCCCGGGGCACCAAGAGCCGGGAGCGGCTGGAGCGGTATGAGGAGTTAAAGGCCCAGACCGGCCCGGCGGAAAAAAGTTCCCTGGAACTTTCCGCCCGGTCCAGCCGTCTAGGGAAGAAGACGGTGGAATTACGGGGTGTCACCAAGTCCTTCGGAGACCGGACGGTGATCCGGGACTTTGACTGCATGCTGCTGCGGGATGACCGCATCGGTATCGTGGGGGCCAACGGCAGCGGCAAGTCCACCTTGCTGAACCTGCTGGCAGGGAAGCTGACCCCGGACGCCGGAGAGATCGAGGTTGGGGAGACCGTCCGCATCGGCTACTTCTGTCAGGAGGTGCCGGACATGGATGGGGACACCCGGGTCATCGACTACGTGAAGGAGATCGGCAACAACATCGAGACCGCTGAGGGTATGCTTACCGCCACCCAGCTCTTGGAGCAGTTCCTGTTCCCGGGGGAGATGCAGTGGAGCCCCATCCGGAAGCTGTCCGGCGGGGAGAAGCGGCGGCTGTTCCTGCTGTCCGTGCTGGCGGCGGCTCCCAACGTGCTGCTGCTGGATGAGCCCACCAACGACCTGGATATCCAGACCCTGGCCATCCTAGAGGACTACCTGGCCTCCTTCCCCGGGGCGGTCATTACCGTGTCCCACGACCGGTATTTTCTGGACCGGGTGGTGCGTCGGGTGTTTGCCGTGGAGCCCGACGGCCGGGTAAAGGGCTATCCCGGCGGCTACACCGAGTATCTGGAAGCCCGCCGGCAGGAGGAACGCCCTAAGACCCCCAAGGAACCCGCTCCGGATAAGGGGAAGGAGCGCCCTGCCGCCCCGCCCCGGAAGGTGAAGTTCACCTACAAGGAGCAGCGGGAGTTTGAGACCATCGACGACGACATTGCCGCCCTGGAGGAGCAGATCAAGCAAGTTCAGGCGGAACAGGCGGAAAAAGCCACCGATTATGCCGCCCTTCAGGAGCTTCAGTCCAGGCAGGAGGAGCTGGAAGCCGCCCTGGAGGAGAAAATGGAGCGCTGGGTTTATCTCAACGACCTAGCCGAGCAGATCGCAAAACAGTAACGACCACGCAAAGGAGCGAACCCATGATAAAGCATTGGAAACCAATCCTGGCCCTGATCCTGGTAAGTGCCCTGGTCCTGGTGGGCCTGGGCAGCTGTTCCCAGCCGGGCGCTTCCGCCGCCTCCACCTGGGAGAAGAAGGACTTCCGGGCCGTGTGGGTGTCCACGGTGTACCGCCTGGACTATCCCAGCCAGGCCACCACAGACCCGGCGGTGCTGAAGGCGGACGCCGACAAGATCCTGAAAAACTGTGCGGATATGGGCATGACCGCCGTAATCCTCCAGGTGCGGCCCTCCGCCGACGCCCTCTATCCCTCCAGCTACTATCCCTGGAGCAAGTATCTCACCGGTATCCAGGGTACCGCCCCTAAGAACAGCTTTGATCCCCTGGCCTACTGGGTGGAGGAGGCCCACAAGCTGGGCCTGGAGCTCCACGCCTGGATCAACCCCTTCCGCATCACTAAGGGGGGGCAGAGCGAGTTTGATTCCCTCACCGCCGACCATCCTGCCAAGGTTCATCCTGACTGGGTGGTGCAGTATGAGAACAACTTCTACTTCAACCCCGGTCTGCCTGAGGTGCGGGAGTACATCGTCCAGGGTGCCGAGGAGCTGGCCGGTCACTACGACATCGACGGCATCCATCTGGACGACTACTTCTATCCCGGCAGCGGCTTTGACGATGCGGCCGCCTATGCCCGGTATGGCAGCGGCTTCTCCGACATCGGAGACTGGCGCCGGGACAACGTGAACCAGCTGGTGAAGGAGCTGGGCGAGCGGCTCCACACCATTGACCCTGACCTCTCTTACGGAATCAGCCCTTCCGGTGTCTGGGCGGACAAGAGCAGCCTGCCGGAGGGCTCCAACACCACCGGCGGCTACGAGAGTTACTATGCCTCCTACGCCGACAGCCGGAAATGGGTCAAGGAGGAGTGGATCGACTATATCTGTCCCCAGGTCTACTGGTATATCGGCCATAAGAGCATGGACTACGCCACCATCGTGAGCTGGTGGGCGGACGTGGTAAAGGGGACAGGAGTTTCCCTTTACATAGGTATGGCGGACTATCAGGCGGGCAATACCGATCCCAACAGCGCCTGGTACGGCACCGCTGCCATTGAGCAGCAGCTGGCCTATAACCAGAAGATTTCCCAGGTAACGGGGGAAGTCCACTTCCGCTATCAGTTCCTGGTGGGGGACAACGGGCTGAACGAGCTGTACCGGCGGGCTTACGGGGAAGCGCAGCCGATGCCCACTCCGACCCCCACGCCTACGGCCACAGCCACTCCACAGCCTACTCCTACCCCTATGCCCACGCCCAGCGCCACCCCGGAGCCGGCGGTGACCGTGGCGCTGGATACCGTGAACCACACCGCCTATATGGAGGGAACCGACGGCCGGTTCCTGCCTGAGGCCACTCTGAGCCGGGCGGAGGCGGTAGCCATGTTGGCCCGGTTGGCCGTAGATGGTAATGGGAATAAGCTTTACACTGGAGAGACGGGGGAGATCAGCTTCTCCGACGTGTCGGCCAACGCCTGGTACGCCCCCTATGTGGCCTTTGCTCAGAAATATGCTCTGGTGAACGGCTATTCCGACGGGACCTTCCGGCCGGAGCAGCCGGTGAGCCGGTCGGAGCTGGTGAAGCTGCTGAGTGCCTTCTTCCCGGAAATCACACCCGGCGCGGTCAGCTTCCCCGACGTGCCTGCCAGCCATTGGGCGGCGGATGTGATCTCCTTTGCCGCTGGTCAGGGCTGGGTGTCCGGCTATCCCGATGGCACCTTCCAGCCGGAGCGCAGCATCAGCCGGGCAGAGGCTGTGAAGCTGGTGAACCAGGCCCTGGGCCGCCAGGCGGGGGAGCGGGACGTGGCCATGCCCTTCTCCGACGTGCCCGCCGGCCACTGGGCCTATTGGGAGATCCTTGAAGCCTCGGTGTCCCACACTTATACGAAGGACACCGGCGGCGAGGTCTGGCAGTAAAAAAGCGTCCGGCACAGTGTTTGCTGTGCCGGACGCTTTTTGGTATATCAACAGAGAATAGATGTAGTTTTTGTAAGAAAAGGGATAAGAAGTATTTGTGGGGGCGGAGCTGTTCTGTTATAATAAAAGTCGCCGGCAGGGGGTGGGGACCTGGTTCCTGACAGATGCCTGCGACTGACGGAGAAAGGACGGTGCATCAATGGCCGCGAAGATGCTGTATACCGTGGTTGTTGCCGATGATGAGGATGAGCTCAGGGAAGCGGTGTGCACCATGATTCCCTGGCGTGACTATGGCTTTCGTTTGGTGGGAAGCGCCAGCAACGGGCTGGATGCGCTTCAGCTGGTGGAGCAGCATGAGCCTGACCTCCTGCTGACGGATATCCGCATGCCCTTTATCTCCGGGATCGAGCTGGCCCGGCAGGTACGGGAGGTGCGTCCGGCCACCAACATTGCCTTCCTCAGCGGCTATGATGATTTTGAGTACGCCAAGCAGGCGATACAATATAATATTATCAGCTATATGCTCAAGCCTTTGACCATGGAAGGCCTTGGGGCGGAGCTGCGTACCATCCGCCAGAAGATTGACGCCCAGTTTGCCATGTTCCGTCAGGCGGCCAAGTCTGACGGACCGGATCTCCGGGCGGCCATGCTGATGCCGCTGGTGCTGGACGACTACGCCGATCCGGAGGGAGACTCACAGATGGAGGCCTATGCCCGTCAGTGCGGGCTGCTGCGGGATGTGGAGGATCGGCCCTGCTATACTGTGATGGTATCTTCTCTGTTGGATGGGGAGGGAAACAACAGTACCACCCCGTCCTTTGTGGCGTCAGTGGACCGGCTGGCGGGAAAATATCTGCGCAGCGTCAGCTTTTTTGCCTCCGGCAAGGTAATTTCCGTGCTGCTGGGCAATCCGTCAGACTTCCAGGAATACCTGCACATCCTTGCCGACGAGATCCCACAGATGGCGTCCCGTGTTCTGGGCAAGCGATGCCGTATCGGTGTCAGCCGGGAGGTGCGCACGCTGAGCGGACTGCATACGGCTTACCGGGAAGCTATGGAGGCGCTGCGCCAGGGCGACGGGTCCGAAAGCGGAGCGCAGTTCATCAGCGACCTGGCTCCCGCGGTTCGGGGCGGCAGCCTGCTGTGCAAACGGGCGCTGGACGCCCTGGACCAGCACTATATGGACGCCGACCTCTCCCTGGTGTCCCTCAGTGGGATGCTGGACGTCAGCCCTAACCACTTGAGTGCCTGCATCAAAAAGTATACCGGCGAGACCTTTATCAATATCCTCATCCGCAAGCGGATGGAGGCGGCCCGGGAACTGCTTTGCACGTCGGGGCTGAAGATCCAGGAGATTTCTCAGCGCTGTGGCTATACTGACCAGCACTATTTCAGCTACTGCTTCAAAAAGTACTGCGGAGAGTCGCCCAATGCCATGCGCCGCCGTCTGGAGCAGGAAAAGGCGGGTGAACGGTCTTGAGAAGGAAGGGGGGACGCAGGGGACTGCGCATCACCACGATTTTGGTCACCATGGTGGTGGGGGTGGTGGCGGTCATCCTGTGCTGCTGCATCCTGCTGTTTTTGAACCGATACCGCAATGCCATGGTGCAGAACGCCCGGACCAGCAGCGCCCAGGCTGTCTCCCAGGCTTCCAATACGGTAAGCAACTACCTGCGGGATATGAGCCAGTCCATGGAACTGGTCAAGCAGTCCATGTCGGAGAGTGCGGACAGCAGGGACAAACTCCTGTCCGCATTTCTGAACTTCCGGCCGGACGTGGTGGCGGTTACCAGCTATTCCCCCTCCGGTGTATTGCTGGACTGCTGGTCCCTTGGCCGGGAGCCGCGGGAGAACATTCTTCAGAATCTCTCCTTTGAACTGGAAAAAGCCCGGGCTTCGGGCGGGGCATACATGACCACGCCGCATGTGGAAACTATCTTTGAAGGATATTATCCCTGGGTTGTGACCATGACGGCCCCTCTGGAGCCGGGCGGCAAGGCGGCCTGGGTGTCGCTGGATCTGAGCTTTTCCAGCATCTCCAGCTATATCAGCAACGTGAGCATCGGCCAGCGGGGTTATTGCTTTTTGATGGACAAGCAGGGGAATATCGTCTATCATCCCCAGCAGCAGCTGTTGTATGCCGGGCTGAAGTCGGAGGACACCGTGGCCCTGGCGCAGCTGGAGGACGACACCTATGCCGACGATACCGTGATCTACTGCATCACCAGCGTGGAAGGCAGTGACTGGCGGGTGGTGGGCGTCAGCTACGTGGACGAGTTGGTCAACCGTAATGTCAGCGAGATGATCCGCCTGTCCATCATACTGGCTGTGGTAGTGCTGGCGGCGGCGCTGCTGACCAGCTGGCTGCTCTCCCATCTGCTGGGCCGCCCTCTGCGGGGCCTGGCTTCCGCCATGGAGAGCTTTGAAGCCGACGCAGACCATTTTACCTACCGGCCTGTGGGCGGTACCCGGGAGGTGCGGGAACTCTCCGAGTCCTTTGAGCACATGGTGCTGCGCATCCAGCGCCTGATGAGCACCGTGCGGGAGGAAGAGGTCAACCTGCGCAAGACCGAGCTCAAAGCCCTCCAGGCTCAGATCAACCCCCATTTCCTGTACAACACCCTGGATTCCATCGCCTGGATGTGTGAGCAGGGCCGCAACACAGATGCGGTCAAAATGGTCCATGCCCTGGCCCGCCTGTTCCGCATCAGCATCAGCCGGGGACATGAGCTGATCCCCATTGGCAAGGAGATCGAGCACGCCGAGAGCTATCTTCAGATCCAGAAGTACCGCTATAAAAATCAGTTTACCTATGAGTTTGATGTGGACCCCGCCTGCCTGAACTACTACTGCAACAAGATCACCCTGCAGCCCATCATTGAGAACGCCATCAACCACGGCCTGGATTTGTTGGTGGAGGAAGGGCGCATCGACGTGCGTGTGCGGGAGGAAGGGGAGGACATCGTCTTCTACGTCCAGGACAACGGCGTGGGTATGAGCCACGAACAGCTCCGCTCCATCATGGAGCGTTCGCCCACGGACCGCACCGGCATCGGCATCAAAAATGTGGACGACCGCCTCAAGATCTATTTTGGCAAGTACTATGGCCTGCGGATCACCAGCGAGCCAGATATCGGCACCTGTGTGGAGATTCGGATGCCAAAGATACAGGAGGGGGACTATGAAGCGAAATAGACGCGCCGCCCTGTGTGCGGTGCTGATGGGACTCCTCCTGTGTGGCTGTGCGGGCAAAACGGCGTCTCCTGAACAACATACGGTAACGCTGGTGGCCAAATCCACCCAGACGGAGTTCTGGCTCTCCGTTTTTGCCGGAGCCGAGGCGGCTGCCACCGAGTACAACATGAAGCTGAACATCATCGGGCCTGAGACGGAGGAGGACTACGAGACTCAGAATCAGATGATCGCCGACGCGGTGGAGGCCGGGACGGAGGCCATTGTTTTTTCCGCCATTGACTATGAGAACAATGCCGCCGCCATTGATGCCGCTGCCCGTGCCGGTGTGCGTATCGTGGCCATCGACAGCAGCGTTGCCTCGAAAATGGTGAGTACCTACATCGGAACAGACAACTATACCGCCGGTCAGATGGCCGCCCAGGCTGTTCTGGATCGGGTGGAGGGGGAGCTGAAGGTGGGCCTCATCAATTACGACGTCAGCAGCGCCAACGGCCAGGAGCGGGAACACGGCGCGGTAGAGACCTTTGGCAGAAGTGACCGGGCGGAGATCGTGGCTGTGATCAACACCCTGGCGGAGGCGGAACAGGCGCGGCTGGACACCGCCGCCCTGCTGGAACGGTTCCCCGAAATCAATGTGCTCCTGGCCTTCAACGAGCCCACCAGCGTGGGCGCAGCGGAGGCCGTGGAAGAATTGGGACTTTCGGAAGACGTTTTCCTGGTGGGCTTTGACTCCAACGTGGCCACCATTGACGGTCTTCAGGAGGGTTCTGTGGACGCGCTGGTAGTGCAGAACCCTTATGCAATGGGCTACCTGGGGGTGGAGAGTGCCTACCGCCTTGTGACCGGCCAGAGTGACAACGTGGAGGCGACGGTAGATACCTCTACCCAGACGGTTGACCGGGAAAATTTGTTTACCATGGACAGCCAAAAAGCACTGTTTGCGTTTGAATAAGGAAGGACACAAGCATTTTGCACAGTTTTTGTGGGGCGTTTTTTTGTATATTGATTAAAACAAATAAATTTTTACCCCTCTTTCGGTGAATTTTCACCTTGTTTTTCCAGCAGCTATCCTCTAAAATGAAGATAGAGCGGGCGGGATTTTTTGGAAAAAAGATCCGGCCCACAACCAAGGAAAAAGGAGAATCGCTATGAAGAAGAAGGTACTTGCGTTAACCCTCTCCGCCGCCATGGTGTTCGGCCTGGCTGCCTGCGGCAGCGGCAACGAGGGCACTCAGCCCAGCGCCGATCCCAACGCTCAGGAGAGCTCCGCTCCCGCCGGCGGCACCACTGAGGTGGCCAACAAGGACAAGCCCCTGGTGTGGTTCAACCGTCAGCCCTCCAACAGCTCCACCGGCGAGCTGGACATGACCGCTCTGAACTTCAACGAGAATACTTACTACGTTGGCTTTGACGCCAACCAGGGTGCCGAGCTCCAGGGCACCATGATCAAGGACTACATCACCGCTCACATCGACGAGATCGACCGCAACGGCGACGGCATCATCGGCTACGTTCTGGCCATCGGCGACATCGGCCACAACGACTCCATCGCCCGTACCCGCGGCGTCCGCGCTGCTCTGGGCACTGCCGTTGAGAAGGACGGCGCCATCGACAGCACTCCTGTCGGCACCAACGTTGACGGCACCTCCACCTATGTACAGGACGGCAAGCTGGAAGTCAACGGCACCACCTACACCGTGCGTGAGCTGGCTTCTCAGGAGATGAAGAACTCCGCCGGCGCCACTTGGGACGCTGCCACCGCCGGCAACGCCATCGGCACCTGGACCGCCTCCTTCGGCGACCAGATCGACATCGTGGCCTCCAACAACGACGGCATGGGCATGGCTATGTTCAACTCCTGGTCCAAGGCCAACGGTGTTCCCACCTTCGGTTATGACGCCAACGCTGACGCTGTGGCCGCCATCGCTGAGGGCTACGGCGGAACCATCAGCCAGCACGCCGACGTGCAGGCTTACCTGACCCTGCGTGTGCTGCGCAACGCTCTGGACGGCGTGGACATCGATACCGGCATCGGCACCGAGGATGACGCCGGCAACGTGCTGAGCTCCGACGTGTACTACTACAACGAGGAGCAGCGCTCCTACTACGCTCTGAACGTGGCCGTTACCGCCGAGAACTATGAGGACTTCATGGATTCCACCAAGGTGTACGAGCCCGTTTCCAAGCAGCTGGACGCCACTGCTCACCCCGAGAAGTCCGTGTGGCTGAACATCTACAACTCCGCTGATAACTTCCTGAGCGCCACCTATCAGCCCCTGCTGCAGAACTATGATGATCTGCTGAACCTGAAGGTTGAGTACATCGGCGGCGACGGCCAGACCGAGGGCAACATCACCAACCGTCTGTCCAACCCCAGCGCTTATGACGCCTTCGCCATCAACATGGTGAAGACCGACAACGCCGCTGCTTACACCGGCCTGCTGAGCCAGTAATCCAGCGGATGCGGATGATATCCGCTCAGAAATAATTGTAATGCTGTTAGGGAGAAGGAATTCTCCGTTCGGGAGAAAACATATCCCGTTCGGGAGGAGGAATTCTCCCTAACGGCAGTTCACTTGGAAAATGCGGCAGGATCAGGCAATTCGCTGAAACTGCTAGTATGCATAACGGGAGTAACAAGAATGGCAGATGCGAAAGATGATATTGTCCTGTCAATCCGCGGCATGAGCAAGTCATTTGGCCGGAACCGGGTGCTGGACCACATCAATCTGGACGTAAAGCGCGGCACAGTTATGGGCCTGATGGGTGAAAACGGCGCCGGCAAGTCCACGATGATGAAGTGTCTGTTCGGCACCTATCAGAAGGACGAGGGAAAGATCTTCCTCAACGGCAAGGAGATCAGCTTCTCCGGCCCCAAGGACGCCCTGGAAAACGGAATCGCCATGGTGCACCAGGAGCTGAACCAGTGCCTGGAGCGTAACGTGATCGACAACCTCTTCCTGGGCCGGTATCCGACCAACTCCGCTGGCGTTGTGGACGAAGGCAGGATGAAGAAAAAAGCGTCCGAGCTGTTCCGTAAGCTCGGCATGACGGTCAATCTGACCCAGCCCATGCGGAACATGTCAGTTTCGCAGCGGCAGATGTGTGAGATTGCCAAGGCAATCTCCTACAACTCTCAGGTCATCGTTTTGGATGAGCCTACTTCCTCGCTGACTGTGCAGGAAGTGAACAAGCTGTTTGAGATGATGCGGATGCTGAAGGAACAGGGCATCGCGCTTATCTACATCTCTCACAAGATGGATGAGATTTTTGAGATCTGCGACGAGATCTCGGTGCTCCGGGACGGCAATCTGGTCATGACCAAGCCCTCCAAGGAGACCAATATGAACGAACTGATCACCGCCATGGTAGGCCGCTCTCTGGAGAGCCGCTTCCCGCCGGTGGACAACACACCGGGCGAGCCTATTCTGTCCGTTCAGCACCTCTCCACAAAATACGCGCCTCATCTGCAGGACGTCACCTTCGATGTCCGGGAAGGCGAGATTTTCGGCCTGTACGGCCTGGTGGGTGCCGGACGTACCGAGCTGCTGGAGACGATTTTCGGTGTACGTACCAGAGCAGCGGGCCGTGTGTATTTCAAAAACAGGCTGATGAATTTCAGCAGCGCCAAGGAAGCCATCGAGCATGGCTTTGCTATGATCACAGAGGAGCGCAAGGCCAACGGCCTGTTCCTCAAGTGTGACCTTACCTTTAATACCACCATCGCCAATTTGGAGCAGTACAAGTCCGGACTTGCGCTCTCCACGCCCAAGATGGTGAAAGCCACCAACAAGGAAATCAAGATCATGCACACCAAGTGCATGGGACCCGACGATATGATCACCAGCCTTTCCGGCGGTAACCAGCAGAAGGTTATCTTCGGCAAGTGGCTGGAACGGGAACCCCAGGTCTTTATGATGGACGAGCCTACCCGTGGTATCGACGTGGGCGCCAAATATGAGATCTACGAGCTGATCATTCAGATGGCCAAGCAGGGAAAGACCATCATCGTGGTCTCCTCTGAGATGCCCGAGATTCTGGGCATCACCAACCGCATCGGCGTCATGTCCAACGGGCATCTCTCCGGTATTGTGAACACCAAAGAGACCAATCAGGAAGAACTTTTGCGTCTGAGCGCAAAATACCTGTAAGTAGGAGAAAACGCTTATGGTATCAGATAACACAAAAATTCTTACGGCTGAGCAGGAAGCGCAGCTTCGCCAGCCCATCGATGAATATGTCGGTGCCATTCAGGAGAAGATCGACGCTCTGCGTGAGGATGGTACCGACAAGGTCATCGAGATCCAGAACACCATTGAGAGCCTGAAGCGGGACCGGATCTACACCGCCCAGGAGAAGGCGGAGAAGATCCAGGCCCTGACCAAGGAGCTGGAGGCCGCCAAGGCTGTAGAGGCCCGGAACAAGGACCAGGTCGCCAAGCTGATCGCCGACGCGGAGGGCTACCTGAAGGCCCACTTCAACACCGACTATTACCAGGCGGTGGTGGCCAGCTGCAAGGAAGAAAAGGTACTGGCCGAGCAGAACTATCAGGCGGCTGTGTCCCAGCTGGAGAAGGAGCATCAGGCCACCGTATCCAAGCTGAGCGATCAGCATGAGATCAAGGACGAGAAGTACGTCCACAAGAACCGCCTGTTTGACGCCAAGATGCAGCGGGCCAAGGCCCTTCAGGAGGTCAAGGACCGGCAGCACGCCGCTTTCGACCACAAGTATCACCTGATCGACATGCTGCGCATGTCCAAGTTCACCTTTGGCGAGAGTATGGCCCAGAAGTGGGAGAACTACAAGTACACCTTCAACCGCCGGGACTTCTTGCTGAAGAACGGCCTGTATATCGCCATCATCATCATCTTCATTGCCCTGTGTATCATCACTCCCATCGTGAAGGGCATGCCGCTGCTGACGGTGAACAACGTGCTGAACATCCTGCAGCAGGCCTCTCCCAGAATGTTCCTGGCTCTCGGCGTTGCCGGCCTGATCCTGCTGGCCGGTACCGACCTGTCCATCGGCCGTATGGTGGGCATGGGCATGACGGCGGCTACCATCATCATGCACCAGGGCATCAATACCGGCTCTGTGTTCGGTCATATCTTTGACTTCACCGGCGTGCCGGTCATCGGCCGGGTCATCCTGGCCCTGGTGGTGTGCGTTGTGCTGTGTACTGTGTTTACCACCATCGCCGGCTTCTTTACCGCCAAATTCAAGATGCACCCCTTCATTTCCACCATGGCCAACATGCTGGTCATCTTCGGCCTGGTGACCTACTCCACCAAGGGCGTCTCCTTCGGCGCCATTGATTCCAGCATTCCCAACATGATCATGCCCCGGATCAACAACTTCCCCACCATTATCCTGTGGGCGGTGGCGGCGGTCGTCGTTGTGTGGTTCATCTGGAACAAGACCACCTTTGGTAAGAACCTGTACGCTGTGGGCGGCAACCCGGAAGCGGCCGCTGTCTCCGGTATCTCCGTGTTCAAGGTCACTGTGGGTGCCTTCATCATGGCCGGCATCCTGTATGGCTTCGGCTCCTGGCTGGAGTGCATCCGTATGTTCGGTTCCGGCTCCGCGGCTTACGGCCAGGGCTGGGAGATGGACGCCATCGCGGCCTGCGTGGTGGGCGGCATCTCCTTCACCGGCGGCATCGGTAAGATTTCCGGCTGTGTGGTGGGCGTGTTCATCTTCACCGCTCTGACTTACTCCCTCACCACCCTGGGTATCGACACCAACCTGCAGTTCGTGTTCTCCGGCATCATCATTCTGGTTGCCGTTATGCTGGACTGCCTGAAGTACGTGCAGAAGAAGTAAAACCTGCGCCTGAAATAAGCGGGAAGCCGCTGCAAGGCAAGCGCGGAAACCCCGCCTGCTTTGCAGCGGCTTTCTTGACGGATAAAAAGAAACCGTGTATGCTTTGCTTTGAAAACGGGATCAAAAGGAGAGAGAATAACCATGCAGAAACTGGGCGATGTGCGCCGTGCGCTGGCGGCCGGGGAGCTGGACAAAACCCTGACCCATCTGCTCTACGGCGACCTTTCCGCAGCCCGGCGGCGGGTGGAAGAATTGCTGGACGGCTTCCAGCATACCTTTGAGGCGGGGGAGGACACCCCCGTGGCCCTGTGCTCGGCTCCCGGCCGCACAGAGATCTGCGGCAACCATACTGACCACCAGCACGGCCGGGTTCTGGCCGGCGCGGTGGATCTGGACTTTCTGGCCTGCGCCGCGCCCAATGGGACGAATGTGATCCGCTTCCAGTCCCACGGCTGGCCCATGGTGGAGGTGTGCCTGGACACCCTGGAGCCTGTGGAAGGGGAGAAGGAGAGCACTGCCGCTCTGGTGCGGGGCATGGCGGCCCAGGCCGCCGAAAAGGGCTACCCTGTGGCGGGCTTTGACGTGTATGCCCAGTCCGAGGTGCTGCCTGGCTCCGGCCTGTCCTCCTCGGCGGCCTGCGAGGTGCTGCTGGGCGTCATCGAAAATCATCTATTCTGCCGGGACGAGCTGGACCCGGTGACCATTGCCCAAATGGGCCAGCGGGCGGAGAATGTGTACTTCGGCAAGCCCAGCGGCCTGATGGATCAGACTGCCTCCTCCGTGGGCGGTGCGGTAGCCATTGATTTTGCCAACCCCGCCGCGCCCCGTGTCCGGTCTGTGGCGGTGGATCTGGACAGCCTGGGCTATGCCCTGTGCATCATTGACTCAGGTGCCAGCCACGCCGACCTGACCGACGAATATGCCGCGGTACCCAAGGAGATGGGGGCTGTGGCCGCCTTCTTCGGAAAAACGGTGCTGCGTGAGGTGGCGGAGGCCGACGTGCTTGCCAGTCTGCCCCAGCTGCGTAAGACGGTGGGGGACCGGGCGGTGCTCCGCGCCCTCCACTTCTTCGCCGACGATCAGCGGGTGGAAGGCGAGACCGAGGCCCTTGCCAAGGGCGACATGGACGCCTTCCTGGCTTTGGTGGATCAGTCCGGCCGCTCCTCCTGGGAGCTGCTTCAGGATATCACCCCCGCCGGGGCGGTAAAGGAGCAGGCCATGGCGGTGGCGCTGGCTGTGGCGGCCCGTGCTCTGGATGGCCGCGGCGCCTGCCGGGTCCACGGCGGCGGCTTTGCCGGCACCATTCAGGCCTTTGTTCCTCTGGATCGGCTGGAGGAGTTCCGGGCACGCGTGGAGAGCGTCCTGGGCCAGGGCAGCTGCCATGTGCTGCGCATGCGGCCGGTGGGCGGTACCGTCCTCTGGTCCTGAACGATTTAACTGCTGAGCTTTGAAAGGAGCGCATCTGAAATGGCGATTCTGGTATTGGGAGGAGCCGGCTACATCGGCTCCCATACGGTATATGAACTGATCGACGCCGGACGTGAGGTGGTGGTGGCCGACAACCTGCAGACCGGCTTCCGCGCCGCCGTCCACCCCAAGGCGAAATTTTATCAGCTGGACATCCGGGACCGGGGCGCTCTGGACACCCTGTTCCAGGCGGAGAAGATCGACGGCGTGATCCACTTCGCCGCTTCCTCCCAGGTGGGCGAGTCCATGTCCGACCCCCTGAAGTACTATGACAACAACCTCTACGGTACCATGGTGCTCCTCCAGTCCATGGTGGCCCATGGGGTGGACAAGATCGTCTTCTCCTCCACCGCCGCCACCTACGGCGAGCCGGAGCAGGTACCCATTCTGGAGGACGACAAGACCATCCCCACCAACTGCTACGGCCAGACCAAGCTGGCCATGGAGCACATGATGAGCTGGGTGTCCCGGGCCCATGGGCTGAAATATGTGGCCCTGCGCTACTTCAACGCCTGCGGCGCCCATGTCTCCGGCAAGATCGGTGAGGCCCACGATCCGGAGACCCACCTGATCCCCATTATCCTCCAGGTGCCCAACGGCCAACGTGAGGCGGTCAGCGTCTTCGGTGACGACTACCCCACCAAGGACGGTACCTGCATCCGGGACTACATCCACGTTACCGACCTGGCCCAGGCCCACATCCTGGCCCTGGACTACCTGATGAAGGGCGGAGAGAACAACGTGTTCAACCTGGGCAACGGCGTGGGCTTTACCGTGCAGGAGGTCATTGACGTGGCCCGTGCCGTCACCGGCCATCCCATCCCCGCCAAGATCGCCCCCCGCCGGGCGGGCGACCCGGCTCAGCTCATCGCCTCCTCCGAAAAGGCGGTAAAGGTGCTGGGCTGGCAGCCCAAGTACAACGACCTGTCCACCATCGTGGCCACCGCCTGGGCCTGGCACAAGGACCATCCCCACGGCTTTGAGGAGGGCTGAGCATGGAGCGTGACCAGGCCATCGCAAAGCTGGTGTCCTACGCCCTGGACAAGAAACTGATCCAGCCCGAGGACCGGGTGTGGGCGGTCAATACCCTGCTGGAGGCCCTGGAGCTGGACGGCTGCGCCCTGCCTCAGGAGCTGCCTTCCGTGGCGGAGGGGGAGCTGCCCCTTATCCTGGACACTCTGCTGGATGACGCGGCGGAGCGGGGTGTGCTGAAGGAGAACACCATCACCTACCGCGACCTGCTGGACACCAGGCTCATGGGTGCCCTTACCCCCCGGCCCGCCCAGGTGATTGGGAAATTCCAGGCTTTGTACCGGGAAAATCCCGAGGCGGCCACAGACTGGTATTATCAATTCAGCCAGGACACCAATTACATCCGCCGGGACCGTATCGCAAAAGACGTGCAGTGGAAGGCTCCCACCGAGTACGGGGAGCTGGACATCACCATCAACCTGTCCAAGCCGGAGAAGGACCCCAAGGCCATCGCCGCGGCCCGCAACCTGCCTGCCGCCGCCTATCCCCGGTGCCAGCTGTGCGCCGAGAACGAGGGCTACGCCGGCCGGGTGAACCATCCTGCCCGGCAGAACCACCGTATCGTCCCCATCACCATCAACGGTTCCCCCTGGTTCCTGCAGTACTCCCCCTATGTGTACTACAATGAGCACTGTATCTGCCTCAACCGGGAGCACACCCCCATGAAAATCGACCGGGCCTGCTTTGCCAAGCTGCTGGACTTCGTGGGTCAGTTCCCTCACTATTTCGTGGGCTCCAATGCCGACCTGCCCATCGTGGGCGGCTCCATCCTGGCCCACGACCACTTCCAGGGTGGCCGGTACACCTTCGCCATGGCCAAGGCTCCGGTGGAGACAGAATTCGCCTTCCCCGGCTATGAGGATGTGCAGGCGGGCATCGTCAAGTGGCCCATGTCCGTGGTGCGCCTGACCTGCGCCGACCCGGCCCGGCTCATTGAGCTGGCCGACAAGATCCTGCTGTCCTGGCGGGGCTATACCGACGAGAGCGCCGTGATTTTGGCCGAGACCGACGGAGAGCCTCACAACACTATCACCCCCATCGCCCGGCGGCGGGGGGAGGACTACGAGCTGGATCTGGTGCTGCGCAACAACCTGACCACTCCGGAGCATCCCCTGGGACTGTATCATCCCCACGCCGAGCTCCACCACATCAAGAAGGAAAACATCGGCCTCATCGAGGTCATGGGTCTTGCTGTGCTGCCCGCCCGCCTGAAGACGGAGTTGGCCGCCGTGGCGGACAAGCTGGCCCGTGGGGAGGACCTGCGCTCCGACCCGCTGACGGCGTCCCATGCCGACTGGGCGGAGGGCTTCAAGGGCAAGTATGCCATCACCGCCGACAACGCCCTGAATATCGTCTATCAGGAGACCGGCATGGTCTTTGCCAAGGTACTGGAGCACGCCGGCGTGTATGCCCGTACTCCGGAGGGAAAAGAGGCCTTCCTCCGCTTCTTAAGGCAGGTGTAAGCCATGGCAGAACTGACCTGGCAGCCCTTCGGGCTGACCGCTGATAAGCGGGAGGTGGCGCTGTGGACCCTTCGGGCCGGGCGGTATTCCGCCCAGGTGCTGACCTATGGCGGCATCCTCCGCTCCTTTACCGTCCCCGCCGGTGAGGGCGAGCGGGACATCGTGCTGGGGTGTGAGACTCTGGCGGAATATGAGGCCCAGGACAAGTATCTGGGTGCACTGGTGGGCCGTGTGGCCAACCGCATTGGCGGAGCGGCCTTTGAGCTGAACGGGAAGACCTATGCCCTGGCGGCCAATAACGGCCCCAACTGCCTCCATGGCGGCGTCCACGGCTTCAACGAGGCGGTGTGGGACGCCCGGGAGGAAAACGGCGCTCTGGTGCTGAGCCATACCAGCCCCGACGGGGAGGAGGGGTTTCCCGGCACCCTGCACCTGCGGGTGACCTATACCCTCACCGCCGACGGCGTGCTTACCCTGGACTATCGGGCGGAGAGCGACGCCGACACCCTCTGTAATCTTACCAACCACAGTTACTTCAATCTGCTGGGCCACGCCCACGGCTCCCTGGAGGGGCAGCAGATTCAGGTGTGGGCCGACGCCATCACCGAGACAGATGAAAACAGTACTCCCACCGGTGTGCTGCTTCCTGTGGATGGCACCCCCTTTGACCTGAGACAGCCTGCGGAGTTTCTCCGGGGCCTGGCCATGGAGCATCCCCAGCTGACCTTGGGCAACGGCTACGACCACAATTTTGTGCTCAGCCGCCAGCCTCGTTCTCCCATGCGCCTGGCCGCCAGGGTCACCGGCGGCGGCCTGTGTCTGGAGTGTTACACCACTCAGCCCGGCCTTCAGCTCTATACCGCCAACTATCTGGACGGTACTCCCGGCAAGGGCGGGGCGTCCTATGGCCCCCGGTCGGCCTTCTGCCTGGAGACTCAGGCCTGGCCCGACGCGATCCACCACCCGGAATTTCCCTCTGTCCTGCTTCGGGCGGGGGAGAGCTATCACCACACCACCGCCTATCGGGTGACGGCGGTCTAATGAAACAGAAAAGGCAGGCGTCCTGCGGGACGCCTGCCTTTTTTCATTTCTGCTGGGAAAAGTTCCATGCCTCTTTCAGCCAGCTCATCAGCTGACTGTCGATCTGTTCAGGAGCGCTGACCACCACGTGGTGGGTCCAACGGTTGGGATAGGGCTCCACCGCCACAGCGATGCGGGGATCTTCCAGGCGGGCGCCCAGTCCGAATGTGACCAGCAGACAGTGCTCCGGCCAGTCCTTCTTCCGCCGTACCGGAATAGATGCGGCGGCGAACAGATGCCGGTTGTAAAAGCTGATCTGACTTTTCTGCACCTTCACCCGGCACTCCGGGAAGGCGGCATCCATGGCGTGGAACAGCTGCTCATAGAGGCAGAGCTCCTGTGGCCGGTCTGCAAAATAGACCTGTAAGTCGGATAAATAAAAATCGGGCAGCTTCACATACCTCACATCCTTAAAAAAGAATTCCGCAGGAAACTAATTTTTATGCATGTTATTGTATTTTTTCCGGAACGGGATGTGCTATAATAAATCCATTGTCCCTGCAGCATGCAGCCGGAACAGGAGCGTGAAAGAAAAAGGAGCGTGTTTCCATGTCTGCTGCTCAAGTCCTGATCCTGTTGGCTATTGTGATCTATCTGCTGTTCATGCTGTGGATCGGCTGGATCTGCGCCAAGAAAAATGAGTCGGTCGATGATTTCTACTTGGGAGGGCGAAAGCTGGGACCCTTCGTCACCGCCATGAGCGCCGAGGCCAGCGATATGTCCTCCTGGCTGCTGATGGGTCTGCTTGGCGTGGCTTACCTCACCGGCCTGGCGGAAGCCAGCTGGACTGCCATCGGCCTTGCCGTGGGCACCTACTTGAACTGGCTCATTGTGGCCAAGCGCATCCACCGCTATTCCCACCGCCTGGATGCCATCACGGTGCCGCAGTTTTTCTCTAAGCGCTGGGGGGACGACCGCTGCCTGCTGTCCGCCATTGCCGCCCTGGTCATCATCATCTTCTTTATCCCATACACCGCCTCAGGCTTTTCCGCCTGCGGCAAGCTGTTTTCCACCCTGTTTGGCATGGATTATGTGACCGCTATGCTCATTTCTGCCGCCGTCATCGTTCTCTATACCGTTATGGGCGGTTTTTTGGCTGCGTCCTTTACGGATCTCATCCAATCCATCATCATGACGGTGGCATTGGTCGTGGTGCTGGGCTTCGGCGTAAACCAAGCGGGCGGTGTGGATGCCGTTGTGGAGAATGCACGCTCCCTGACCGACTACCTGTCCCTGCTCCGCATCCACGATCCCGCCACCGGAGGCTCCAGCCCGTACAGCCTGCTTACCATCTGTTCTCTGCTGGCCTGGGGCCTGGGTTATTTTGGCATGCCGCATATTCTGGTGCGCTTCATGGCCATTGAGGATGAGCGCAAGCTGAAGCTCTCCCGCCGGGTGGCTTCTTCTTGGGTGGTCATCTCTATGGGTGTTGCCATTATTATCGGCCTGGTAGGCAATGCCATGACCAGTGCCGGGGCGCTGGAGCAGCTGGCGGACTCGGAAACCGTTATTGTGCGCATTTCCAGCCTGATCAGCCAGTTCGGTGCCATTCCCGCCCTGGTGGCCGGCGTCATTCTCGCAGGTATCCTGGCGGCCACCATGTCCACGGCTGACAGCCAGCTGCTGGCCGCCTCATCCTCCATTTCCCAGGACCTGGGCAATGATTTCCTGAAACGCAATTTCAGCGGAAAACGGGGCATGATCGTGGCCCGGACGGTCATGATTGTCATTGCCCTCATTGCCGTATACCTGGCGCGGGACCCGAACAGCTCCGTGTTCCGTGTGGTCTCCTTTGCATGGGCAGGCTTCGGCGCGGCCTTTGGACCGGTGATGCTGATGGCGCTGTTCTGGAAGCGGTCCAACAAATGGGGCGCGCTGGCCGGGATGCTCACCGGGGGCGTCATGGTCTTTGTGTGGAAGTTCCTTATCGCCCCGATGGGCGGAGCCTGGGCCATCTATGAGCTGCTGCCCGCCTTCCTCTGTGCGCTGGCGGCCATCGTGGTGGTTTCTCTCCTCACTCCCGCGCCCGAGCAGTCGGTGCTGGATCTGTTTGAGGACGTAAAAAAACGATAAGTGAGAAAAAAGACACGACTTACGTCGTGTCTTTTTTCTGGTGCCGGTAGTCGGACTCGAACCGACACGATGTTGCCACCAACGGATTTTGAGTCCGTCACGTCTACCAATTCCA
>CALWXT010000020.1 GCA_944385575.1 uncultured Flavonifractor sp. | reverse complement strand
CCACGCCCACCGGGCAGGTGTCCAGGTTGCACACCCGCATCATCACGCACCCCAGGGTCACCAGGGGAGCGGTGGCGAAACCGAACTCCTCAGCGCCCAGCATGCAGGCGATGGCCACGTCCCGGCCGCTCATCAGCTTGCCGTCGGTCTCCACTACCACCCGGGAGCGCAGACCGTTCTGCATCAGGGTCTGGTGGGTTTCCGCCAGTCCCAGCTCCCAGGGCAGGCCGGCGTGGTGGATGGAGGTGCGGGGGGCCGCACCGGTGCCGCCGTCAAAACCGGAGATGAGCACCACCTGAGCACCCGCCTTGGCCACGCCGGCGGCGATGGTGCCAACTCCCGCCTCGCTGACCAGCTTGACGGAGATGCGGGCCTGGCGGTTGGCGCATTTCAGGTCGTAGATGAGCTGAGCCAGGTCCTCAATGGAGTAGATGTCGTGGTGGGGCGGGGGAGAGATCAGGCTGACGCCGGGGGTGGCGTGGCGGCACTTGGCGATCCAGGGGTACACCTTGCCCGCCGGCAGGTGGCCGCCCTCACCGGGCTTGGCGCCCTGGGCCAGCTTGATTTGGATTTCCTTGGCACTGACCAGGTATTCGCTGGTGACCCCGAAACGGCCGGAGGCCACCTGCTTGATAGAGGAGTTGCGGGTGGGGTCGGTGAGCCGGTCGGGTTCCTCGCCGCCCTCGCCGGAGTTGGACTTGCCGCCCAGCAGGTTCATGGCCCGGGCCAGGCACTCGTGGGCCTCCTGCGAGATGGAGCCGTAGCTCATGGCCCCGGTCTTGAAGCGCTTGACGATGGAGTCCACACTCTCCACCTCATCCAGGGAGATGGGAGTATCGGCGTATTTCATGTCCAGCAGGCCCCGGAGGGTGTGGGGGCGGCCCTCCTCGTCCACCCGGGCGGTGTACTGCTTGAACAGCCCATAGTCCCTCCGACGGGTGGCCTGCTGGAGCAGGTGAATGGTCTGGGGGTCGTACAGGTGGTCCTCGCCGCCCGAGCGGGCCTTGTGGGCGCCCAGGCTGTCCAGCTCCAGGTCCACCTCCAGACCCAGGGGATCAAAGGCCTTGGCGTGGTTGCGCTCCACCGCCGCGCCCATCTCCTCCAGGCCAATGCCCCCCACCCGGGAGACGGTGTTGGTAAAGTAGCGGTCGATGACCTCCTGCCGGATGCCAACCGCCTCAAAGATCTGGGCGGACTGGTAAGACTGGAGGGTGGAAATGCCCATCTTGGCGGCGATCTTCACGATGCCGTGGAGGACGGCCTCGGTGTAATCCTTCACCGCTGTGTGGAAGTCCTTGTCCAGCAGGCCCTCCTCAATGAGCTCCACAATGGTCTCCTCCGCCAGGTAGGGGTTTACTGCCCGGGCGCCGTAGCCCAGCAGGGCGGCAAAGTGGTGGACGTCCCGGGGCTCGGCGGACTCCAGAATGATGGACACCGCCGTCCGCTTCTTGGTGCGGATGAGGTGCTGCTCCATGGCGGACACCGCCAGCAGGGAGGGGATGGCCACATGGTTTTCGTCCACCCCACGGTCGGAGAGAATGACCACGTTTGCGCCCTCTCGCCAGGCTTTGTCCACCGCCACCGCCAGCTTTTCCACCGCCCGCTCCAGAGAGGTGTTCTCATAGTAGAGCAGGGACACGGTGGCCACATGGAAGCCGGGCTGGTCCATGGCGCGAATTTTCATCAGGTCGGTGGAGGTGAGGATGGGGTTGTGGATCTGGAGCACCCGGCAGTTTTCCGGCCCTTCCTCCAGCAGGTTGCCGTCGTCGCCCACATACACCGTGGTGTCGGTGACGATCTCTTCCCGGATGGCGTCCATGGGCGGGTTGGTCACCTGGGCGAACAGCTGGTGGAAGTAGTGGAACAGAGGCCGGTCCACGTCGTCCAGCACCGCCAGGGGAATATCGGTGCCCATGGCAGCGGTGGCCTCTGCCCCGGTGCGGGCCATGGGCAGGATGGTGTCGTGAACATCCTCATACCGGTAGCCGAAGGCCTTTTGCAGACGGTGGAGCTCCTCCCGGCTGCGGCGCTCCACCCGCTTGTTGGGGATGGGCAGGTCGGACAGGTGAAGCAAATTCTGATCCAGCCACTCGCCGTAGGGCTGCCGGGCGGCGTAGGATTCCTTTAGTTCTCCGTCCTCTACAATGCGGCCTTTCTTTAAATCCACCAACAGCATCCGGCCGGGGCGCAGCCGGTCCTTGCGGAGAATGTCCTCCGGCGGGATATCCAGTACACCTACCTCGGAGGCCAGAATCAGCCGGTCATCCGACGTGACATAGTACCGGGCCGGGCGCAGGCCGTTGCGGTCCAGCACCGCTCCCACCATGTCGCCGTCGGCAAAGAGCACCGCCGCCGGGCCGTCCCAGGGCTCCATCAGGGTGGCGTAATATTGGTACAGGTCCCGGCGGGAGCGGGAGACAGCCTCATCCCCCTGCCAGGGCTCCGGAATGCAGGCCATCACCGCCAGGGGCAGGTCCATCCCTGCCATCATCAGAAATTCCAGAGTGTTGTCCAGCATGGCGGAGTCGGAACCGGCGGCGTTTACCACCGGCAGCACCTTGTCCATGTTGTCGCCCAGCACCTGGGAGTGCATGGTTTCCTCCCGGGCCAGCATTCGGTCTGCGTTACCCCGGATGGTGTTGATCTCGCCGTTGTGGGCCAGCAGGCGGTAGGGGTGTGCCCGCTCCCAGGCCGGGTTGGTGTTGGTGGAGAACCGGGAGTGGACCAGGGCCAGGGCGGACTGGTAGTCCGGATCGTCCAGGTCGGGATAGAAGGCCCGCAGCTGACCTACCAGAAACATGCCCTTGTAGACCACGGTGCGGCTGGACAGGGAGACCACATAGGTGTCCCCGCCGCAGGACTGCTCAAACACACGCCGGGCCACGTACAGCTTCCGGTCAAAGTCCAGACCCTGGGGAACGCCCTCCGGGCGGCGGATAAAGCCCTGCCAGATAGAGGGCATCTTCTCCCTGGCTCGCTGGCCCAGGACCTCCGGCTTGACGGGAACCTCCCGCCAGCCCAGGAAGGCCATGCCCTCCTTTTCCACGATCACTTCAAAGAGCTTTTTGGCCTGGCGCCGTTTCAGTGTGTCCTGGGGGAGGAAGAACATGCCCACCCCGTAGTCCCGGGGGCCGGGCAGGGAAATGCCTGCCGCCCGGGCAAAAAAGCCGTGGGAGATCTGCACCAGGATGCCCACGCCGTCGCCGGTCTCCCCCTTGGCGTCCTTGCCCGCCCGGTGCTCCAGCTTCTCCACGATCTTCAGCGCGTCGTCCACCGTCCGGTGGCTGGGCCTGCCGTGGATATCCACCACCGCGCCAATGCCGCAGGCGTCGTGCTCAAAGCAGGGCCGGTACAGGCCGCGTTCTGTCTTCATGTCTGCTCCCCCTTCCTGGTGATAGAAAAAAGGCGGCAGTCCCTGCCTCCGGACTGCCGCCGTGAGACCGCGTTGTCTCTCTCTATGATTCCCAATCCGCGCTGTCCAAAACCATCTGGGCGGTTTGGATCAGCTTGCTGCCGTGGTCCATGCTGGTTTTCTGCAAAAAACGGTGGGCCTCCTCCTCTGTCATGCCGTTGCGGTCCATGAGCACCGCCTTGGCCTGGCGGATGATCGCCTGCTCCTCCTCCGAGCGGCGGGGCCGCAGGATGCGCTCCAGCCGCCGGCCCATCTGCAGCAGCATCCGCACCGACGCCGTCAGGTCGCTCCGGGGCACCGGGGCGGCCAGCCGGAAGATGTCCTCCTCCTGCAGCAGGTCCAGCAGGTTCTGGGGCGCCAGCACCAGCATGGCGCAGGAGGGAGGCAGGTCGCCGAACAGGGCCTCCGCCGGCTGGTCGGGCAGCTTGAAGCCGCACACCACAGCGGTGACATGGAGCTTGTGGACGGTGCGGCGCACCTGACCGGCGGAGGTGCACAGGATGCAGGAGGCGGTACCGCTGGACTCCAGGACCTCCCTGACCCGGAAGGCGCTTTTGGGGTTTTCAAAGGCGACGATCACCTGTTCCATTTCCATTCACTCCCTGCCGTGAGACAGACTGAGGTGCTTTAATAGTTGATGATATACTTCTCTCGCTCCCAGGAGGAGACCCGGGTGCGGAATTCGTCCCACTCTTTCTTCTTGCCCTCGATATAGTTGGCCGCCACATGCTCACCCAGAGTGTCCAGAATGAGCTGGTCGCCCTCCAGGGCGGCGATGGCCTCATCCAGGGAGCCGGGCAGGCTCTCAATACCGTGGGCCTTACGGGCGGCGGCGTCCATGGCGAAGATGTTCTCAGTGATCTCGGCGGGCGGGGTGAGGCCACGCTCGATGCCGTCCAGACCGGCAGCCAGACATACCGCCAGCTCCAGATAGGGGTTGCAGGCCGGGTCGGGGGAGCGCAGCTCCACCCGGGTGGACTGGCCCCGGGCCGCCGGGATGCGGATGAGGGCGGAGCGGTTGGAGGCCGACCAGGCCAGGTAGCAGGGCGCCTCATAGCCGGGCACCAGACGCTTGTAGGAGTTAACCAGGGGGTTGGTCACCGCCGCCATGCCCTTCACGTGGGCCAGCAGGCCGGCGATGAAGCTGTACGCCTCCCGGGACAGTCCCTTTTCCCCCTCAGCGTCGTAAAACACGTTTTTTCCGCCCCGGAACAGGGACATGTTGGTGTGCATGCCGGAGCCGTTGATGCCGAAGATGGGCTTGGGCATAAAGGTAGCGTGGAGGCCGTTTTTCTGAGCCAGGGTCTTCACCGCCAGCTTGAAGGTCATGATATTGTCGGCGGTGTGGAGGGCGTCGGCGTACTTGAAGTCGATCTCATGCTGGCCCTGGGCCACCTCGTGGTGGGAGGCCTCGATCTCAAAGCCCATCTGCTCCAGCGCCATACAGATCTCCCGCCGGGTGCCCTCGCCGTGGTCCAGAGGGCCCAGGTCGAAGTAGCCAGCCTCGTCGTTGGTCTTGATGGTGGGCTTGCCCTCGTCATCGGTCTGGAACAGGAAGAACTCTGCCTCGGGACCCACGTTGAAGGCGTCATAGCCCATGCTCTCCGCCTTCTTGAGCACCCGCTTGAGCACGTTTCTCGGGTCACCCACGAAGGGAGTGCCGTCGGGGTTATATACGTCGCAGATGAGCCGGGCCACCTTGCCGTGGCTGGGCCGCCAGGGGAACACGGCGAAGGAGTTCAGGTCGGGATAGAGGTACTGGTCCGACTCGTCAATGCGGACAAAACCCTCGATGGAGGAGCCGTCGAACATGATCTGGTTGTTCACTGCCTTCTCGATCTGGGACGCGGTAATGGCCACATTTTTCAGCTGGCCGAAAATATCGGTAAACTGCAGGCGGATGAACTCGATGTCATCTTCCTTTACCTTGCGGATGATATCTTCCTTGGTGTACGACATTGCAAGCAACTCCTCTCGTGCCTTCAAATAAAAAAGGGCAAAGAAACTCCGACCATGTGGCGGGAACTTCTTTGTCCTCTGCTATATGCGCAGTATAGCTTCAATGCATTGGAATGTCAAGGAGAAACTGGCGGAATGCATCACTTTTGTGCAGCGGGATAAAAAAGGAAAACAATGATGGCGCTCTGTTTATGCAAGAATGATATTTGTAAATTTCATTTTTGAGTAAATTTAGATCGCGACGGCAGGCGGGCGGACGGGACGGAGCGGGGCGGATGCATGTGCTGAACATATGAACCAAGCTGCCTGCCCACCTGTAAAAAATTTGATTCGAAAGACTATGGAATAATAGAGGATAAACTGATGAAATATGGAGTATATAGGGAAGATCGTTGTTTCCTTTTATCCCGAGCAACAGCTGAGCTGCTTCCGTAGTTTATGTGACGGGAAAGGAGGCTCTCATATGTTTGATAACTACCATCTCACGCACATCAATATGCCTGCGGTCTTTATAGCAAACGGATAGGTAGCCTGCCTTATGCTGGTCATTTTGCTCAGCAGGCACAGAAGGATCAGAAGTTCCTCCCTGGATGGCAAGCTGTTCTACGGCATGTGCCTGTCCTGCCTTTTCCTCTGCATCATGGAGACAGTGGGTTTCATGCTGGACGGCCAGCAGTTTTTCGCTGCCCGGCAAATCTCTATCCTGTGCAGCGTGGTGACCCTGTGTTTGGCGGCCATCCTTTCCGTTTTCTGGGGCTGCTATGTGGATTACCGCCTGTTTCAAGACCGGGCCAGGATTATCAAAATTTATCCGTTTGCTGCAATTCCAGCTATCCTTATCTGCGTTGCTGCGGTATGCAACCTCTTTTTCGGTGTGTTTTTCTGGGTCACAGACGATAACATATATTACCGCACCCAGCTGTTTTTCATCCCGTGCGCAGTGATGTACTGTTACATAACCTATGGGGCGGTTTTGTCCTACTGCTGCCGGAAGCGGGTGGATAAGTACCTGTTTATGCCGGTGATGTCCTTTCTGCTCCCGGTCTATGTGGGCAGTGCCATTCAGCTGCTTTTCTATGGAATTGCCCTGACCTGGGTTTCCGTGGCACTGGGCCTTACATTGCTCTACATCAACCTGCAAAGTGAAGACATTTTTCTGGATCCGCTGACAGATCTGTATAACCGCAATTACCTTATGCACTATATGGATCGAGTTCCCAGACAGATTCGTGCCGGCATGCATATCACCGGGATTCTGCTGGATGTCAATAACTTCAAGTTGATCAACGACACGTATGGACATGTGCAGGGGGACGGGGTGCTGCTTGCTGTGGGACAGATCCTGCTCCGCGCCACAAGAGACAGCCGTGCGGCGGTGGTGCGGTATGGCGGCGACGAATTCCTGACTCTCCTGCCATCGTCACAGCCTGAGGAGATCCGGTGTATCAAAGACAGAATCGGCCGGGAACTGCATCAATATAATAGTTCGGGTAAGACGCCGCTTCCG
Organism: uncultured Flavonifractor sp.; assembly: GCA_944385575.1. GTDB lineage: Bacteria > Bacillota > Clostridia > Oscillospirales > Oscillospiraceae > Flavonifractor. The sequence continues at coordinate 24,836 of CALWXT010000020.1, read as the reverse complement.
GTTTCTCTTTCAGCGGGAATTTCAGAGCTGGGGGAATCAGGCTTGTTTCAGTTCTTTCAGGATATGGACCGCGCGATGTATCAGGAGAAAAAAGCCTTCTACCTGAACGTTACCGGAGCAACCAATTCCGGCAGCGACGCACGATAGCGGGCAAGTGATGGGAGCTCATTTGATATGATGACGCGAAAATTTCGCCCTATGTGGATCCACCTCGTTTTAAACGGAATTCTCCTGACGTTTGTGGCGGCGCTGCTTCTATTTGCCGTTACTCTGGTGCGCACCAAGCTGCTGCAGAACGCTCAGAGCCTGGGGATGGCCCTGGTGCACAGCTATGCCCTGGAGGAGGAGATGAACGTCCGGTCTCTGGGGACCCAGTTTGATATTGCATGCCAATATCTGAATGATATGATTGAATCCGGCAGCAGTAAGGAACAGCTCCAGTCGTGGATGAGCGGTCACTTTACCAAATTTGTTGACGCTATGGGTACAGGCGTGGCTGATTTCTACGCAGTGGTGGATGGGAAAATTATTGCGTCCAACCCCTGGGAGGGGGATGAGACGTATCCCTATAAAGAAGCGAACTGGTACCGCGACGCGGTGGAGGCGGACGGCGAGACCGTGGGCGGAAATATCTATCAGGATGCGATTACCGGCCAGATGATCTTTACGATCTCCAAGACGTTGGATAACCCGGAGAACGTTTTGGCTATGGATGTGTATATCCAGAATGACGCGCTCCACAACAACGCCCAGATCCTGCCCCAGGACTCCTCCTATTACCTGTGCGATGAGAACGGCATGCTGCTCTACTCCGTGACCAAGTGGGACATTGGAAGCCGGGACATGCAGACCTATATGGACTATCTGATGGCGGGGATAAGCGACGGCTCCCTCCTGGCCTATGACGCCACCATCGAGGACCCGGAGGGTGTCACCCGGGGTGTCTATTATCAGGAGATGAACAACGGCTGGACAGTGATCATGACCATGCCCATTGAGCAGATCCTGATGGGGGAGGAAAACACCGTTATCCTGTTTATGTCCGGTATCTCGGTGATATTTTTTCTGATCCTGGCGTTTATGACCATTCAGGACATCTTAAAAAGCCGCTCTATGAAAAAGGCGGACGACACTGCCCATATGCTGGGCGATTCTTTCTATTCCATTTACAGAGTCAACGTCAGAAACGATACTTATGAATGCTTCAAGCTCTATGATGACCTGCAGAACAAGGTGCCTCGGAAGGGCACCTATTCCGAGCTGCTGGAGAACCTGCGCCCCCTGGTCAAACCCAGCACTTACGAGGCCTTTGTGGAAAACTTCTGCCTGGACAGCATCAGCCAGCGGATGGAGCAGGGTATTGCCGACTATGGCGGGGACTACCTGCGCCTGTTTGGAGACAACTATCGCTGGATGAACGTCCGCACCCTGTATAATCCGGAGCTGGCTCCCGATGAAGTGATCCTGTGCTTCCGGGATGTGGATGACGAGCGGCGCAGGGATCTTCAGAACACCATCATCCTGCAGGATGCCCTGGATGCGGCGCAAAAGAGTACCAAGGCCAAGTCGCGATTTTTCAGCAACATGTCCCACGATATGCGTACGCCTCTCAACGCCATCATCGGCTGCTGCCAGCTGGCAGAAAAGGCCCGTGATACGGAGACCAGCGAGAAAGTGTGGGAGTATATCAAAAAAATTCAGTTTTCTGCCGACCAGCTGCTGTCCCTCATCAATGATATTTTGAAATTGTCCCGGATGGAGGCAGGAAAAAACAATCTGGATGAAAAGGAACTGAACCTGGGCCAGCTGCTGATCAACCTGGCGGATGTATTTCAGGACCGTGCCCAGGACGAAGACAAGCGCCTGCGGCTCAATATTGAACTTTCAGACCCTGTTGTACTGGGTGATGAGAAAAAGCTCATCCAGATCATCAACAACCTGCTGTCCAATGCGGTCAAGTACACGGAGCCAGGGGATCAGATCCGCCTGGAGGCCCGGCAGTTCTCCTTCCAGAACCACAATAAATACCAGATCATTGTAGAGGACACCGGAATCGGTATGTCACCCGCCTTTTTGGAGCAGCTGTTTGATCCCTATTCCCGGGAGACGGTTTTTTCGACCCACCCCACGGTAGGAACCGGGCTGGGTATGTCCATCGTCAAAAGCCTGGTCCAGCAGATGAGCGGCGAGATTTCCGTGGAGAGCACGCTGGGCGAGGGGACCCGCTTTACCGTAACCCTGCCGCTGAAACGGGCACGCCAGCCGGAACGGGTTCCGGACAGCCTTCCCGAAGACGGCGGCTCCGACTTTGACTGGACCGGGCGGACCATCCTGGTGGCGGAGGACAACGAGCTGAACCGGGAGATCATTACCGAGGTCCTGCGTGAGTTTGGAGCTCAGGTGCTGCCGGCTGTAAATGGGACGGAGGCGGTACACAGCTTCCTGGCCGCACCGCCCTTCTCCATTGACGCAATCCTGATGGATATGCAGATGCCGGGCATGGACGGCTGCCAGGCGGCAACCGCCATCCGCACTTCCGGGCGCGGGGATGCCGCCGGGGTGCCCATTGTGGCGGTAACCGCCAACGTGTTTGCGGAGGATATCTCCCGGACCACGCAGGCCGGAATGAACGACCATGTGTCGAAGCCTATTCACACAGAGCAGCTAAAGCAGATCCTGCAAAAACTGATTGCGCAATGGGATGCCAGCCGGAAGATGCCGCAATGATAAGCCAGATTGGAGGATGGGCAAATTGAACGGAGACAAGGACGCTTCACTTCTTATTATTGATGACGAAATGGTCAACCGGGCGATTTTGGCCAACATATTTTCTCCGGAGTATGCTATTATAGAGGCAGAAGATGGACAGGAAGGACTGGATGCCATTCAGGCCAATGCCGACCGGCTGAGTGCTGTCATGCTGGACGTGGTCATGCCCCGGCTCAACGGCATTGAGGTGCTGCGGCGTCTGCATCAGCTGGAACTGACCGACCGCATCCCGGTCTTCCTCATTACCGCCGACGCCTGCAGCGACACCATGCGGGAGGCCTACTCTTTAGGTGTGATGGACGTGATCCTGAAGCCTGTGGTCCCCTATGTGGTCCGGAGGCGGGTCAACTCGGTGGTGGAGCTGTTCCGTGCCCGGCGCATGTTGGGCGCGGAGGTGGAGCGGCAGCGGGACCAGCTGCTCCTGCAGGCCCAGCAGCTGGCAGAGATGGGAATTGGCATGGTGGAAGCCCTGGCTACCGCCATCGAGTTCCGGAGCGATGAGTCCGGTCAGCACGTACACCGCATCCACGATATCACCTGCCACCTGCTCCACAACACCCCGCTGGGGGAGGGTCTGACCCAGGAGCAGATCCAGCAGATCGGGCTGGGGGCGATTACCCATGATGTGGGGAAAATCTCCATCCCCGATGCCATACTCAACAAAAAAGGCCGGCTGACGGCGGAAGAATATGAGCTGATGAAAACCCACACCGTCAAGGGTGCTGAGCTGCTCTCCAGAATTCCGCAGATGCGGGAGCACGCAGCATATCGCTATGCCTATGACATTGCCCTGCACCACCATGAGCGGTGGGACGGGGGCGGATATCCCCACCACCTGGTGGGGGACGAGACCCCCATATGGACCCAGATTGTCTCCCTGGCCGACGTATATGACGCCTTGGTAAGCAAGCGCTGCTATAAAGAAGCATTCTCTGCGCAGACGGCTACGGATATGATCCTGCGGGGAGAGTGCGGCGTATTCAACCCCAGACTGCTGGAGTACTTCTGTCAGGAGGAGCCGGTGCTGCGCAGATTCTATCCTTGCATGAAGGGAGCGTGCTGACCGTGGATCAGCAGAAAAGACTGCTTCTGGAGAGGGCTGGTATTGATGTGGCGGATGCGCTGGCCCGTTTTATGGATAACGAAGCGCTGATGCTCAAATTCCTGCTGCGCTTTCCTGAAGACAAAAATTTTTCCCAGCTTGAGCAGGCCCTGGCCGACGGGGACGCCACCCGTGCCTTTGAGGCGGCCCACACCCTCAAGGGTGTGGCGGGAAACCTGTCCATGACGCGGCTGTTTCAGCAGGCAGACCGTTTGACGGAGGATCTGCGGCGGCAGGATCTCGGGGCTGCCAAAGACAGCATGCCGGAACTGGAGGAACAGTACGCACACATCATTTCCGCTTTGCGTGAGCTGCAATAACGGGACAAGTTTATATTTGGCAAAGCCGTCGAAAGGCGGCGACGCAAAGCTGTGAGTCTACGGCAGGTCGTGCTATGATCGTCAAGCTGCAAAAATCTTTTGTTCGCGGAAGCAGAGGTTTTTGTGGCTTTTTTATTTGGAGGTGCCCGCTTGAACGAAGTCTACCGCCAGGAAAAGAAATACTTCATGTCTCTTACGGATATGCAGCGGCTGATGGGGCTTTTAGATCAGGTGATGATTCAGGACCCCCACAACGGGGCACGGGGATATGCCATCCGCTCGCTCTATTTTGATTCTCTGGATGACCGCGATTATCAGGAGAAGGTGGATGGGGTGGAGCTGCGGCGCAAGATCCGCCTGCGGATCTACAGCCCGGCGGCGGATTTCGCCATGCTGGAGATGAAGCAGAAGCAGGGAACCTATCAGAAAAAACGCTCTCTGCGCAGTGCCAGGTCCCATGCGGAGGAACTGGTTTCCGGCAGATACGACAGCCTGCTGACATACAGCGATCCCTTCGCCGCGGAGTGCTACGGGATGATGCATATGTGGTGCTACCGCCCCAAAACCGTGGTGGAGTATCTCCGTAAGGCCTACATTGCCAGGGAAAACAAGATCCGCATTACCTTTGACCATGAGATCCGGGCCAGCGAAGCCTGCCTGGATCTGTTTTCCCCTTAGCTCAACCTGTACCCGGTGCTGGACGGCTTCAACGGGGTGCTGGAGGTCAAGTATAACGGCTTTCTGCTCAGCTACATCAAGGACCTGGTCAGCTCGGCCAACCGCTCCGAGCTGTCGGTAAGCAAATACTGTCTGGCCAGAAGTGCCGGGCTGAAATTCAGTTTATAAAAAAGTGAGGAACTCTGTATGAGAAAAGCGTTGCTGGAGCTGCTGGAGAATACCGGCCAGCTGGAGCCGGAAGTCATCGTCCTGCGCATGGTGATGGCGACGGTGATTGCCTTTTTTATCTATCTGTCCTACATGCTGTCACATGAAGGCAGCATCTACAGCAAGAAGTTCAATGTGTCCCTGATGGCGCTGACCACCATTACCACGGCGGTGATGATCGTCATTGGAAACAACATCGCCCTGTCCCTCGGCATGGTGGGCGCCCTGTCTATCGTCCGTTTCCGCACCGCCATCAAGGACTCCCGGGACACCATCTACATTTTCTGGGCCATCGTGGTAGGGATCTGCTGCGGCGCCGGCGATTATCTGGTGGCCTCGCTGGGCAGTGCGTTTACTTTCCTGGTGCTGCTGATTTTTGGCCGGATCAAGAACGATGACCGGCTGCTGCTCATCATCCGCACCTCCCGGGTCAATGAAGAACGAGTGGAAGCCCTGATTTTCCAGTACTATTCCCGCAAGGCCAACCTGCGGGTCAAAAACACCACCGAGACTACCGCGGAATTCATCTACGAGCTGAGCCGGCGCACCATGCAGCGCGCGGAGAAACGGAAAGCGGGCTCCGGTCCCAGAAAACGGATCACCGATGCCATTTACGAGCTGGGCGGCATTGAATACTGCAATCTTGTCATGCAGAACGACGAGGTCAGCAGCTGACCGCCTATTTACTCAAACAGGAGGTGTATTATGAAATATCGCACCGTAGGTGTACTGGCCATGGCTTTGATGCTGCTGGTCGCTGTGACGGCCAATGCGCTGGATCGGGAGAGCCCCACGCACCGGGTCCATCAGCATCTGACTGCCCGCCAGCCAGACGCCGGGTGTGACTGCGACGGCAGCGAGCTGTGCACCCACCTGCCCCTGGTCATAATTGACACCGGCGGCGTAGAGATCCCGGGTATTCCGATTGTGAACGCGGACGGGACTGAGATCGGATTTACCACCACGGCGCAGGGAGAGAGCATGCTTTCGGCCAGCATTTCCGTAATGAGTTCCGACGAGCATAATCACCACCCATCGGATGACCCGGATCTGGAGAGCCGTATCCTCATCCGTGCCCGCGGAAATTCTTCCCGCTATTTTGATAAAAAAGGTTATCTCATCCGCCTGACTAATGAGCGGGGTGACTATCGCAGTGAAGAAATGATGGGCATGGCGCCCCATTATGAGTGGGCGCTCCACGGGCCGTATCTGGACAAGAGCCTGATGCGCAATTATATGTGGTACAACATCGGCGGCGAGATCATGGACTATGCGCCCAATGTGCGCTTCTGCGAGGTGGTTTTAAACGGGAAGTATATGGGACTGTATGTGATGACAGAGACTATTACCGACGGTGAGAGCTGCCGCCTGGATCTTTCAGAGCCCGTAGATGGGGCAGCACAAACCGGTTATGTCCTGCGTATGGATGCCGGCAGCGATAATCCCCTAAAAAATATTGATACCTTCTCCGTCTATTCCTACCGAAATCTGCAGAAAATCGACATCCAATATCCCCGCACCGGTGACCTGACAGAAGAGCGGATTGATTACATTACCCAGGATTTTTCTGATTTTGAAAAAAGCCTGTACTCCTACGATTACGATACGGAACCCTATGCCTGGTGGAATGACGCGGACATCAATTCCTTTGTGGATTATTTTATTCTCAACGAATTTACCTGCAACTATGATGCAGGCTGGCGCTCCACCTATGTTTACCGGGATGTCCGGGGAAAGTATAAAATGGTAATCTGGGATTTTAACTCCGCCTGCAACAATTACCAGGAGGACTTTATGTCGCCTCAGCGTTTTATAATGCAGGGCATTCCCTGGTACCGCATGCTCACCAAAGATGAGCACTTTATCGAGAGTGTTATCTCCCGTTACCGCCATCTGCGTACGACCTATCTCAACGAGGATTATCTGATCAATTATACCAATGAGGTAACGGCCTATCTGGGCTCTGCCATTGACCGGAATTTTGAGGTTTGGGGGTATGCTTTTGACAAATTCCGTCCGCTGCGGCCCCGGAACCGCAACCCCGCAGACCATGATCAGGCACTGGAACAGCTACAGCAATTTATCTATGAGCGTGGTTCCTGGATGGACGAGAGTATTGATGTTCTGCTGCAGTACAGCCACGAGTCCAAGGTCAAAAAATTCAACCACTGAGCGCCGAAGGAGGCGGGTTTTATGAAAAAGTTCATTATCGCCGCCTTTATTGTGGCTTTGCTGGTCTATGGCTGGAATGTAGCGTATTATCGTTTGGGCATTTATATCGATCTGGAGCCGGACGCACCGGTTACCGCCTTCATGACCACCGACGAGGATATGATTTACATGCAGCGCGACGGTCAGACTGTCCCCTTTGAGATCCGGGGCGTCAATATGGGCGTGGGGATCCCCGGCGAGTGGGCCACCGACTACGCCATCGACAAAGAAACCTATCTGCGCTGGTTCGGTTACATTCAGGACATGGGAGCCAATACCGTTCGTGTCTACACCATCCTCCATGACGATTTTTACACCGCCTTTTACGAATACAACACCCAGCGGGAGGCGGACGGGGAGGAGCCTTTGTGGCTCATCCACGGCGTGTGGGTCAACGACTATGTACAGAACTCCCACCGGGACGCCTATGACGATGACTTCCGGCAGACACTGATAGACGACTGCCGCACGGTGGTGGATATCCTGCATGGGAAAAAGAACCTCTCTCTGGGCTACGGCCTGGGGTCCGGCTCCTACCGGAAGGACGTGTCCCGCTGGGTGCTGGGCTACATCATCGGTGTGGAGTGGGAGGACGTGACAGTGGTATACACCGACCATAAATATCCCGACCGTACCCAGTATCAGGGCACCTATCTCGCCACCACCCAGGACGCCTCCCCCTTTGAGGCTATGCTGTGCGAGGTGGGGGACAAGATGATCGAATACGAGACCGGCCGCTACAAGCAGCAGCGCCTGGTGGCCTTCTCCAACTGGCCTACCACCGATCCCTTCGATTACCCGGAAGACATCAGCCGATATTTCATGAAGTGCGCAAAGGTGGATATGGAGCACATCCAGCCTACCGACGCCTTTTTGTCGGGATATTTCATTTCCTACCATGTATATCCCTATTACCCCGACTACCTCAATTACACTTACCATGCCATAGACCTGGATGATCCCCTCTCCGGCTCAAGATATTCTTACCATGTCTACGACCTGGTGGAGATGGAAACCCCCGTTCAGGACTATCTCCCCGGGGGCACCCAGGCCAATTATCTGGACAGCAGCGGCCAGGTCAACACCTACTATACCTATCTCAAGACCCTCACCAATTACCACACCGCCCCCGTTGTGATCTCCGAATATGGTGTATCCACTGGTCGGGGCATGGCCCAGCGGGACTACAACACAGGCCGCAACCAGGGACGCATGTCCGAGCAGGAGCAGGGAGAGGCCCTCATCGCGTGCTATGAGGATATTATGGACGCCGGCTGCGCGGGCAGCTGCGTCTTTACCTGGCAGGACGAGTGGTTCAAACGCACCTGGAACACCATGCACGCAGTGGATCTAAACAAGACGCCCTACTGGAGCGACTATCAGACGAATGAGCAGTACTTTGGCCTGCTATCCTTTGACCCCGGCGAGGAAAAAAGCGTGTGCTATGTGGACGGCGATCTCTCCGACTGGGCGGATATCCAGCCGGTGGTGGAGACGGAAGAAATGTCGGTATCCATGCAGTATGACGAGAAGTTTGTCTATTTTTTGGTGCACAAAGAGCAGTTTGATCCCGAAACCGACACCCTCTACCTGCCTCTGGATATTACCCCCAAAACGGGGAGCACCTACTGCCAGCAGTACGATGTCTCCTTTGACCGGGCCTGTGATTTTCTGCTGGTCATTGACGGTACAGACAGCAGCCGTCTGCTGGTCCAGCAGCGCTACAGTGTACTGCGGGCCATGTTCCTCCATGAGACCGATAACCTGGACGCCTACCTGGACCCGGTGGACCCGGATACCCCGGTGTTTGAACCCATTTCCCTTGTGCTCCAGACCGCTACGCCACTGCTTACCGGCAACTGGCAGTCTCCGGCGGAGACCTATGAAACGGGCCTTCTCACCTACGGAAATGCAAACCCAGACCATCCCGACTTCAACTCCCTGGCAGACTTTATATTTGCCGGGGATTATGTGGAGATTAAGCTGCCCTGGCAGCTGCTCAACTTCGCCAACCCCTCGGAGATGATGGTCCACGACGACTATTATGAGCACTACGGGATCGAGTATATCCAGAGCGACGAGATGTTTGTGGGTGCGGCAACGGATGAAAATGCCGGGGAACGCATCCCTATGGCATCTTTCGCCCTGGAAGGGTGGGGAAAGAAAGTTACCTACCACGAGAGGTTAAAGGAGTCCTACTATATCCTGCAAAACTACTGGACGTCTCTGAAATGACGCACCAGAGGAAGGAGGCCCGTCATGGGAATTGAAGTCATGATTTACATATATGGCGCCGTCTGTGTCAGCATGATCGGCTTCAATGTGGCGTATGCCATCCTTCTGCGGAGCAGTCAGCCTCGGCTGGAAAAGCGGACCCGGCGGCTGACCCAGGCCATTCAGGCCCAGTTGGCCCGCCTGGAACAGGGGCAGCCGGTGTCCTCCCGCCATCTGGCCCGACTGCGCCGGAGACTGCTTCAGGTCAAGAATCTGACAGCCTTTGATCTGGCTCTGCGGCCCATGGTGCAGAAGGAGCCGCGGATATCGGACTATCTGGCCCAGCTCCAGCCCGCCATTTTATATCTGGCGGTAGTCTACCGGAAGCGGGAGAATGTGCAGGCGGCATATTTTTCTTATTTCCTGTCCCGGTATGTGCTTCCCAAACACCTGCCTATTCAGTCATTGCAGGCGGTCCTGCTGGAGTACATGGAGAAAAACAACCAGCTGAGCGTCACCGATGTGATCAAAGCCGTCGGCCTGTGTGCTTTGGAAATCTCCTTCCTCCGCTTTATCCTGGCGTGGGTGCGGGCCACGGCGCTGATCGGATATCGCAAAAAGCGGCATGCCTGGGGGCAGATCCAGCGAAAGAAAATCCATTTTGAATAAATTGAGGTGCCGCCATGAAAACAGATGAATTGAAAACCGGATTCTGGGGCTATAAGAAGTTCAGTGTTTATCAGTACATCAACACTCTGGAGGAGCAGTTCTCCGCCCAGCTGCTGGAGAAAGACCGGGAGAGCCGGGAAGCTCTGGAGCAGGAGCAGCAGCGGGTGCGGCAGCTGGAACAAGAGCTGGAAGACCTGCGCCGTCAGATGGAGGAGCAGCAGCGTGAGCAGATGCTTGCCCGTTATGACGAACGGCTTTCCCGTCTGCGGGGGCAGTTTGTCTCCATGCTGCGGGAGATGGAGGACTCTGCCTCGGAGCTCTCCGCGGCGGTGGAAGAAGCAAAGACCTCTGCCCCGGCGGGAAATATGTCCCTTTTTCAGCGCAGACCGGAGTGTGAGACTCAGAATCAGAGGGCGCAGGCGTGAGTGACAGGGTTTTAATCTATGTTGCGGGCAATCCTGACGCCTATCCGCTGGAATATTATGATGAAGCAACGGAAACCTACCAGGGCGTCATTCCGGAGCTGCTGGCCCGTTTTTCTGCCCAAAGCCGGTATGATGTGGTTTACTATGACCCTCAAAAGAGCGATCAACGGGAGCACCTGGCCCAGAATCTCCAGGTGGATCTGCTCTCGGGGTATGCCCAGGGAGAGGAGATCCCCGGCGGCTGTATAACGGTGCAGCTGTTCCATACGGAATATGACGGGGAGGAGAGCGCCTACTATATCTGCATTACCCAAGCGGCTCCGGACACTCTGGCAGAGGAGCTCTCGGCCTTTTTTGCCGCACTGCCCCAAGAGTCAGTCAGCGGTATCCTGATGGAAGCCTCTGCGCCGCCTTTGCCGCACCAAGGCTTTTCTGCGGCCATTGGAGCCCTGGCCCTGAGCACGGCCCTTCTGGCCCTGCTGTTCCGCCGTTACCGGAAGCTGCTGCGGAAGGCCCAAAAGGATCTGGAATGTGACGAGACCACCGGCCTGGGTAATTTGGATTACCTGCAGCGCTACTATGAGCAGCTTGTCAACGACAAAACCCGGGTCCTCTATCACATGATTTGCTTTTATGTGGATACCGACCGCCTGTCGCGGCAGGCCGGAAGCCAGCTGCGTGATGAGACTCTCCGCTGCTGCGCCGTGGTTTTGCAGGAGTTTGCCGCCTCCACAGACATCCTGACCAGGGTATCGGAGCACGGCTTTGTTCTTCTGAGACTGTCGCCCAATATGGAACAGACAGAAACGTTCATTTCCACCGTCCTGGAAAAAATCCGCTCCTATCCTCGGGCAGATGGAACGTTGGCTGATGTCCGCGTTTCCGCAGGCATTTACCCCCTTCGAGAGGGAGACCGGGATCTGCAGGAAATGATTTTCAATGCCAGCCAGGCGGCCCGCAGTGCCTGCCAGGCAGGGGAGAACTTCCGCTTGTTTTCCGATGAGACGCAGAAAGAGCTTCGGCTTGAGCAGGAGCTCCGGCTGGCGGTGGATCAGGCTTTGGAGCATGGCGAGTTTCAGCTGTATATCCAATTTTATGTGGATGCCTGCACACACAGGATCGTGGGCGGTGAGGCACTCTCCAGATGGCTTCACCCACAGAAGGGGCTGCTGAGCCCCCATGTGTTTGTGCCCATGCTGGAACGGGAGGGATTGGTCTACAAGCTGGACTATGACTGCCTGCGGTCCGCCTGTGGGTTTCTTCAAAAACTGTCCGACCAGGGTGTGCACAGCTTTTTCCTTTCCTGCAACTTCTCCCGGGAAACTTTTTCCGCGGCGGATTTTCCGACCAGATGTATGGAAATTATTGACCGCTATCAGTTCCCAAGAGAGCTGCTGATCTTTGAACTGACGGAGAGCGCCTGGGTAAAACATTCCGCGCAGATCCGGGAGAACATGCTCACCCTGAAAAAGTATGGAGTAAAAATTGCACTGGACGATTTTGGGGAAGGCTTTACGTCCTTCTCTGATTTGCAGCAGTACCCTGTGGACGGCATCAAGCTGGATAAGGGTCTGATCGACAATGTCAGCACAAAAAACGGAATTGCCATTTTGCGGGCAATGGTACAGGTAGGACATGAGCTGGGACTTACTATCCTGGCAGAGGGTGTGGAGCAGGAAGCCCAGGTGCTGGCGCTGCAGCAGATAAACTGTGATGTGATCCAGGGCTTCTGGTTCTATGCGCCTATGCCGGAAAGGGAATGTGCAGCTAAAGTGCTGGAGCAGTTTTCCGGTGTATTTTAATCGCGCGTTATCCTTCCTCCGCGCTGGGCAGCAGTCTAACTGCTGCCAGCCGGTGGAAGATCGCCGCGAATACCAGGCCGAAGGTCACGCCCAGAACAGTGTCCACAATACGCAGGATCACCGCACCCTGCAGCCCGTAGATTCCGGTGGCCAGCATCAGCGCACCGAAGCAGTTCATAGCCGTTTTATACCGGTAATCGGTGCAGAAACCCAGGCACAGGCCGCCCGGTGGGCCCATCAGCGGGTGAAACCCGTCGGGCGTTACCAGATAAAGGATGAAAAATGCGCAGGAGCCAGCAACCGCCCCTGCGATTCGCTGCCGGAAGCGAACAACTGTGCTGCCGGAGTATGGATACTCTGACAGCAGCGATGCACAGGCAAAGCCCATCCACATGAACCGCTCCACGCCAAAGACCTGCCCGGCAGTCATGATCAGGGCAACACCGAGCGCCATGCGCAGCTGCCACAGATGGACTGGTGTGGTGAGGTCGAACCTGGCGATCACATGGTGGAAGAGGGTTGCCTGGTGCTGCTTTCTGTGCTTGGCAAAGAGGATCGCACCGCAGATGAGGTAGCCGGTCAGCGCCAAAAGCCCGCGGCGGGCCAGGGCCTCCCCGAACACCGGATTGCCCGTCAGGTAAATGTAGGCGAAGCTGTACAATCCGCCGTTGCCCAGTTCAGGCCGCTGCGTCATCATGTAAAGCAGGGCGAAAAAGGCCGTGAAATGCAGCGGGATGAGGAGCACGGGCGGAAATAATGCTGCTGCGCCGGGTACCAGCACCAGAATGGCCAGTACTGCCGCCAGTGTCAGGAGAGAATCCCCCACGCAGTATTCGAAATTGACAAAGCGGATGCCAAGCATCATGCAGAACAGCGCCACCGCCAGGGGAGTGTTGTCGGCACCGAATATACCAGACAGCAGGCTGATAAACACAATGGCAAAGGCCACGATCAGCGCCGAGCGCACGGCTATGGCGGTCCAGTAATAGGCTTTTTCCCGCCTTGTGTCACAGACGGCTATTTTCCGCTTCAGTATGGCGGGGTCCATTTGCAGTGCGTCATAAAATTTCATGGGTATTCTCCTGTCCTTTCTCGATGTGAACGGCAAGCTTATCCGCGTAGTACATAAAGGCCTCAAACGTATCACCGGAACTGCGCCAAAGATCATAAAAGGGCTGCAAAATGCTCTCATACCCCTTTTTCAGCTCGGCAAGACCGGTCTCTGTCATAAACAGCTGATAGCTTCGTTCATCTGCTGCCTGGCGCTGCTTCCGGATGCAGTTTTTTTCATAAAGAGACTTCAGGCAGCGGCTGACCGCCTCTTTTTTCATGCCGCTGACCTGACTGAGTTGAACGGGGGTATTTTGCTCCGGCTGCAAATACAGGTGCGCCAGAAGTTCGCATTCGCTGGCGGTCAGCAGAGACTTCCGTACAGGCAGCAGAGACCGCACCACCTTTTGCAGCTGCTGCTGATAATGCATCATATCAGTCCACTCCATATCTGGGACAGTCCTTTCTCGTGTAGTTAACTTTGTTAATTATATGTCGGCAAGTTTTTTCTGTCAATAGTTGTGCCCAAGACAGTCCGGACCACACCCTGTTTTGCATGACGTCTGTATTTTTTCCCGCTCTGATTGCGGGAAGTAAAATGCATAGTTTTACAAAGTGAAGGAGAAAATTAGCAAAATCGCTTTGTTGACAGGAATATGGGTATGCATTATACTGTGCATTAGTTATAATAGAAATTTAGTATGCGAAATCAACCACTTGATTTGCTTCGGGAGGTGCAGAATGGGTAGAATTAGAAAAGAGTACTATTGTGCCCTTCAGCTGGCTATTGACATCGTGGGAGGGAAGTGGAAGCTGCGGATTATCTGGTATCTTTTGGAGAGTCCCAAACGCTTCTCTGACTTTATGCGGCGCATTCCGGACATCTCGCAGAAGACGCTGACCCAACAGCTGCGGGAGTTGGAAGACGCCAAGATCATTGTCCGGAAGGTGTATGCACAGGTTCCGCCGAGGGTGGAGTATTCCCTGACGGACTACGGCCTGCGGCTGCAGAAGATTTTGTCCCCCCTGCGGGACTGGGCCCGTGCCTATGCGTCGGAGGAAGACATCCTGCTTTTGAATACCATTCATGAGAACCAGGAAGAGGGGAAGGACTCCTGTTCCTGTTCTCCCACTTATTCTGACCCCGTCTGAATATATAACGATTTTGACCCCGGCAAGATGCAGGAATTTGCCTGTACCTTGCCGGGGATTTTGTATTTATTGGCTCAAATGTGAGGGAATAGTTGCAAAAAGCCCGCTTAGACGGCGCATATTAGCACAATACATAAAAACTATGACATTTTACTTGCGTTTTTGTATATTATATGTCATTTTGTACAAATATTTCTCATTCAAAAATGTATCTAATAAAAATATTTATGATGCATGATTTTGTTGAAGCAATATTTTCAGGTTTTGTGAAGACGATTTCTGTCGTTTTCTGCAAGTTTTAAAATTTTTTTGGGTTGCTTACAATTTATAAACCATCTGTCAAAAAAGATACCATCTGATTTCTTTGTTACTTTATATCAAATAAGTTCGCTCTTGTAACCTGGTTTTTATTCAATGTGATATAGGGCAAAGGAGGTAATTGTCATGAACCGTAATGTAATCCTGACATGTGCTGTCACCGGCAGCGGCGACAGCCACCTGAAGCATCCCCATGTTCCCTCCACCCCGGAGGAGATTGCCGCTTCCGCTGTGGCAGCTGCCAAGGCTGGTGCCTCTGTGGTCCACCTGCATGTGCGTGAGGCCGACGGCACCCCCTGCCGCAAGCTGGAGTACTATCAGGAGACTGTCCGTCTGATCCGGGAGAGTGGTGTGGATGTGATCATCAACCTGACCACCGGTATGGGCGGAGACTATGTGGAAGACCCCGACGATCCCACCATCTTTGGGCCTGGCAGCGACATGGTGGGCCCCGCCGAGCGTGTGCGCCATGTGGAGGCCATCAAGCCCGACATCTGCACGCTGGACTGCGGCTCCTTCAACTACAAGTCCACTACCTATCTGGCCACCTACGCCATGCTGCGGGAGTGTGCCCGCCGGATCACCGCCGTGGGTGTCCGGGTGGAGATTGAGGCCTTTGAGCTGGGCCATATCTGGCAGGCCAAGGAACTGATCCGGGAAGGCCTGCTGCCGCCCGAGACCCTGTTCCAGCTGTGCACGGGCGTCCCCTACGGCGCCGAGTCCACCACCAAGAACCTGCTGGCCATGATCGACGCCCTGCCTGCCGGCGCCCACTGGAGCGCCTTCGGTTTGGGCCGCGACGAATTCCCCATGGTTGCGCAGGCCATGCTCAACGGCGGCAACGTCCGGGTGGGCCTGGAGGACAATATTTATCTGGACAAGGGTGTATTTGCCACCAATGAGGGCCTGGTTTCCAAGGCTGTGGATCTGGTGGAGCGGCTGGGCGGCCGCGTCCTGACACCCGCCGAAGCCCGTGAGGTTTGGGGCCTGAGTTCCCGCTGAACAGAGAGATAGAGAAGAGGAGGAGTCATTATGCAAAAGACAAACCCCGCCGTCTCCCCAGTCAAGGAAAAAAACGCACCTGTTGATAAGCCGTTCTTCCTGGTTTCCGCTGTCATCATCATCGCCATGATCATTCTGATGGTGGTCTTCGACAAGCAGACCGGCGAGCTGATGAACATTGCCTATAACTTTACTGCCAATAGTATGGGCTGGGCCTATCTGGCCATTACGCTGATTTTCTTCTTCGTCATGATCTATATTGCCGTCAGCAAGATCGGACGGCTCCGCCTGGGTGGCCCCAAGGCCAGACCGGAATTTGCCACCCTTACCTGGATTGCCATGTTCTTCTGCTCCGGCATCGGTACCGCACTGATGACCTGGGCCACTAAGGAGTGGGCCTACCCCATCTTCCACTGGGGCCCTCTGGGCTGGGTTATCTACACCATCCTGGCCTTCCCCATTGGCTATATGTACTGGAACCGTCACCAGGACACCTACCATTTTGCCGATGCCTGCTCCGGCGTGATCGGTGAGAGAAATGCCAAGGGCCTGCTGGGCAAGTTCATCAACTTCACCCTGATCCTGGGCCTGATCGGCGCCAACGGCACTTCCCTGGGTTCCGGCACCCCCATGCTGTCTGAGTCCGTGTGCTCCCTGCTGGGCATTCCTCACACCTTCGGCGTGGATGTCGTCGTGGTCTGCATCTGGACCGCTATCTTCACCACCTCCGTGACCCTGGGCCTGAAGAAGGGCATCAAGATCCTCAGCAACATCAACGTGGCGGCGGTTCTGGCCCTGCTGGCCTTCAGCCTCATTGTGGGCCCCACGTCCTTCATCATCAACAACTACGTCAATGCCCACGGCATCATGCTGACGGAGTTCCTCCGCATGTCCGTTTACACTGACCCCATTGCCAAGACCGGCTTCCCCCAGGCCTGGACGGTGTTCTACTGGGCTTGGTACTATGCTTACGCCCCCTTCATGGGTGCGTTCATCGCCCGTGTGTCCCGCGGCCGTACCCTGCGTGAGATCGTGGTCACCACCCTGGGCGCCGGCACTCTGGGCGCCGGCCTGTTCCACGGCATCATGGGCGGCAACGCCATGAATCAGCAGCTCACCGGTCAGCTGGACTTCATCGGCATCCTGAACGAGCAGGGCGACGCGGCCGCTATCGTGGCCTCCATCCGTGAGCTGCCTCTGGCTGTCGTCATTCTGGTAATTTTCTGCTTCTGCGGCTTCATTTTCTCTGCGACTACCATTGACTCCGCGGCGTACTCCATGGCCCAGACCTCCTGCAAGGAGATCAAGGAGGGCGAGGAGCCTCCCCGCTATGTCCGGCTCACCTGGGCGCTGACCATGGGCGCTATCGCCCTGGTGGTTATGAACATCGGCGGCATGACTCCCATCAAGACATCTTCTCTTCTGGTGGCACTGCCCATTATGATCTTCTCCGTTTTCGCGGTCATTTCCTTCTTCAAGTGGATCAAGGAAGATGAGCACAAAATCCTGGAGGACATCAAGGAAGACGAAGCAATCATGGATGCTGAGCGTGCTGCCCGCCGGGCTGCCAAAGGCTGACACCATATCAATCAGGAGATGAAATCATGAGAATTGCATTGTTGGGCGCCGGCGCCATGGGCACCATCATCGGCGCGTATCTGTCCGAAAAAGGCTACGATGTGGAGCTGGTGGACAGCTATCAGGAGCATGTGGAGGCACTGAACCGGAACGGCGCGCATATCGTGGGCTGTGTGGACAAGGTTATCCCGGTCAAAGCGGTGCTGCCTCAGGACATGAGCGGCAAATATGATCTGGTCCTCTCCCTCACCAAGCAGACCACTATGCGCCAGGCTCTGGAGGGCGCCCTGCCCTACATGCATGACGAGACCATCATTATGACCCTGCAGAACGGCATCCCCGAGGACATCGCAGCCGAACTGGTGGGGATGGACCGGGTCGTGGGCGGCGGCATGGAGTTTTCCGGCACCTTCGTCGGCCCCGGCGTCAGCAAGCTGGCCTCCGCCGAAAACACGCTGGGCATTTCCTTCGGACGTCCCGACGGGAAGATCACCGAAAAGACGCTGGAGCTGCAGCGGATGTTCCAGGACGCGCTGGGTCACTGCGAGCTGACGGAGAACCTCCGGGGCGTGCGGTATACCAAGCTGACCGACAACTCCTGCTTCAGCGGATTGGCTACCGCCTTGGGATGCCTGGTGGGGGATATCCTGGACAACCGGAAGGCTATGGAGTGCATCGCCTATACCGGCATGGAGGCCGCCAAGGTCATCCAGGCCCTGGGCGTTACGCCGGTGGAGCTGTTCGGGCTGTGTCCCACCCCTGAAAACGTGTGCTTCCAGGATCAGGCCGGTCTGGACCGGGTCATCGACTACTGGACCCGGATCTACACCCCCTATCGGGGCCAGAAAGCCAGCATGATCCAGGATCTGGAGAAGGGCCGGGTCTGTGAGATCCTTCAGATCAACGGCAAATTCGTCTCCGACGGTGAAAAGGTGGGCGTTCCCACTCCCTTTAACCGGAAGATCGTGGAGCTGGTGCTCGAGATCCAGGATGGGAAAATGAGCCTGTCCGACGCATGGAGCAATCTGGACCGCTTCCAGATCCCTGCTCTGTGAGACAATAACACACACAGCGGTTCCCGGGCCTTTTGGGGCCCGGGAACCGCGGCTTCAAGGAGAACGCTATGAAGCCTTTTGCTGGAATCCGTGTGGTTGACTTCACCCAGGCACACGCAGGCAGCCTTGCCACCATGCTGCTGGCGGACATGGGTGCGGAAGTCATCAAGATCGAGCGGGCCGGGTCGGGGGATCTGGCCCGGTATTGGGCGCCCTTCCGGGACGGGAACAGCGGCTATTACGCCTTCCTGAACCGGGGAAAAAAGAGCATGAGCCTGAAGCTGACCACTCCGGAGGGCAAGGAGATTGTCCACCGCCTGCTGGCCACCGCCGATGTGGTTTGTGAAAACTTCAAATACGGCAGCATGGAGCGCATGGGCCTGACCTATGAGGTCATGCGCGAAATCAAGCCGGACATCATTTATGCATCCCTGAACGGCTTCGGCCAGACCGGGCCTATGAAGAAGACCATTGGCCTGGATTTGCAGCTGCAGGCCATGAGCGGCATTATGGACGCCACCGGCGCCGCCGACGGTGATCCCGTCCGGGTGGGCGTGGCCTTCGGCGACCATCTCAGCGGAACCTATATGGCCCTGGCCATCAGCCTGGCACTGATGGAGCGCAAGCGGACGGGGCAGGGACAGCGGATCGATATTGCCATCCTGGACGTCCTCTTTTCCCTGCACCGTCAGCGCCTGGCGGGTGCCCTGCCCGCCTGCCGCCTGGGCAACCGTTCTCCTGAGTATGCGCCCTGCGACGGCTTCCGCACCAAGGACGGTTGGCTGCTGATCCAGGTGGTCCGGGATGAGCAGTGGGAGGCTCTGTGCGGGGTGCTTGGGCTGGACGAACTGGCCGCCCGGGCTGATCTGAAGACCAATCAGGAGCGGCTCAGCCGGTATGAGTCTGAGCTGAAAGCGCCCATCGCCGCCGCCGCTGCCAAGTGGGAGCGGGACGCTCTGGCCCAGGCCCTGACTGCCGCAGGTGTGCCCTGCTCTCCCGTTCACACAGTGGCGGAGGCCATGGACAGCCCCCGCAGCGCCGGCCTGCTGGCAGAGGTCCAGGACAGCGCCCTGGGCGCGGTGCGCTTCCCTGACTCCCATTTCCACATTGATACCATCGACACCAAGGTGACCTGCTCCGCCCCCCTGCAGGGAGAGCACACCGTCGCCTATCTGCGGGAACTGGGATATTCTGACCTGGAGATTGCCGCCCTGCGGGAAAAGGGCGCGGCGGAAGGAGGGGAAGACGCATGAGCGTGCTGGAAGGACTGAAAGTAATTGATCTGACCCGCGGCTGCTGCGGTGCCTACGCCGCCATGCAGCTGGCCGATTACGGTGCCCGGGTGGTCCGTCCGGGGGAGCCTCCCCTGGACCCTGCCCGGGATGCGCTGCACTTCGGTATGGAGTACCAGCCTGATCTCCAGCTGCCCAAGGGACTGGAGGGTGCCGGCGTACTGCTGGCCGAGGCGGATACCCTGCCTGACGGGCTGACCCGCTCCGTTCTGCGTGCCCAATACCCCAAGCTGGTATGCGCGGTGATCCGGGAGGATGGAGCGGTGGGCGGCCACCTGGCTGAGGCCGCCTGCGGCATGATGGATATGACCGGCTTCCCGGACGGGGCTCCCACTCTGTCCGGCGGCCAAAGCGCCGAATGTTTTGCCGGTGTGTCCCTGTGCTTTGCCATCACGGCCGCCCTGCAGAATGTGGAAAACGGGGGAGAGGGTGCGTGGATCGACTACTCCCTCTATGATACCTTCTACTCTCTGCTGGAGAGCCCCATCCTGTTCCGGGAGCTTACCGGTACCTGCCCCGGCCGCTGTGGCAGCGCCGACCCGGCCACCCTGGTTCCCTACGATGTGTTTGCCTGCCAGGACGGCTACTTCTCCGCCGGCCTGGCCAGCGATGCCGGCTGGGACCGGTTCTGTAATGCCATCGGGATGTCCGAGCTGATCGACGACCCCCGGTATGATACCAACGAGAAGCGCTGTGAGCGCTATGAGGAGATGACGGCCCTCTTTGCCCCCTTCTTTGCCGGGCGCACCAGGGCCCAGCTGCAGGAGATCTTCTCCGCCGCCAACATCCCCAGCGCGCCGGTGCTCTCCGCTGAGGAGGCCATGGAGAACGAACAGATCCAGGCCCGCGGCATGGTCCGGCAGGCCCCTGCGGCGCGGGACTCCTTCCCCCTGACCTGCAGCCCCATGAAGATGAGCGTCACCAAGCCGGTCTGCGGCGGCTGAGCCGGCCGGCGGGAGGTGCGCGCCATGATGCCGGAAAAAAGCACCCTCGCAGGCTGTGCCGCCGCATACGGGGCGGTACTGATTTGGAGCGCTTCCTATACCGTGAAAGCGCCCCTTCTGCAATATCTCAGCGCCACGGAAGTGGTCTTTCTCCAATACCTGTTTGCGATTCCCCTGCTGGGCCTGCTTGCGGTGCGTCAGGGTGCCCGGCTGCGCATTCCCCTGAGGCAGGCTGCGGGATTTCTGTGCTCCGGGATGCTGGGTATCGCGTTGTATCAGGTGTTGGTCAATACCGGAATCGGCATGGTGGGCAGCGTGCTGGCCACCGTGTTCTCCGGGCTGATCCCCTCCATGTGCCTGGTTCCGGAACTTCTGCTCTTTCATAAGAAAGCGACTCGAGCCCAGATCGTCAGCATTCTGGCCTCTGTGCTGGGCATTTTCCTGGCGGTAGGGGGCGTGAATCTTGATCCCGCCTCCTTGCCGGGCTGCCTGATCCTGCTGGTGTCCAACGCCTTCTGGATCTTTTTCTGTTACTTCAACAGCCGCATTCAGGGGGCCGCCACCGTCCAGGGGACGCTTCTGCTCTTTTATCAGGCCCTGGGTGCGGAACTGATCCTGCTTCCCATCCTGGTGCTGCAGGGAGATCCGCTGTGGGACGGCCTGGCCCGGGTGGACGTATTGGGCGGACTGCTGTTTCTGGCCGTGGTCAACGGCGTGGCGGCATACCTGCTGCTTCAGTTTGCCCTGCGCAGGATCAATGTGCTTTCCTACAACCTGATCAACAACCTGATCCCCGTCATAACCGCCGTGCTGGATTATCTGCTCTGGGGCCGCGCTATCAGCGTGGTGCAGATGTGTGGAATCCTCCTGATCATCTTTTCCGTTGTGGCGCTCTCCCGCGATCGGGCTGTCTGAACAAAACGAGGGAGCGCCGCAGGCTTCTGCGGCGCTCCCTTTGTTTTCGTTTGGTTTAGACAAGCTCTCTGTTTCCAATTACCGTCAGGCTGCGGCGGATTTGCTCCTGTTCCTGCTGAGTAAACGGCTCCATCACAAGCTGGTTCATGTGCAGAATGATCTTCTCAATGGCGGGCTGGAGATCCAGTGTCTTCTGCGTGGGGGAGACCCGGATGGTACGCCGGTTCTCCGGGTCCACGTTCCGCTCCAGCAGACCATTGTTCTGCATCCGCTCCAGAATGCCGGACACAGAAGAAGCCTCCAGGTGCAGCAGTTCCCCGATCTGCTTGGGAGTAAGATCCCGGTACTTCCACAGGCAGTTCATGACACCGTACTGCGCCGGAGTGACGCCGTATTCCGCCAGCTGGCTGTTCAAATATTGAAAAACATTGTGCTGCGCTGTACTCAGCAAGAAGTTAATACAATTTTCCAGTTCCATTTTATCACTCCCATACTTGACAATATAGCATGACCGTAGTACTATGTCAATAACATCAAAATTTCTTA
The DNA here is from genome assembly GCA_944385575.1 of uncultured Flavonifractor sp. Taxonomy (GTDB): domain Bacteria; phylum Bacillota; class Clostridia; order Oscillospirales; family Oscillospiraceae; genus Flavonifractor. Next base: position 2,587 of record CALWXT010000020.1, on the reverse strand, counting down.
TTAAGAATTATTTTGTAAAACAATATTTTTGAAAAAGAAAGTAGGGAGCAACCATATGAGAGACGTGTACGTGGTAAGCTGCTGCCGCACAGCCGTGGGCGCTTTTGGCGGGGCACTGAAGGACACGCCGGCAGCGGAACTGGGCGCCGTTACCGTGGCGGAAGCGCTCAAGCGGGCCAACGTGAAGCCGGAAGCGGTAAACGAAGTGATCTTCGGCGGAGTGCTGACCGCCGGGCTGGGCCAGAACATTGCCCGCCAGGTCCTGGTCAAGGCCGGTATTCCCTTCTCTGTGACGGGCACCACCCTGAACATGGTGTGCGGCTCCGGCATGAAGGCGGTCATTGAGGCCGCCCGGGCCATCCGCAGCGAGGACGCCGAGATCGTGGTGGCCGGCGGCGCTGAGAACATGTCCCGCGCCCCCTTCGTCCTGAACGAGGAGCGTTGGGGCGCCCGCATGGGGGACAAGACCGTGGTGGACACCATGATCCGCGACGGCCTGTGGGACGCCTACAACAACTACCACATGGGCACCACCGCCGAGAACATCTGCGACGTGTGGGGCATCACCCGGGAGGAGCTGGACGCCTTCGGCGCCATGTCTCAGCAGCGTGCCTGCGCCGCGGTGGACAGCGGCCGGTTCAAAGACGAGATCGTGCCCGTGATGATCAAGAAAAAGAAAGAGACCGTGGCCTTTGAGACCGACGAATATCCCAAGCCCGGCACCACTGCCGAGAGCATTTCCAAGCTGCGCGGCGCCTTCCCCTGCGGTCCCGAGGGGGTAGAGGACGAGATCGTCCACACCTTTGAGCCCACTCAGATCCATGAGGCTGACGCCCGCAAGCATGTCCAGCGGGTCACTGCCGGCAACGCCTCCGGCCTGAATGACGGCGCCGCCGCCATCGTGCTGGCCTCCGGTGAAGCTGTTGCCAAGTACGGCCTGAAGCCCATGGCTAAGCTGGTGAGCTGGGGACACGGCGGTGTGGACCCCAAGATCATGGGCGTGGGCCCCGTGCCCGCCTGCCGGGAGGCCATGGACAAGGCCGGCCTGGAGATCGGAGATATCGACCTGGTGGAGGCCAACGAGGCCTTTGCCGCCCAGTCCATCGCCGTGGCCCGGGAGCTGGGCTTCGATATGAGCAAGGTCAACGTCAACGGCGGTGCCATCGCCATCGGCCATCCCATCGGCTGCTCCGGCGCCCGCATCATCGTCACCCTGCTGCATGAGATGGCCAAGCGCGACGCCAAGAAGGGCATGGCTACCCTGTGCATCGGCGGCGGCATGGGCGTGGCAACTATTTTCGAACTGTGCTGAATGCGGTTTAAATCATAAGACAGGAGGAATTCAAACACATGGTAGGATTCAAGTTGAACCAGGAACAGGAACTGGCCCGCAAGATGTTCCGTGACTTTGCCCAGAATGAAGTCAAGCCTCTGGTGCGGGAGATGGATGAGGCCGAGCGCTTTGACATGGGGCTTTTGGAAAAGCTGAAGCGGTACGGCATGATGGGTATTCCCTACAGCAAGGAGTACGGCGGCTCCGGCGCCGACGTGCTGACCTATGCCCTGTGCATGGAGGAGATGTCCAAGGTGGACGCTAGCGTGGGCATCACCATTTCCGTCCATACCTCCCTGTGCTGCTCCTGCCTGGCTGAGTACGCCAGCGAGGAGCAGAAGCAGACCTTCCTGCGTCCCCTGGTGGACGGCACCAAGGTGGGCTGCTTCGGTCTGACTGAGCCCAGCGCCGGCACCGATGCCAGCGGAGCCCTGACCACCGCGGAGAAGGACGGCGACTGCTATGTCCTCAACGGCCAGAAGGTGTTCACCACCAACTCCGGCTTTGCCGACATCTTCATCATCTTTGCCCTGACCAACAAGGCCCTGGGCGGCGTGAAGGGCATGTCCGCCTTCATCGTGGACCGGGATATGCCCGGCCTGGAGGTCAGCAAGGAGATCCCCCGCATGGGCATCCGGGCTGCCTCCAACTGTGAGGTGGCACTGACCGACGTGCGGGTGCCCGCTGACCGGCTCATTGGCAAGGAGGGCATGGGCTACAAGATCGCCATGGGCGCCCTGGCCGGCGGCCGTATCGGTATCGGCGCTCAGGCCGTGGGTATTGCCCAGGGAGCCATTGACGAGGCTCTGGTCTACGTCAAGGAGCGCAAGCAGTTCGGCAAGGCCATCGCCAAGTTCCAGAACACCCAGTTCCAGCTGGCCGACATGCAGACCAAGGTGGATGCCGCCCGTCTGATGGTGTGGCGTGCCGCCGTGGCCAAGGACAACCACGAGAATTACGCGCCCCTGGCTGCCATGTGCAAGCTGTTTGCCTCTCAGGTGTGCAACGAGGTAGCCCGGGAGGCCGTGCAGCTGTTCGGCGGCTACGGCTACTCCCGTGAGTACCCGGTGGAGAAGAAGCTGCGCGACGCCAAGATTACCGAGATCTATGAGGGCACCTCCGAGGCCATGAAGATGATCGTCGGCGGTTCCATGATGAGATAAGGAGGTTTGCCAATTATGAAATGCATCGTTTGTGTCAAGCAGGTACCTGATACCTCCGGCGTGGTAGCGGTGAAGGAAGACGGCACCATGG
>CALWXT010000019.1 GCA_944385575.1 uncultured Flavonifractor sp. | reverse complement strand
CAATTCGCGCCGGGGGTGCTTTTTTCATATGAGCGGGAAAACGCTGCCGGCTGCCAGCAGCTTTTCCGCCAGGTCGGGGCGGTAGTCGGGAGCCTGCGGGTCCAGACTGTTGATGACCACGCCGTCGCTTCCCGCACGGGCGGTGGAGTGGATATACTGACCGCCGCCAAGATACAGGGCGATATGGCCGGGAAAGTAGAGCAGGTCGGCGGGCGCAAGGCGCTCCACGGGGATCTGCCGGGCCGGATAGCCGGGGACCAGTTTAGCGTCCCGGTAGAGGCACACCCCGCTGAAAAACCAGGACATGAAGGTGAGGCCGGAGCAGTCGATGCCCTGGGGCGTTTTGCCGCCCCAGCGGTAGGGAACCCCCAGGTAGGTGCGGGCCGCGGCGACTACCCGGGCACGGAGCGCCGACTCAGACAGAGCGGGCGGGCTTTGCAGCCAGGGGGAGAGCAGGCCGGACTTGACCCAGCCCTTGCCGCCGCCGGGCAGGAGAATGGGCTGCCAGCCGTCGGCGGCCGGGCCCTGGGGAGATACCAGAGCGCCCCGGGGCAGGGTGAGGTGGACGGGAGCCTCCACACGGGGCCCGGCCAGCACGTCGGCAAATAGCCCGGTCACGATCAGGGAGGGCTGGGCGGCCAGGTCAGCGGGGAGCAGATGGGTGAGCAGGGTATGGCCCTCATAGCCATAGTGGGTGCGCACCCGGCACCAGCCGTCCTCCGAGGCGTCCAGCAGCGTCAGCGGCCAGCCCCACAGCACCTCGTCCGCCAGCTCGGACTGGGGAGAGGGCGCGCTGTACAGGGGACACAGGGGGACGGACACAATGAAATCCTTTTGCCGGTAGGTCATGGACAAAAACCTCGCATTCCGCAAAAAAATGTGGTATTCTGATAAAAAGTCCTGTTTATGGTACATTGGAAAAGATATCCTGTAGTCAGGACAGGAGGAATGAACCATGCCGAGAAGTGCCAATCAGAAACTGAAGCTGCTTTGCCTGTGCAGAATTCTGTGGGAGCGCACCGATGAGGAGCACCCCATGACGGTGCCTGAACTGATCCAGGCGCTGGAGGAGTGGGACATCAAGGCTGAGCGCAAGAGCATTTATGACGACATGGAGGCCCTCCGGTTTTTCGGGCTGGACGTACAGAACCGGAAGGGGAAGGACCCGGGGTGGTTCCTGGGAGAACGCACCTTCCAGCTGGCGGAACTCAAGCTGCTGGTGGACGCCGTGCAGTCCTCCCGCTTCATTTCCCAGCGGAAAAGCAACGACCTGATCGGCAAGCTGGAATCCCAGGCCAGCCGCTATCAGGCCCGTCAGCTCCAGCGGCAGGTCTATGTGGACCGCCGGGCCAAGACCATGAATGAGAGCGTCTATTACACCATCGACAAGCTCCATACCGCCATTGCAAACCACAGGAGCGTCAGCTTCAAGTATTTTGAGTACAACGTCAAAAAGGAGCGGGTCTTCCGCCGGGAGGGGAAGCGGTACGACGTGTCCCCGGCCGGACTGATCTGGGACAACGAAAACTACTACCTGGCGGGCTATGACCACCGCTCCAAAGAAATGCGCCACTACCGGGTGGACAAAATGGCAGAGCTGGCGGTGACCTGCCTGCCCCTGGAGGGGATCAGCGGCGATTTCGATATCGCATCCTATGCCAAGAAGCACTTTGGTATGTTCTCCGGCCGGGAAGGGCAGGTGACCCTGCGGTGCAGAAACAGCCTGGTGGGCGTGGTGCTGGACCGCTTCGGCCGGGAGGTCATCCTGGTGCCCGACGGTGAGGAGTATTTTACGGTTACCATTCAGGCTGTGGTCAGCCCCCAGTTTTTGGGCTGGGTGTTCGGCCTGGGGGATGGCGTGACCATCAAAGGGCCGGAGTGGGCACGGGAGATGTTAGAGGAACAGCTGGAAGCAGTGGCCGGACAATACCGGAAAAAGGAGACCTGAGTCGTTAAGACCAGGTCTCCCACACTTCCGGGCAGTAGCCTACGGTGGCCTGTTTGCCGTTGCGGACGATGGGCGTTTTCAGCAGCTTGGGGTTGTCCAGCAGCTTTTCTGCCTTGTCCCCGTCATAGGCCAGATAGTTCAGCAGGGCCGCGTCGGGATGCTTCTGGTCGATCAGAGCGTCCAGACCCACGGCATTCAGGATGCTTTTCAGCTCCCCGGGGCTGATGCCGTATTTCACCAGGTCGATGGACTGGAATTTGATCCGGCGCTCCTTGAACCAGCGCTCGGCCTTCTTGGTATCAAAGCATTTGGATTTGCCAAAGATCTGTATGTTCATTTCTCATTCCCCCACATAAGTGAATCGCGGGCCGGAGTAGCCGTCCCGTTCCACGTGCTCCCCCCACATGGCGGCGGGACGCACCCATATGCCCCGTTCGCCGTAGAGCGCCTGGTACACCACCATGGGTTCCAGCGTCTCAGAATGGCGGGCGGTATAGAGCACCTGGTATTCGTTGCCTTTGAAGTGGCGGTAACGCCCCGGGCGGATCAGCAGTTCGTCCATGTCGAAACCTCCTGCATCAGTTTTTCACATTATATCATGATGTGGGGAAAAAGGACAGGCTGCTGCCGGGGTTAGAAAATAAAGGTATACTTTTTCCCATGTGTGTGGTATACTATTATCATCATTATGGCTTTATGCGCCGCAGGGCGCTTTGATAAGGCAGGACACAGTTAGGATATGACAGGCACGGGCGATGGATGGCCGCCCCTTTTTCCGGCGAGGCAGGGTCGGAAAGAGCGGGGGCTCACCGCCTTTCTTTTGTGTGCCTGAATTCTGTGTGTGTCCGAATATAAGTGACATTTTTTGTGATATAAAGGAGTGTAGCAAGACTTTTATGGCTGAAAAATTGAAAATAATTGCTCTCGGCGGACTCAATGAGATCGGAAAGAACATGACGGTCTACGAGTATGGCGGAGATATGATCCTGGTGGATGTGGGCATGGGATTCCCCGATGACGATATGTACGGCATCGACGTGGTCATCCCTGATTTCACCTACCTCATCAAAAACAAGGATCGCATCCGCGGTATTTTCCTTACCCACGGGCACGAGGACCACATCGGCTCCATCCCCTACCTTCTGCGGGATGTGAATGTGCCCATCTACGCCACCCGTATGACCGCCGGGCTGGTGAAGCTCAAACTGGAGGAGCACCGGCTGGTCAGTAAGACCAAGCTCATTACCTGCGAGGCGGGAGAGACGGTGAAGGCGGGCAAGTTCTCGGTGGAGTTCATCCACGTGAACCACTCCATTGCCGACGCCTGCGGCTTTGCCATCAAGTGCGCCGTGGGTACCGTCATCCACACCGGCGACTTCAAGATCGACCCCACCCCCATCCAGGGCGGGATGATGGATCTGGGCCGGCTGGGACAGCTGGGCAAGGAGGGCGTGCTGGCCCTGCTGGCCGACTCCACCAATGTGGAACGGCCCGGCTTTACCAAGAGCGAACGCTGTGTGGGCGATTCCTTCGACGCCCTGTTCCGGGGCTGTGAACAGCGGATCATCGTCACCACCTTCGCCTCCAACGTGGACCGCATCCAGCAGATCATCGATGTGGCCGCCCGCTATGGCCGAAAGGTGGCCGTGACCGGCCGCTCCATGGAGAATGCCATGAAGGTGTCCACCGAGCTGGGATATATGAAGATTCCCGACGGCGTGCTGGTGGACCTGGCTCACATCAAGAGCCTGCCTAAAAATAAGGTATGTATCATCACCACCGGGAGCCAGGGCGAGACCATGTCCGCACTGACCAGAATGGCCTTCAACACCCACCGGCAGGTGGATATCCAGGCGGGTGACCGGGTCATCCTCTCCGCCTCCGCCATTCCCGGCAATGAGAACGCCATCGGAAACGTGATCAACGAGCTCTACCGCAAGGATGCCGAGGTGGTCAACGAGCGGGAGCGAGCCCTCCATGTGTCCGGCCACGCCTGCCAGGAGGAGCTGAAGATCATTCACGCCCTGGTGAAGCCCAAGTTCTTTATCCCTGTCCACGGCGAGCAGCGGATGCTCAAGACCCACGCCAAGCTGGCCCAGCAGATGGGTATGGACCCCAGGAATATCATCATCAGCGACATCGGCAAGGTCATCGAGCTCACCCCCAACTCCGCCAAGATCAACGGCACTGTGCCCGCCGGCCGGGTATTTGTGGACGGCTACGGCGTGGGCGACGTGGGCAGTGTGGTGCTCCGGGATCGGAAGCACCTGGCCGAGGACGGCATGATCGTGGTGGTGGTGTCCATGTCCGGCGAGGACGGCTCCGTGGTCTCCGGCCCCGATATCATTACCAGAGGCTTCGTGTACGTCAAGGAGTCTGAGGGCCTGATGGAGGAGCTGCGGAAGGTGGCGGTCAACGCCCTGGAGAACTGCCAGCGGGACAGCATGACCGACTGGGCCGCCATCAAGTCGGAGATCAAAAATGCCATTTCCGGCTTCCTCTATAAAAAGACGAAGCGCAATCCCATGATCCTGCCTGTTATTATGGAAGTGTAAACAGAATATGAGACCGCCCCCGGCGCATAACGCGCCGGGGGCGGTTTTTTTTATGCCCAAAATCAAAGAAATTCTTCTTTGGTGTATGCAAACGGTCAATCTTTTGGGGTGGGACACCAGGGATGAGGAGTTGAGGGAAGTGAAGAATGAACGGACGCGGCTGCTGAAGCAGTTGGAAAAGCTGGCTCAGTGCAGGGTCAATGACGCGGTCAAGCTGGCCTTCCTGGACGAGACCAGGCTGGAGGAAGTGGATGGACTGGAACTGACAGCCCTGACGGAGTTCAGACGAAGCGAGAAGGGAGGCTCCGAGGTGAAGCTGGTGGATCGGGTGGCGGTACTCAAACTGCTGGTGGAGCTCTCCGCCGGGCAGGAAGAACAGAAGGCTGCGGACTTCTTCCAGGCCTGGGAGGGCAAGGCGGAAGGGAAAGAGGCCCCATGAGGTTTCGGGCGTTTTCCCCCAAACAGAAGCAGGTACTTACCTGGTGGTGCGCCCCCGGGACCCGCAGGCGGGAGGCCCTCATCTGCGACGGGGCGGTGCGCAGCGGCAAGACCCTTTGCATGGGCCTCTCCTTTTTCTGCTGGGCCATGCGCAGCTTCCGGGGGCAGTCCTTCGGCCTGTGTGGAAAGACGGTCACCGCCCTGCGGCGCAACCTGCTGAACACCCTGGCGCCGGTACTCAGGGAACTGGGGTTCCAGTGGGAGGAGAAGGTGTCCCAAAACAAGGTCACCGTCCGTTTCGGTGGCGGGGAGAACACCTTCTACCTCTTTGGCGGCAAGGACGAGGGCAGCGCCGCCCTCATTCAGGGCATTACCCTGGCGGGGGTGCTGCTGGACGAGGCGGCCCTCATGCCCCGCTCCTTCGTGGAACAGGCCTGCGCCCGGTGCTCCGTGGAGGGGAGCCGGCTGTGGTTCTCCTGCAATCCGGAGGGGCCGGAGCATTGGTTCTACAAGGAGTGGGTCCAGAAAGCCGAGGAGCGCAACGCCCTCTACCTCCACTTCACCATGGAGGATAACCCGGCTCTGTCGCCCAGAATGATCCGCCGGTACGCCCGCAGCTTCAGCGGGACCTTCTACCGGCGGTTTGTGCTGGGGGAGTGGGTGGCCGCCGAGGGGCGGGTGTACGACTTCTTCGACGAGAGCTTTGTCCGGCCTGTCCCGGAGGGGGAGATGGAGCAGTGGCGCATCTCCTGCGATTACGGTACGGTCAATCCCGCCTCCTTTGGACTGTGGGGAAAGAAGAACGGGGTATGGTACCGGGTGAAGGAGTACTACTACGATTCCCGGGCGGAGAAGCGGCAGAAGACCGACGGGGAGTACGCCGACGAGCTGGAAAAGCTGGCGGGAGGAAGGAACATCCGGAAGGTCGTGGTGGACCCCTCCGCCGCCAGCTTTATCGAGCTGCTCCGCAGGAGAGGGTGGACGGTGGAGAAGGCAGACAACGATGTGTTGGCCGGCATCCGCACCACGGCTGAACTGCTGCGGAAAGGAGAACTGGTCATCTGTGCCCCATGCACCGATGCCATCCGGGAGTTCTCCCTCTACTGCTGGGACGAGAAGGCAGTGGGGGACCGGGTGAAGAAGATCCACGACCATGCCATGGACGACATCCGCTATTTTGCCGTCTCCGTGGCGGGAGCGGGAGATGGGAGCTGCTTCGGCGGGCTGTGGGTGGAGCGGAGCAGGTTTTAAAAAGGAGAGTGGGTATGGGACTGTTTCAAAAAAAGGAGAACGGAGGAGGCGGCCTGGCCGTCCAGATCCGGGAGGGAGGCAGGCACCCCTTCGGCGTGCTGGATGGGTACGTCCCCCTGGGGCGCGGGGAGATCGCCATTTATCGGGCCATCCGGGAGGCGGTGCCCATTGTGGACGCCGCCATCTGGAAGCTCATCCGGCTCAGCGGCGGGGTGAAGGTGACCTGCCGGGATCGAAAGGCCCAGGAGGGACTGGACTGGTTCCTCAGGCATGTGGACACGGGCAGGGGACAGCGGGGCATCCAGTCCTTCCTGGACTGCTACCTGGACTCCATGCTCACCTGTGGCCGGGCGGTGGGGGAGATCGTCCCCGACCGCAGGCGCACCGACATCGCCGCCCTGCTGTGCGGCAATGTGGCGGACATTGAGATCAAGGAGGGCGGCTCCCCTATGGAGTTCGCCATCTGGGGCAGAGATGGGGAGGGCGCTCTGCGGGAGCTGCCCAGGCAGGAGCTGCTGCTGTTTACCCCCTTCCAGCCGGAGACGGACAGCCCCTACGGGGTGAGCATGCTCCGGTCCATGCCTTTCCTCACGGAGATCCTGCTGAAGATCTATCAGGCCACGGGAATGAACTGGGAGCGGATGGGCAACGTCCGCTTCGCCGTGGTCTACAAGCCGGGGGACACGCCGCTGGATCAGAGCATGGTGCAGGAGCGCAGCCGGCAGATCGCCCGGGAGTGGTCCGCCGCTATGCAGGCGGGCAAGGACGGCTCGGTACGGGACTTTGTGGCGGTTGGCGATGTGGAGATCAAGGTCATCGGGGCGGACAACCAGGTGCTGGACAGCGAGGTGCCGGTACGGCAGATCCTGGAGCAGCTGGTGGCCCGCACCGGCATCCCGCCCTTCCTGCTGGGGCTGTCCTGGTCCTCCACCGAGCGGATGAGTACCCAGCAGGCCGACATGATGACCAGCGAGATCACCGCCATCCGCCGCGCGCTGGAGCCGGTGGTGGAGCGGATCTGTGAACTGTGGCTCAGGCTCCACGGCTATGACAGCAGGGTGGAGGTGGACTGGCAGGACATCAACTTGCAGGATCTGGTGGAGGAGGCCAGAGCGGAGCTCTATTGGCAGCAGACCAGAAGCCTGCGGATGGACAACGACGCAAGGGAGAAGGGAGAGCCGAAATGAAGATTTCCAAACAGGCGGGGCTGGACGAAGGTCTGGCCCTGGGCGAGAAGGACCTGGAGCTCATCAACGCCATGAGCCGGAAGAAGCTGACGGCGGAGGAGGTATACGCCTTCGCCGTGCGGCTGTGCGACAACCAGGTGGACCGGGACGGTGAGCGGTTCCCGGTGGAGACCCTGGAGGAGCTGGCCGGGCTGTTCGTGGGCAAGAGCGGCATTTTTGACCACCAGTGGAGCGCCAGAGGCCAGACCGCCCGGATCTACCGCACCGAGCTGGTGCGGGATGAGACTGTGCTGACCCAGGCGGGGGAGCCCCTGTGCTACCTGAAGGGCTACGCCTACATGCTGCGGACCCAGAGCAATCAGGACCTGATCGCGGAGATCGAGGGCGGGATCAAAAAGGAGGTCAGCGTGGGCTGTTCGGTGGCTCAGGCCCGGTGCTCCATCTGCGGGGAAAACATCCGGGAATGTCCCCACGAGAAGGGCATGACCTACGACGGAACGCTGTGCTGGGCCGATCTGGTGGACGCCACCGACGCCTACGAGTGGTCTTTTGTGGCGGTGCCGGCACAAAAAGAGGCGGGGGTGATGAAAAGCATGAGACAGGACATGGAACAGCTGGAGCGGGAAGCCGAGCTGGGCCGCAAGTATCTCCGGAAGCTGAAGGACGAGGTGGTTCGGCTGGGCGGCCTGGCGGAGCTTGGCCTGGAGCGGGACACTCTGACGGCCATTGCCGGGCGGCTGGATGAGCCGGAGCTGGAGGGCCTGAGAGCCGCGTTCCAGCGGCAGGTGGACAAGGCCTGGGGCGCCGAGCCCCAGCTGAAGGCTCCGGAGGACCTGGAGCTGGAACAGAGAGACGGGGCGTTCCTGATTTAAGACAGGCGAGAAAAAGAAAGGAGCAGAAGTATGAGCAAGATTTCGTTTGAGGGCATTGGTGAGATGGTGGCGACCTTCGCCTGCGCCGAGGATGTGGCTACCGGTCAGGTGGTCAAGATCACCGCTGACGGTACGGTGGGTACCTGTGCCGCGGGCGACAAGATCTGCGGCGTGGCCCTGTCCGCTGAGGACGGCTATGCCGCCGTGCAGCTGGGCGGCCTGGTGAAGGTGGCCACCACCGGCGGCAGCATTACCGCCGGCTGGTGCAAGCTGTCCGCCGACGGCTCCGGCGGCATGAAGCAGGACGGCTCCGCCGGCACCGAGTACCTGGTGGTGCGGGTGGAGACCGACGCGGCAGTGATCTGTCTGTAAGAAAGGGAGGATGCACACATGAGCTATCGGTTCGACAATCTCAAGCTGGAAAAGGGTATGTACAACGAGGCGGGCAAGTCCTTTGCCCAGGTGCTGGAGCGGGAGGACCCCTCCGAGCAGTACAAGGGTACCGCGCTGGAGGGCCTGGACGCCTACCAGCGGCAGCTCAAGCGCTTTGACATCAAGGTGAAGGGCGCGGGCAGCGACGTGGTGGAAAAGTTCTTCTCCACCAGCCAGTCCGCCGTGCTGTTCCCCGAGTACATCGCCCGGTCGGTACGCCAGGGTATGGAGGAGAGCGACCTGCTGCCCCACATCACCGCCGCCACCACCCGGTTCGACGGCATGGACTACCGCTCCATCGCCTCCGTTCCCGACGACGACCAGAAGGCCCTGCGCCGGGTGGAGGAGGGCGCTGAGATCCCCCAGACCCAGGTCAAGACCCAGGAGAACCTGGTGAAGCTCCACAAGCGGGGCCGGATGCTGGTGGCTTCCTACGAGGCCATCCGCTATCAGAAGCTGGACCTGTTCTCCGTCACCCTGCGGCAGATCGGCGCCCACATCAACCGGATGCACCTGGAGGACGCCATCGACGTGCTCCTCAACGGCGACGGCAACGAGAACCCCGCACAGGAGTTTACCGTGGGCTCCGACCCCATCGGCGGCTCCTCCGGCACTCTGACCTACGACGAGCTGGTGGATTTCTGGGCCCAGTTTGAGCCCTACGAGATGAACACCCTGCTGGTGTCCGGCGATATGATGCGCCAGATGCTCAAGATGGACGAGTTCCAGAATCCTCTCACCGGCCTCAACTTCCAGGGCACCGGCAAGCTGGCCACCCCCCTGGGTGCCACCCTGCTGCGTACTTCCGCCCTGGAGAGCGGCAAGCTCATCGGCCTGGACAAGCGGTATGCCCTGGAGATGGTGCAGGGTTCCGACGTGATGGTGGAGTACGACAAGCTCATCGACCGCCAGCTGGAGCGGGCCGCCATCACCAGCATCTCCGGCTTTGCCAAGCTCTTTACCGAGGCGGCCAAGGTGCTGAAGCTGAAATGAGAAGCGAGGAGATCGTAGCCATGGCCCAAAAGCTGGGCAGGGTGGCGGATGAGGATTTGGAGATCCTCACCGCCCTGTGCCAGGCGGCGGAGGCTGAGGCGGCGGCCCGTCTGCGGGACGGCGTGACGGCGGAGGACTGCGGGCAGGCCTATGTGCTGGGCTGCGCCTGGCTGGCGCTGGCGGCAATGGCGGCCAACGGGGTGGGAAGCGCGCCCCTGAAATTCACTGCCGGCGAGGTCTCCGTCCAGGAGGAGAACGGCGACGGCGCCCAGCGGGCCAGCGCCCTCCGGCTTCAGGCCGAGACGGTGCTGGGGCCCTATTTGCAGGACAGAGGCTTTGTGTTCCGGGGGGTCGAGGGATGACAGGCGCATGGAGCAGGATTTTGGAGAAGTACGGTCAGAAAGTAACGGTATACAAGGAGAACGCGGAGACGGGCACGGTATGCCGGGCCTTCCTCCAGCCTGCCCTGGAACGCCGTGGGGAGGGGTACCAGACCCTCCCCACCCCCCTGGGGCTGGTGCGGCAGGATCAGTGGATCTACCTGGGCAGCCCGGCGGTGCCCCTGGATGCTCTGGGTGACGGTTACGTGGCGTGGGGGGAGAAAAAGTTCTCTATCCGCGCCGCTCAGCCTGTTTACCTGGGGGATGAGCTGGCCTATTGGTGGGGGCTGCTGGTGATCCGGGACGCGGACGCATAAGGACAGCGGGGGAATGAGTATGGAATTTGGAGAGATCCGGGAGCGGATGGCCGAATACCTGAACGGTCAGGGCATCGACGCGGTCTGCGCTTACCCGGACAGCGGACGGCTCCGCCGGAAGGGGGCGGTGGCCGCCGTGTCCCTCCGCTCCTGTCAGGGCGGGCCGGGGGGCTTTCAGGATTATCTGGGAGAGCGGTACGACGAGGAGAGCGGCCAGTGGCAGGAACTGTATGGGAAGAAGATCGTACTGACCTTCGGGCTGGATCTCTACGCGCCCCAAAACGGGGGTGCGGCGGTCATCCAGTCCGCCTTTGACAAGATGGCGGAGGCTCTGCGGCGGGAGGGCCCTCCGGGGCTGCGGCTGCTGGAGCTCTCCTGCGGAGAGACCGAGTTTGACCAGGGGGCCGGCCTGTACCGCCGGACGGTGGAGGCCCTGTGCCAGGGGTACCTCTATGCCGTGGCGGAGGAGGGCGGCACCTTCCTGGACTTTATTGTGAGAGGAGAGAGCCGGATTTGAGTATGACGACCCATGAGAGACCGGGGGTATATTCCGATTATGACGCCTCCACCGTGGTCAGCAGCACCGGCGGCGGGCAGACTGTAGGTCTGGCTGCGGTATGCACCAAGGGAGAAGCGGGAACCCTGTACGTCCTCAACCGCTACGAGGACGCGGTGACCACCTTCGGCCAGGAGGAGAACCTGACGGAGCTGGTACGCCTGCTGCTGCTCAACGGTGCGGCCCAGGTGCGGGCGGTGCCGGTGGCCAACGCGGAGGGGTATGAGGCCGCCTTCGCGCTGCTGGAGGCAGAGGAGGATGTGGCCCTGGTGGTATGCGACAGCACCGACGTATCGGTGCAGCAGAAGCTGCGGGACAGTGTCTGCGCCGCCTCCGAGGCCCGGCGGGAGCGCATTGCCGTGGTATGCGGCGGCGCCTCTGAGAGTGTGGATAACCTGGTGCAGCGGACAGGCCAGATCAACAGTGAGCGGGTGGTGCTGCTGGCGCCGGGGGATGGGTCCAGCCTGCTGGCCGCCGCTGTGGCAGGCGCCATCGCCGGGGAGAGCGATCCCGCCGTGCCTATGGGAGGCGCGGAGCTGAAGGGGCTGGGCGGCCTGGACGCCCAGTACACCGACAACGAGATCGACACCCTGGTGCGGGGCGGCGTCACCCCCCTGGAGCGGGTGAGCGGCATCGTCAGCGTGGTGCGGGCCGTCACCACCCGCACCAAGAGCGGGGAGGCGCCTGACGCCACCTGGCGGGAGCTGACCACCATCCGGATCGTGGATGATGTGATCCCCACCATCCGGGATGCCCTGCGGGCCAAGTTCCGCAGGAGCAAGAACACGGAGCAGACCAGAGGGGCCATCCGCTCCCAGGTGATTCTGGAGCTGGAGAACAAGCTGAGCCGGGAGATTATTACCGGCTACGAAAACGTCACGGTGCAGGCGGACACGGAAAATCCCACGGTGTGCCTGGTGGACTTCTCCTTCACGGTGGCCCACGGCCTGAACCAGATCTGGCTCAGCGCCCACATCACGGTGTAAAGGAGGATGCCTATGAAAGTCGCGGGATTTCCAACCAGCAGTGACATTTATCTGGAGATCGACGGGAAAAAGGTGGCGGTAGTGCAGAGCTACTCCGCCAAGTCCACACGGACCAGTCAGAATGTGGAGGCCTTCGGCGAGGACGAGCCGGTGGCCACCATCCCCGGTCAGCGCAGCCACGTCATTGAACTGACCCGGCTGTACGCCACCGACGAGGCCATCCGGGACGGAATCAACTTCCACGATCTGGAGGATTTCAGCTTGGTGATCTGCAAGCCGGACCGGAAGATCATCTACTCCGGCTGCCAGTGGAGCGCCATCGGTGAGACCGGCGCCCTGGGGGCCATGGTGGTGGAAAAGATCACCGTGGTGGCCTCCAAGCGGATCGAGACGGCGGTATGACGGCAGAGAGACGGTCGATCCTCAGCCGGAGGGAGCGGCTGAGGCTGGAGGACGGAAGGGAGCTGCGGCTCCTTTCCGCCCTGGAGGTGCTGGAGGCGGGCCGGGAGGGGGCTGAGCTGGCCCAAAATGAGGGGGAGCGGGCCCTGTGCGCCAACGCCTGCCTGCTGGCCCGGGCCCTGGAGCGGAAGGGGAAGCCGGTCTTTCCCTCCGGCAGGGCGGTGCTGGAAGGGCTCAGCGCCCGGGAGATCGGGGAGCTGGCCCGGCGGTGGAATGAGCTGGACCGGGCGGAAAATCCATCCCCGGAGGATGGGATGGAGGATGTTCTGGCCCTAAAAAAAGCCTGGAGCACGCGCCTGAGGAGCGCCTTCGCTGGCGTGTGCTCCGCACCTTTCAGGCCCTTCCCACCGAGGAACGGGCACGGAACATGAAGGCGAGAGATTACCTGTGGTGCGCCCTCAACCTGATGCTGGACCGGGAGGAGGCACTGGAGCGGCTTTGTCCCCACTGCCGGGCAGAGGCGGAGGAGGCGCGCTGCCCGGTGTGCGGCATGCCCACAGGCGAGACGGCGGCGGCGCACAACGCCTCCTTTGATGAGGAACGCTATGAGCGGATGAAACGGGGTGAGCGGATTTGACCGACTATATTGCAGACCTGCTGCGGGAGCAGGAGGAGCGGGAAGAACGCCGGGCGGAACGCGACTGGCGGAAGGCCTGGGAGGAGACCGCGCTCCCCATTGCAGAGCCGGAGGAAGCGGCGGGCGTGGGCGGCACGGCGGCGGATACGGCGGAAAGCGGTTCTGCGGCGGAAGAACGTCAGGCCGGTGAGGCGGCGGAGGCAGATGCCGCGGCAGCGCTGAGGCTCCTTACGGAAGGAGCTTTCGGGGGGAGCATATCCATCCCGGAAGGGATGGCTGGGGCAGGTGGCACCCCGCCCGGAGCGGAGTGGATGGATGAGGCGCTGCGGCAGAGCCTGACGGAGCTGCCCGCGCCCCGGCGGGAGAGCCGTGTGGTGACCTTGCAGAAGCCGGGAGAGAAGATCCAGCCCGGCGGCTTTGATGCCGCTGGGCTGGACCGGCTGGTGCGCCGGGACGCCAGAAGATTTGACGGGGGGTTTCAACTGCTTTGAGATTGGCGGCAATGCGATATAAGAACTTTGTCTGGCCCCACAACCCCAGGGTGTATTCCATCGGGTTCAGGCGGACCATGGGGGCCGACAAGGTGCCCTTTGGGCGGTACGTCCTCCAGGACCTGGGGCCGGAGCAGCGGATCATGGAGGGCGAGGGGGAATTCGTGGGGGAGAATGCCTACGAGCTGTTCAAGCAGCTGGCCACGGTGTTCTACTCCGACGGGCCGGGACTGCTGGTGCATCCGGTATGGCAGACCTCCAACGCCTACTTTGTGGAGCTCTCCCTCACCCAGGAACCCAGGGCGGACTATGTGCGCTACCACTTCACCTTCTGGGAGAGCTACGACGGACACAGCACCGGGACCAAAGTCACCACCAATGGAAACGGCGGCGGGCAGCAGGAGAGTACCCCGGCCGCCGGCCGGGAGCAGTGGTACACGGTGGTGCGGGGGGACACCATGTGGGGCATCGCCCGAAAATACGGGATGAGCCTTACCGCCCTGGTGGCCCTCAATCCCCAGATCAAAAACCCCAACCTCATCCTGGTGGGGCAGAAAGTGCGGGTGGCGTGATGGAGGGGAAACTGACCTGCTGGGACGGCAGGGAGATCACGCTGCCCGATGTGACGGCCTGGAAGTTTCAATATGGGCGGGGCACACCCTGCGACAGCTTCCTCATCACCTGCCTGTGGCAGCCGGAGGGGGAGGACCTGCTGGCTGAGGCGGTCACCTTCACGGCGGTGGAAGACGGGGAGACGGTATTCACCGGCGTGGTGGACGAGTGCGAGCGGGGCTGGGATCAGAACGGCGGGTTCCTCACTGTCTCCGGCCGGAGCATGGCCGCCCGGCTGCTGGACAATGAGGCGCTGGGGATGGAGTATCAGACGGCCACCTGGCAGGACATCCTGCGGGACCACGTGACCCCCTACGGCATTCAGGCCCTGCCGGGTGCCAATCTGCCGGCGGTACCCGGCTTTGTGGTGGACACGGGGAGCAGCGAGTGGCAGGTGGTCTATGAGTTCTGCCGCTACTACGGCGGGGTCACGCCCCGGTTTGACCGGCTGGGCCGGCTGATCGTGGGGCCGTGGCCGGAACAGGAAGCCCTGCGCATCGGTGAAAACGGGGCCGTCACCGCCCTCACCCTGCGGGATCAGCGCTACGGCGTTTTGTCCCAGGTGCTGGTGCGGGACCGGACCACCGAGGCGGTGCAGAAGGTGGAAAACGCCGACTTTGTACGGCGGGGCGGCCTGTGCCGGAGGGTGCTCACCATGCCGGGGAAAAGTACCTATCAGGCCATGCGCTATTCGGGAGATTACCAGCTTGCCCGCAGCAGGGAGGAGCTGCGGCAGTTGGAAGTGGAGCTGCCCGGAGCCTTCCTGGCCTGGCCGGGGGATCTGGTGGCGCTGGCGCCCCGGTACCCGGTGGGACGGGGCGTCTGGCGGGTGGCGGAGATGGTCTGTGCCCTGGATGAAGGCGGGCTGCACACCAGGCTGATCCTGGGGGAGCCCGACGCGCTGCAATAGAGGAGGAGCAAAAATGTGGATTGCGGAACGGAGCAGGCGCAGGCTGGAGCCTGCGGAGCTGGCCGGCGTGGGGCAGGTGACCCTGCCGGAAGACCCCGCGGGGGTCTGGCTGGACGGCGAGCGGCGGATGCTGCCGGTATTTGCGCCCGGCGGATATGTATGGCGGCCCAGCCTGGGCGAGCAGGTGCTGGTGCTCAAGACCGGGCGGCAGGGTGAGGCGCCCTGCGTGCTGGGAAAACGCTGCCAGGACAAGTGGGAGCTGGAGGAAGGCGAGGTCGTCCTGTACAGCGGCAAAGCTGCGCTGCACCTGAAACGGGACGGAACGGTGGATATTACCGGCACGCTGACCGTCAACGGGCAGCAGGTGATGACGATGGGGTGAGCGGATGGAACTGATGGTGCGGGACGGCGACTATGTGATAGACGAAAACGGCGCGCTCCGCCGGGCGGAGGGCAGCCAGGAGCTTTTGCAGCGGGTCATGTGGAAGCTGTCCATCCCCAGGGGGAGCTTTCCGCCCCTGCCGGAGCTGGGCAGCGAGCTGTATCAGCTGAGCCGGTGCAAGCCCTCCCAGCGGGAGAGCATGGCCAGGCAGTACGCCGCCCAGGCTCTGGCGGACGAGCCGGAGCTGACGGTGACGGCGGCGGAGCTGGGAGCGGGCGGCGCGCTCAGGCTCCACCTGGACTGGAGGGGCGAGGACCTGACGCTGACCATGGAGCTGGGAGGATGGTGAGAAGATGACGGCAGAGGAAATTTATGAGCAGATGGTGGACCTATTTCAGAAGGAGACGGGGCTGACCTTCAGCAGCGGCGGGGATATGGCGGTGCGGCTGTACGCCGTGGCCAGCCAGATCTATGCGCTGTATGTACAGGCCGACTGGGTGAACCGGCAGTGTTTCCCGCAGACTGCGGTGGAGGACTACCTGGATCTCCACGCCCAGCTGCGGGGCCTGACCCGCCGGGAAGCCGCGGCGGCGGAGGGAGTGATCCGGTTTGAGACCGATTCCGCCGCCGGCACCGACCTGGTGGTGGCGGCAGGGACGGTATGCATGACTGCCGGAGGCGTGCGCTTTGAGACCACACAGGAGGGGACCATCCCTGCCGGGGAAACGGCGGTGGAGGTGCCCGCCCGGGCCATTGAGCCGGGAGCCGCCGGCAATGCGGCGGCGGGCGCAATCCGGGCCATGGCGGTGGCTCCGGTGGGGGTCAGCCGCTGCACCAACCCGGAGGGCTTTTCCGGCGGGCTGGACGCTGAGAGCGACGAGGACCTGAGAAGCCGGGTGCTGGAGACCTTTCGGCGGATGCCCAACGGGGCCAACGCCGCCTACTACCAGCAGGAGGCCATGTCCTTTCCCCAGGTAGCGGCGGCCGCGGTGGTGTCCCGGCCCAGAGGCGTGGGCTCGGTAGACGTGGTGGTGTCCACCCCGGCGGGTGTGCCGGACGGAGAACTGCTGGAGGAATTGCAGGACTACTTTGAGCAGCGGCGGGAGATCGCCGTGGACGTCAAGGTGCGGGCCCCGGAGGTCAAACATGTAACGGTGACCATTCGGGTTGCCGCGGAGGACAACCGGAACGGGGAAGCGGTGCGCCAGGCGGTGGAGCAGGCCATCCGCAGCTGGTTCGACGGGCGTCTGCTGGGGCAGAACATCCTGCGGGCCAGACTGGGGGAGCTGACCTTCGCTGTGGACGGGGTGAGAAACTACGTCATTGATTCCCCTGCCGCCGATGTGGCGGTGGAGGACGACGTGCTGCCCCATTTGCAGAACATCACCATCTCGGAACTGGAGGCGGCGGTATGAGCGGCTACGGGGAATACCTGCGCCAGCTCCTGCGGCCCCTGCGGGTCTATGAGCTGGAGGGCACGGCCAACGGCGGCGAGCTGGATGCACAGGGCGCCGCCCTGGACGGCGTTTCGGACACTCTGGACGAGATCCAGCAGGAGATGCTGATTGCCACCGCTCAGGGGCGGGGGCTGGAAAGCATCGAGGCCCTGCTGGCCCGGAAGCCGGTGACCGACGACCTGGAAATGCGCAGAGCGGCGCTGGCCGCCCTGCTGCGTATCGGCGGGGACAGCTTTACCCTGGCGGCCATCAACGACAACCTGAAGGGCTGCGGCGTCAACGCAGTGGCCTCCGAGACCGGTACGCCGGGAAGGGTGGAGGTGCGCTTCCCCGATGTGCCCGGCGTGCCCGACGGGTTTGAGGAAATGCGGGCCATCATAGAGAGCATCCTGCCCGCCCATGTGGAGATCGGGTATGTGTACTGGTACATGACCTGGGCCATGATGGAGGCCAGGTTTGACACATGGGGCGACATCGAGGCCCTGCATCCCACCTGGACAGAACTGGAGAAAATGGTGAAGTAAAAGGCGGCCCGCATTGCGGGCCGCCTTTTTGGCGTTATTGGGAGAAACGGGTGAGAATGCCGGAAAGCTGCGCTTGGGTCAGGGTGCCCTGAGGGTCCAGCCGGCCGCCCTCCGACCAGTCCATCAGCCCGGTGCCGGCGGCCCAGTAAAGGGAATCGTCCGCCCAGGGGGAGATGTCCTCATAGTCGTTGCACCGGGCCAGCTCCGGAAAGGATGTATCGCGGCCCAGGCTGGCGGCATACCGCCGGAGCAGAATGGCGGCCTCCTCCCGGGTGATGGGGCGGTCGGGGGTGAAGAGCAGGCCGCCGGTGCCCTGGATCAGACCCAGGTCGTGGGCCCAGCACACGGCCGGCTCCCAGGGGGCGTTTTCCGGTACGTCGGAAAAGGGCTGCGTTCCCGCGGCGGGCAGAGCACCCGCCCACGTCCACAGGGCGGAGACAAACTGAGCCCGGGTGACGGGGGCTTCCACCGCCGCGGCGGCGGGCACCAGCAGGGTGAGCAGCAGCAGAGCGGGAATCAACTGTCGCATGGCATATCCTCCTTTGTGGAGAGCATACCATAAACTGGAATATTATGCTGTCGAAGGAGGGTTACACCGTGGGATCATAGGAGCAGACCAGATTGCCGTCGGCGTCATAGCCCCGGCACCAGACGGACAGGGTGCCGCTGTGGCCGTTGCCGTCGGGCTTGGCGGGCAGGTCGGCGCGCACAGGCTCACCCACCCACACGCCGTTGCCCGCGGACGACCAGGTGATGGGCACGCCCCGTTCCGCCAGGGCCTCCTGGGGATCTTCCCAGTGGCCCAGCCACAGCAGCTCACCCTCCACCCGCACCACAGAGGGGTTGGTACAGACAGCCAGAGGGATCTGCTCGTAGCACCGCACCGGCAGATCGGGCGGGAGGGGAAGGGGCTGGGGCGTTTCTGTCTCATAGTAAAAATACGAAATCACCGTCGGAAGGGAAAAGATGTCCTGAGAGCTGAACTGAGAAGCATCCATAACCAGAAAATCCCGTACCGACCACAGCAGGCCGGCGGTACGGTTGAGCTCCGCCATGGCATACTTGTCTCCGGCGTGGAGCACCGCCCATGCGTCGGACTCCGGCTCGGCCTCCTCCATGCGGATGGGGCCGGAGGCCAGAAGTTCTCCTCCGGTGAAGCAGTTGGCTGAGGCGGTCTGGCGGCAGGCCAGGGAAATGGCGGGCAGGGGCCGCCCCAGGGTGAGCCACAGCAGGAACAGGGCCGCCAGCAGAGCCAGCGCGCTGAGGGCCAGCAGCAGGCGGGGGAGGATCACATAGCGGAACCGGCTCATGATGGGGGCACCTCCTCCTGTAAGGTGATGTAGATGGTGACGGATTCCTCGGTGGAGCTGAGGGTGACGGTAAACTTCCGGGCGCCGGGGGTGGGGTCCACGATGCGCAGCCAGGCGGTGGAGCCCAGCAGGGCGTCCTCATAGTAGGTGGAAAAGTGGGCGTAGCCGGAGGCGCCGGTGTCATCCGTCCAGGAGGCATCGGCCTGATAGGCTACCATGGGCGCCCGCCAGGGCTGAGGGTTGGTGATGGTCACCGGACATTGGAGCTGGTACTCCTGGTTGGTCCCCCCCTCGGGATCGTCCCAGGACACCAGCACCAGACCGGCCTCCCGGGCGGGGGTGAGGGTGTAGCCCGCCAGCTTTCCACCGCCGCTGGCGGCGCCGGAGATCTCCACCGTACCGTCGCCGTCATAGGGCAGGGAGGCGGTCTGGGGGAACAGACCCGTCAGGGCAAAAATGCCGGTGTCGTTCCGGTAGCCGATGATGAGGCTGAGAAGCAGTACGGCCAGAGCCAGCAGGACGAAGATCCGGGAGAGCTTGGGGACCAGAGGACTGTGGCAGCGGTCCAGCTGATGGCCCAGCTCATAGGGGTCGCCCATGGCCTCCACAGCACGCTGGGCAGCCAGGTCGGCGGGGACGCCCTGCTCCTCCAGAGCGGCGGCATGGTCCTCCAGGTGGGCTTCCAGCTCCGCCCAGGCCGCCAGACGGGCGGGCTTCCAGCGGATCACAGAGCACACCTGGCCGCAAAAGGTATCAAATGGTTTGGATGCCATGGTTTCACCTCATTCCAAGGGTTGAGCGGGGTTTGCACAGATCAGGGCGCCGTTGGCGTCATAGCCCCGGCACCAGATGACAAGAGAACTGTAACGCTCACCGGAGGGGGGGACGACCACCCCCTGGGCGGCCCACACGCCCTCCGACACCTGGGTGAATTCCGGGGAGACGCCACGGCTGTCCATGACGGACTGGGGGTCCTCCCTCTCCTCTATCCCCATATGGGCGAGACGGGCCTCCACACGCACCACGGAGGGGTCGGTGGACACGACGACCAGCGTGAACTCCACACCGTCTGTGCCGAGGAACAGGGTCCCCATGGGCTGGGCGAAGATGGCCGGGCTATCCGGAGAAAATTCGGCCTGGCGCACGCTTTGGTCCGTGCTCCGCCACAAAAAGCCCCACATCTTTTCCAGGGTGTAGAACTGGAAGGTGCCGCTGTTTTTGCCCACGAACCACCAGGTGTTCCGGGGCGTGCCGGGGAGGTCGGGGTCCTGGTACCGGATGGGCCCGGAGGCGATCAGGGCGCTTCCGGACACGTAGCGCTCCCGGTCCAGCCGGGCGCAGATGGCGGCGGCAGAGGGAAGGGGGGCGTTCATAGAGAGCCACAGGAAGAAGATGCTGACGAGCAGGGCCAGGCTGCTGAGGGCCAGCAGCAGGCGGGGCAGGATGTAAGAGCGGAAGCGCTTCACGACGACGGCACCTCCTCATCCAGAAAGACGTTCAGGATGCATTGATCGCCGGGCCTGCCCAGGGTGATGGAAAACCGGCGGCTGCCGGGCGTGGCGTCCTCCAGATGCAGACACCAGCGGGAGGCCAGGAGGGTGGAGCTTGTTCCGTCGATCTCCACCGTGCCGGAGCCGCCGGCGAGATCATGCCACACGGCGGGGACATTGGCATAGTGCAGGTTATCCAGCCAGGGCTGCCAGTGAGAGACGGTGACGGAGACCTGCACCTCCGGGTGGGCGGGGGCGCTGGGGGTGTCGTCGGTCTGGACCAGGGCGGCTTCGCGGGCACGGATGGTGTAGCCCCCTACCTTGCCCGCGCCATTGACGCTGCCGCCCGCCAGCACCGTCTCCATCGGCCAGCAGGGCAGGGAGGAGGCGGGAAGCAGGAAGTTTTCATGGCGGAAGCAGCCGGTGGTCTGGATCAGGCCGATCATGAATCCGAAGAAAAAGAGCACACAGGCAGCGATGGCCTGGAGCCGGGACAGCCGGGGAAGCAGAGAATCATGGCAGCGATCCAGCTGGCGGCCCAGCGCATAGGGGTCGCCCATGGATTCCACCGCCTGCCGGGCGGCCAGGTCGGCGGGGATGCCCCGCTCCTCCAGAACGGCGGCGTGGTCCTCCAGATGGGCCAGCAGCTCCTTCCGGGCTGCCTCCCGGGCGGAGGGGCGGCGGATGAGGGAACAAACCTTGTCGCAATAGCTGTGAAAGCCGTCTTCCATGGTCTCACTTCCCTTCCGGTATGGTCAGATCCCATTGCTCCGTCCAGTGGTCGGGGACGGCGGACTGAAACACCAGCTCTCCCGCCTGGTCATATCCCCGCAGGAGAAAATCATCCCAGCTGAATTGATAGGCGCTTTGCTGGCTGGGGTAGTGGAACAGATAGCAGTCCGCGGCTGTGGGCTCCGTCAGGCTCAGGGTCTGGAAACCATCACCGGAGTAGTCATAACAGAGCACTTCCACCTCGGTAATGTTTGGATCATTGACGATGACCAGCAGATATTTGGGGGTGGGCAGGACAGTCATGGGATAGGAGCGGTCCCTGCTGACGGAACTTAAGGTGCCGCGCATCCAGAACGGGCCGGTGGGGTGCACGAGCTGGCAGAGGGCGTAGCTGTCCCCGTCCTGGAGCAGGTAAATGATCTGGTACTCGTCTTCAGCACGGGCCAGCACTTCGCCCGGGCCGTAGAGGTTGATGGCCTGCGTGCATGCCACAGCATGCCTTTCAGACAGACAGGGGTTTTTGCCGGACAAAAACAGGAAGGCCAGCAGGGCCAGCAGCACCAGAAAGAGCAGCAGGTCAACTACCAGCCGCCGGCGGCGGGTGGTGGGAGTAACGGGGGCTTTAGACATCTGCTCCGCCTCCCTTCAGGGACAGGGGGAAGGAGAGCTGGATCTTCCCGTACCGGTCAAAACGGAGGGTGAGCTGCACGGCCTCCGGGTCCACGTCGATGACGTACACATCGTAATAGGTCACGAAAGGCGTTTGGAGAGAGGGTCCGCCCATGGTGGTATAGAGTTCGGGAGCGGCGGCCTGTTCCGGGTACAGGCCGTGGAGCAGCTCCGCCGGGTCGTACTGGTTCCAGCCGGGATAGCGGTTGCCCAAATCGTCCTCCGCCCACAGCCAGCCGGAAATGCGGGGGCACCGCAGGCTGGGATTGAGGTGGACGGCTTTGAGCAGGACACTTACCCGCAGGGCGGGCTCCCCGGTCACAGAGTGTTCCCGGGGGGTGACCAGCACCCGCTCCGCCGAGAAGGTGTAGTGTTCCAGATAGCAGACTGCGTGTTCCGGGCGGTAATCTGCCAGCACCTCCGCCTGGTCGTAATGTTCCACGATGACGCCGGTGTCATCGTCGTTATAAAGCGGCGGAGCTGCGATAAGGTCATAGAGGTAGGTGGCCTTGGGCAGAAAGCAGAAGACCAGCAGAAGGATCAGAGCCGTCCGGACCGACACCCGGAACAGGATCTGAAACCAGCCGGGCAGAGGATTATGGCTCTTATCCAGTTCGCGCCCCAGAGCCTCCGGGTCCCCCATGGCGGCCACCGCCTGTGCCTCTGCCTCCGCTTGGGACAGCGCGGGGTTTCGTTCCAGAAGAACGTCCCGGTGATCTTCCAGGTGGGCGGTCAGCTCGGCGGTAATGGCGTCGTGATCCGGCCAGAAGCGGACCCAGGCGCACACCTTAGCGCAGAATTGCCCGATCGTGGGCTGGGGCACGCCGGGGGCGTCCATCAGGCCATGGCCGGGGCGGACCCGGCCAGCACGGCGTTTACCGCCTGGGAGAAGGAAGCCCACTCCTCCTTCTTCTCACCCAACAGACGCAGTCCTTTTTTTGTGATGTGATAGTACTTCCGGGTGCGGCCCGTGGGCGCCTCCTTCTCGTAGGATTCCACCGCGCCGGACTTTTCCAGGGTGTGGAGGATGGGGTAGAGGGTGCCCTCCTTCATGGAGAAGGTGTGGTCGCTCTTTTCCTCCAGCTCGGCGATCATCTGATAGCCGTACTTGTCGCCGCCGGAGAGCAGGGAGAGCACCAGCAGCGTGGTGCTGCCGGAGAGCAGGGATTTATCCGCTTTCATAGAGATCCTCCTTTCAAAAAACAATACCTCGAGTCTCTAGGTATATTATACCTAGGAACTCGAGGTATGTCAACAGACGGTTTACTTCATCCGGCTGCGAAGGGGCTGGCCGGAGAGGAAACGGTTCAGGTTGTCCAGAAACAGCGCGGCGATGTTGTCCAGGGTGACCTGCATGTGGTTGTAGCCGCCGGCGCTGTGGGGGGTGATCAGGGCACGGGGGGCGTCCCACAGGGGATGGTCGGCGGGCAGGGGCTCGGGGGAGGTGACGTCCATACCGGCACCCAGCAGATGGCCCTCGGTCAGCACCTGGGCCAGGGCGTCACAGTCCACGGCGGAGCCGCGGCCGGCGTTGAGGAGGACGGCGTCAGGCTTCATCAGCAGCAGGCGGCGGCGGTCCATCAGGCCGGCAGTTTCAGGGGTGTGGGGGAGTGCGAGGGCCACCACGTCGGCCTGGGGGAGAAGGGTGTCGATTTCCGACAGGGGGAAGGTGCGGTCGAAGTCCTCCACAGGCTTGTCCGAGCGGTGGAGACCCCAGACGGTTTCAGCGCCCAGGGCCCGGCACAGCCGGGCAAAGTGGCGGCTGATGTCGCCGGTGCCGCCCACCAGCACCGTCTCCCCCCGCAGGGAGCGGACGGGGCCCAGGCCCGCCCAGTTGCCCCAGGTGTGCTCCCGCTGGAGGTCCCGGTAGCCGGGCAGCAGCTTATAAATGGACAGCAGCATGGCCAGCATGTGCTCGGACACCGCCGGGCCGTAAGCTCCGGCGGCACAGGTGAGGGCTACGCCCTCCGGCAGAACGCCGGGGACCAGATAGGGGTCCACGCCGGCGTTCCAGCTCTGCACCCATTTCAGATTGGGGAAGGTCTTGAGGTCCTTGGGGGGCACAAAGCCCAGCAGGATGGTGGTGCGCTCCCGCCAGTCCTGGGGGATGTCGGTGGCGCCCCGGCGGTCGTTGGTGGGGAGAAAGAGGTGCTCCGCATCCGGCGCGGCGGCGCGGAAGGCTTCCTGCTGCTGCGCTGTCAGGGGGAGCAGATGCAGAATGGTTTCCATATAGTATGTACCTCCAAAAAGACAGGGGCCGGTCGGCAGACCGGCCCCCTTGAGACTGTCGAAAAAGTGGCAAAGCCACTTTTTCGAGAAGGTTGCAGTCTGCTTCATGCAGGTTTCGCCCGCCTGTGGCGGACAAAACCCACACTTGCAGCCTGAGAAGTGTTTTCAGCCACGCACATGTCGCGGCTGAAAACGGATTTTGGCTTGATTCGCGCCTGCGGGCGCGAACTCTGTGAGACTTTTCAATAAACTGCCGCTGTTTTTACTTAATGGTAATCAGCAGCTCGCCGGCCTTGACGGAGCCGCCCGCCCCACGCAAGCCAGCTTGCGCGGGGACCCGGAGGGATTTGATTTTAGTATCGCGGGGCGAAAGTGAATTCCGCCCCGCTCCGCCGCATTTGCGGCGGCCCGCCGGATGGCGGGCAAGAGGGCGGCGGGAGAGCCCCTGCCAAACTGCCGCTGTTTTTACTTAATGGTAATCAGCAGCTCGCCGGCCTTGACGGAGCCGCCCTCTTTGATGAGCACCTGGTCCACGGTGCCCTTCATGCGGGCTACCACGGAGGTCTCCATCTTCATGGCCTCGATGACGGCCAGCACCTGGTTTTCCTCCACGGCGTCGCCGGGCTTGACGTTGACCTTGGACACCATGCCGGGGATGGAGGCGCCTACCTGGCTCTTGTCGGAGGGATCGGCCAGAGCCACCTTCCGCACCTGGGCGGACGCGCTCTTGTCGGGCACCGCTACCTCACGGCGCATGCCGTTGAGCTCGAAGTGGACGTTGCGGGTGCCGTCCTCATTCAGGTCGCCCAGACCCATATACTTGATGACCAGGGTCTTGCCGTCCTCAATGTTGATCTTGTTGGTCTCGCCCAGGGCCATGCCGTTGAAGAACACATGGCTGCCCATGCGCATGATATAGCCGTACTCCTGACGGTGGCGGTAGAAGTCCTCCACCACCTTGGGATAGAGGCACCAGGAGATGACGTTGTGGTCGGAGGCGTCGGAGTAGAACTTGCGGACCTCCTCCCGGGCCTTCTCGAAGTCGATGGGCTCCAGCAGCTCGCCGGGACGGCAGGTGATGGGCGCCTCGCCCTTGAGCACCACCCGCTGGAGATCCTCCGGGAAGCCCCAGGCAGGCTGGCCCATCATGCCCTTGAAGTAGCTCACCACCGAGTCGGGGAAGGTGAGCGCCTCGCCCCGCTCCACGATGTTCTCGGGCGTCAGGTCGTTCTGCACCATGAAGATGGCCAGGTCGCCCACCATCTTGGAGGAGGGCGTCACCTTCACGATGTCGCCCAGCATGTGGTTGACGGTGGAGTACATCTCCTTCACCGCCTCGAACTGGTGGCCCAGACCCAGGCTCTCCACCTGGCTCTTCAGGTTGGTGTACTGGCCGCCAGGCATCTCGTAGCGGTAGATGTCGGTGGAGGGGTTCTTGATGCCCGCCTCAAACTTGGCATAGCGCAGACGCACGTCGGCCCAGTAGTCGGAGAGGCTCTGGAGCTTGACGGGGTCCAGGCCGGTGTCCCGCTCCTGACCCTGCAGGGCGGTGACCACCGCGTTGAGGGAGGGCTGGCTGGTCATGGAGGACATGGAGTCGATGGCGCAGTCCACGATATCGACGCCAGCCTCGGCGGCCATCAGATAGGCGGCCACCTGGTTGCCCGAGGTGTCGTGGGTGTGCAGGTGGATGGGCAGGCCCACCTCCTGCTTCAGCGCGGTCACCAGCTTCTTGGCGGCGTAAGGCTTCAGCAGGCCGGACATGTCCTTGATGCACAGCAGATGCGCGCCCCGCTTTTCCAGCTCCTTGGCCATATCCACATAGTATTTGAGGGTGTATTTGTCCCGCTTGGGGTCCAGAATGTCGCCGGTGTAGCACATGGTGGCCTCGCACAGCTTGCCCTGCTTGAGGACCTCGTCCATGGCGATCTCCATGCCGGGAATCCAGTTCAGAGAGTCAAAAATACGGAACACGTCGATGCCGCCGATGGCCGCCTCCTTGATGAAGGCGCGGATCAGATTGTCCGGGTAGTTGGTGTAGCCCACCGCGTTGGCGCCCCGCAGCAGCATCTGGAAGGGGATGTTGGGGATCTTCTCCCGCAGCAGACGCAGCCGCTCCCAGGGGGATTCGTGGAGGAAGCGGTAGGCTACGTCGAAGGTGGCGCCGCCCCACATCTCCAGAGAGAAGCAGTCGTTGAGGATCTCCGCAGTGCCCTCGGCGGCCTTGAGCATGTCGCGGGTACGCACCCGGGTGGACAGCAGGGACTGATGGGCGTCCCGCATGGTGGTGTCGGTGATGAGCAGCTTCTTCTGGTCCAGCACCCAGTCCCGCACCGCCTCGGGGCCCTTGGCGTCCAGCAGCTGCTTCAGGCCGGTACACTTGGGCGGCGTGTGCTCATAGGGCGGGAAGCGGGGAATGTCGTGCTGAGGCCGCTCGGCGGAGGGATTGTCCACCTGGATCTGGGCGATATACTTCAGAACCTTGGTGGCGCGGTCCCGCCCGGTGTCGATGTCGAACAGCTCGGGGGTCTCGTCGATGAACTTGGTGTGGCACTTGCCCGCCCGGAAGGTGGGATGGGCCAGAATGTTGGTGACGAAGGGGATGTTGGTCTTGACGCCCCGGACATGCTCCTCGCTGATGGCACGCATGGCCTTGCGGCACACACCCTCAAAGGTGTTGTCCCAGGAGGTGACCTTGACCAGCAGAGAGTCATAGTAGGGGGAGATCTCCGCGCCGGTGTAGGCGTTGCCGCCGTCCAGACGGACGCCGAAGCCGCCGCCGGAACGGTAGGCGGTGATCTTGCCGGTGTCGGGGGCGAAGTTGTTGGCCGGGTCCTCGGTGGTCACCCGGCACTGGAGGGCGTAGCCGTTCATGTGCACGGAATCCTGGGAGGGAATGCCGATCTCCGGGGTGGACAGGGGATGACCCTCGGCAATGAGGATCTGGGCCCGCACCAGGTCGATGCCGGTGACCATCTCGGTGACGGTGTGCTCCACCTGGATGCGGGGATTCATCTCGATAAAATAGTGGTCCCCGTTTTTGTCCACCAGGAACTCCACCGTGCCGGCGGACACGTAGCCCACGTGCTTTGCCACCTTGACGGCGTCCTCATACAGCTTCTGACGGGTGGCCTCCGGCACGCTGAAGGCGGGGGCGAACTCCACCACCTTCTGGTACCGGCGCTGGAGGGAACAGTCGCGCTCGAACAGGTGGACCACGTTGCCGTGCTTGTCGCCCAGGATCTGCACCTCGATGTGCTTGGGCTCCACCAGGTACTTCTCAATGAAAATGTCCTCGTTGCCGAAGGCCTTCTTGGCCTCGCTCTTCACCAGATTGAAGGCGGGAATGACCTCCTCCGGCGTGTCGCACCGGCGCATGCCCCGGCCGCCGCCGCCGCCGGCCGCCTTCAGAATGATGGGGAAGCCGTAGGAAATGGCCTTCTCCAGCGCCTCCTCCCCGCTCTTGAGGGGCTCGGACGAGCCGGGGATGGTGGGCACGTTGCAGGCCTTGGCGATGGCCTTGGCCGTCAGCTTGTCGCCCATCTGGGCCAGGATCTTGGAGGAAGGGCCGATAAAGGTGATGCCCGCGTCCTCACACGCCCTGGCAAAGTCGGCGTTCTCGCTCAAAAAGCCGTAGCCGGGGTGGATGGCGTCCACATTGCGGCGCTTGGCCAGATCAATGATGGAGGGGATATCCAGGTAGGCCCCCAGGGGGGACTTGTTCTCGCCGATGAGGTAGGCCTCGTCCGCCTTGGTGCGGAACAGGGCAAAGGTGTCCTCATTGGAATACATGGCCACCGTGTGCAGGCCCAGGTCGTAGCAGGCCCGGAACACCCGGATGGCGATTTCGCCCCGGTTTGCCACCAGGACTTTGTTAAACTTGCATTCCGCCATGCTGTCCTTCCTTTCTGAATCGGATTTGTCATAACCTGTCAAAATAGAAACAAAGACGGCGGATGGGCACGCGCCCCCGCCGCGTCCTGAAACACCCTTGTTCCGGGACAAATAGCTATGATGTGTTGATTGAGACTATTATATCTGTACCCTAAAGTTTTTGCAATCATTTTTATCGAAAATTGCAAAACTCGGCAGGAAGCACAGGAAGCACGCGGGGGCGCTTGCCGGGAAATGGGAAATATGCTACACTGATGCGGAAAGGGGGGAGTGGGTGTGCCGCTGAATTGGACCGCCAGCCTGCGGGAGCTGCCCGGCATCGGTCAGGCCCGGGCGGCCAGCCTGGAAAAGCTGGGGCTGGCCACGGTGGGGGATCTGCTGGGCTACTATCCCAGAAGCTACGAGGACCGGCGGAGGATGAGCACCGTCGCCGCCGCGCCGGAGGGCCTGCCGGTATGTCTCACCCTGACGGCGGCCGAGACGCCCCGCCTCTCCCGCATCCGCAAGGGGCTGGAGCTGGTGAAGGTGCGCCTGGTGGACGACACCGGCAGCCTCACCGCCACCTTTTTCAACCAGAGCTACCTGAGAGACGCCTTCCGGGTGGGAGAGGACTATGTCTGCTTCGGCAAAGTGGAGGGCCCGCCCAACCGGCGGCAGATGACCAACCCGGTGTGCGAGCGGGCGGACCGGGTCAAATTCACCGGCCGCATCCTGCCGGTATACCCCCTGACCCGGGGGATCTCCAACAACCTGCTGGCGGGCCTGACCCTCCGGTGCGTGGAGGAGTGCGCCGACCAGGCGGAGGAGGCCCTGCCCCACGGGCTGCGGCAGGCCCACGCCCTGGCCACGGCGGAGTTTGCCTGCCGGAACATCCACTTTCCGGCCGACGAGATCGCCCTGGAGACCGCCCGGCGGCGGCTGATTTTTGAGGAGCTGTTTTTCCTCACCTGCGGCATGGCCCTGCTCCGCCACCGGCGGGACAGGGAGGCGGGGACGGCCTTCCGCATCCCGCCCCAGGAGGAATTCCGGGCCCTGCTGCCCTTCCAGCTGACGGGGGCGCAGGGGCGGGTGATGGAGGAGATGGCCGCCGACCTGTCCTCCGGCGTGCCCATGAACCGCCTGGTCCAGGGCGACGTGGGCTCGGGCAAGACCATGCTGGCGGCCTACGGCGCCTGGGTGACTGCCCGGAACGGCCGGCAGTGTGCCCTGATGGCACCCACCGAGCTGCTGGCCGAGCAGCACTTCCGCTCCCTGTCCACGCTGCTGGGGAAGGCGGGGCTGCGTGTGGGCCTGCTCACCGGGTCCGTCAAGGGCAAGGCCAGGAAGGAGCTGTACGCCGCCCTGGAGGCGGGGGAGGTGGACCTGGTCATCGGCACCCACGCCCTCATCAGCGAGGGGGTGCGCTTTGCCGACCTGGGCCTGGTGGTCACCGACGAGCAGCACCGCTTCGGCGTGGGCCAGCGGGCCGCCCTGGCCGCCAAGGCCAAAACATCTCCCCACGTGCTGGTCATGTCGGCCACGCCCATTCCCCGCACTTTGTCCCTGGTGATCTACGGGGATCTGGACGTGTCGGTGGTGGATGAGCTGCCCCCCGGCCGCAGTCCGGTGGAAACCTACGTGGTGGGAGAGGACAAGCGGCAGCGGATGTACAACTTTGTCCGCAAGCTGGTGGGTGAGGGCCGTCAGGCCTACATGGTCTGCCCCGCCGTGGAGGAGGGGGAGGACCAGGAGGCGGCGGGCAAGGCCGCCGTGGCCTACGCCCAGACCCTCCAGACGGAGGTGTTCCCCGACCTGCGGGTGGGCCTGGTCCACGGAAAGATGAAAAGCAGGGAGAAGGACGCCGTGATGACCGCATTCGCGGCGGGCGAGCTGGATGTGCTGGTGTCCACCACCGTCATCGAGGTGGGGGTGGACGTGCCCAACGCCGCCCTGATGGTGGTGGAGAACGCCGACCGCTTCGGCCTCAGCCAGCTCCACCAGCTCCGGGGCCGGGTGGGCCGGGGCAGGCACCAGTCCTACTGTGTGCTGGTCACCTCCACCCACAACCAGGACAGCCGGGAGCGGCTGCGGGTCTTGTCAAAGACCAACGACGGGTTTAAAATAGCGGAGGAAGACCTCCGCCTCCGAGGGCCGGGCGACTTTTTCGGCTCCCGGCAGCACGGCCTGCCCCAGCTGGCCATCGCCGACCTGGCCGCCGACATGCGGGTGCTGAAGGAGGCGCAGAGCGCCGCGGAGGAGCTGCTGCACACCGACCCCGGTCTGACGGCGCCGGAGCACGCCCCGCTGCTGGCGCGGGTGCGCAGGCTGTTTGCCGACCACGGGGATATGTTTAACTGAAAAAGGACTGAGACAGAAGCATGAACAGAATGGAAGAAACCAAGGGCCTCCGGGCCAGAACCGATATCCACTTCAACTGCTGCCAGTCGGTGCTGGTGCCCTTCTGCAAGGAGTGCGGCATGACGGAGGAGGAGGCCTACAGGCTGGGCGCCCACTTCGGCTCCGGCATGCGCCACGGCTCCACCTGCGGCGCGGTGACCGGCGCGCTGATGGTGCTGGGCATGGCCGGCAGGGGAACGGATGCCTCCAACGCCCTGCTGCGGAGGTTCCGGGAGAAGAACCAGGCCCTGGACTGCGCCAAGCTGCTCACCATGGCCAAGGAGCGGGGAGAGGAGCGCAAGCCCCACTGTGACCGGATGGTGTATGACGCGGTGGAGCTGGTGGAAGACCTGCTGGCGGAAGACAACTGAGCGGAAAAAGGGACCCCTTCACATCACGTGAAGGGGTCCTTTTTTGATGGAACCTTATCTGCGGCGGCGGGAGCCGGTATAGCGGCTGCGGCGGCCTCCGCCGTAAGAGGAGCCGTAGCGGCCCCGGCGGCCCCGGAAGAACAGCCGGCGCAGCAGCAGGAAGGCGATGAGCACCAGAATGACCACCAGCAGGATCTTTACCCACAGCTGGTCGAAGAACTTTTGCAGCCGGTCCAGACGGTAGAGCCAGGGGTCCCGCTCCACGCTGATGCTGGCCACCAGAGGCAGGGTGCCGTAGGTCTTGCCGTTGAAGGACACAGAGATGGTGCCCAGCTGCTGGCCCTTCTCCACCGGCGCCTCCACGCTTTCGGCGTTGAGGGTGTAGTCATACTTAAAGTTTTCCGCCGTCACGTCCTTGGGCAGCAGGGCGGTGACCTCACCCTGAGGCTCCAGGGTGACATAGTTGGTGTCCTTGCCCAGGGTGACCTCCACCTCCTGGATGTCCCGCTTGGTCTCGTCCAGCATGGTCTGGCGGGTGAAGTTGTTGAAGCCCCAGTCGAACAGACGGATGGTCTCGCTGAAGTAGATGAAGCCCTCGCTGCCGGTGGTGCCCGGCTCCCGGTCACAGCCCATGACCACCGACATCAGGTTCCGGTCCTCCTTGGTGGCGGAGGCGGACAGACAGTAGCCCGCCTCCGGCGTGTGGCCGGTCTTGACGCCGGTGGCGTACTGATACAGGTAGCCCGCTACGCGGAAGTTGGAGATCAGGGCGTTGGTGGAGCGGACGATGCGCTCCTCCGGGTGCATGTTGGTGGCGGGCATGGTGTAGTTCAGAGAGGAGACGATGGTGCGGAAGGTCTCGTGCTTCATGGCCTCCTTGCTCATCAGATACACGTCGTAGGCGGTGGTGTAGTGATTGTCGTCATGATAGCCGTGGGTGTTGGCAAAGTGGGTGCCCGTCATGCCCAGCTCGGCCGCCCGCTGGTTCATCAGCTCCACAAAGCTGGCCACGTCGCCGCTCACCGTTTCCGCCATGATGTTGCACGCCTCGTTGGCCGAGGGGATCAGGGCGGCGTACAGCAGGTCGATGATGCGGATCTCCTCCCCCACCTTGATGTCGGCGGTGGAGGCGTTGTCCCCGATGCCGGTGTGGATGGCCTGGCTGGCGGTGACGGTCTGCTCCAGCGTCAGCTCCCCACGGTCCACCGCCTCCAGCGTGAGCAGGCAGGTCATCACCTTGGTGATGGAGGCGGGGTACATCTTCTCATGGGCGTTGAGCTCGTAGAGAATCTCGTCCGTGTCCGGGTCCACCAGGATGGCGGCCTTGGCATTCACCGTCATGGCGTCCAGAATCGCGCTGCCGCTGCTCTCCGCCGCCGCAGCAAAGGGCGCGGAGAGGGAGAGAGCCAGGACCAGAACCAGAAGAAGGGATATCAGTCGTGATTTTTTCATAGGAAACTCCATTTAAGTATGATATAATAACTTTGTATGTCTTCGTTATTATACCAGACCCCGCACGGGGACGCAACGGGGGAGGTGGACAGAATTCGTGAAGATTTCCAAACTGGAATTTCTGTCTGTGCTTCTGGCAGTGGCCTTCCTCAGCTTTACCGGCGGCTGGTTCCTGCGGGACGCCGCCTGTGGGGAGCCGGTGTGGGTGGAGACGGACCGGACCCTGGTCCAGGAGACGCCGCTGGTGCTTACGCCGGCCCCGTCCCAGAGCCAGGCGCCCGACGAAAAGGTGGATCTGAACACCGCCACGGCGGAGGAGCTCATGACCCTGCCGGGAATCGGGGAGAAGCGGGCGGCGGATATCATCGCCGACCGGGAGGCCAACGGGCCCTTCCGCAGCCCGGAGGAGCTGACCCGGGTCAAGGGCATCGGCGAGGGCATCCTGGCGGGCCTGATCGACCAGGTAACGGTTTCACAAAAGGAGGACACGCCTTGAAAATATTAGTGGTAGACGACGAGAAGGTGCTGGTGAAGGGCATCAAGTTCAACCTGGAAAGCGAGGGCTACCAGGTGGAGGCGGGGTACGACGGGGAGCAGGCGGTGGAGCTGGCCCGGAGCGGCGGCTTCGACCTCATCATCCTGGATCTGATGATGCCCAAGATCGACGGGCTGCAGGCCTGCATGCGCATCCGGGAGTTTTCCAACGTGCCC